>JAJXXA010000106.1 GCA_021781335.1 Actinomycetes bacterium
TTGCGTTGGTCTTTACCAATACCGGCGGCACCTGCGCGATTTGGGGAGTGCCGAGCGTGCAACCGGTCCTGGCGTCGAGGCGCCCCGTGGGTCCCCCCGCGCGTAATCAGTCCATGGGCGCCATGGGTGTGCGCCATGTCGTGGGGACTGGCCGATCGGTCAGCGTTGCCTTCGGGGTCACCCAGACCGCCAACTACCCCGCTTCGGCCTGTGTCGCTCGAGCGGCGAACGGGGTCGTGGTCTCACTGGGTACCTTCGTGAGACCGACCTACCTACGACTGGCGATCTCGGTATGCACCAAGCGCGCAAGCACGACAACTCGTCTCATCGTGGCGGGGACTACTGGCAGTTAGTCATCTCGCAGCCGCACGAATCACCCGCGCAGTCCATCGATGATTTCGCTTCTCGCACCCTCGTCGAGGGAATAAGGGGTGTACAAACTGAATCGATCGACAACGCCAGCGAAGCGACGTGTGACCTCCGTCGCTATCTCATCAACATGACCAGTAACGCTGAAGGCGTCGAGCACCTCGTCACTCACGAGCATGCCCATATTCTCCCATTCGCCCGTCCTCGCAAGGGCGTTGAGTTCGCTCTGAAGTTGACCCCAACCGTGCACCTCGAGGACACCCTTGTACGCCGGCGTCGAGCCGTAAAAGGCGATCTGCGCGCGCACTCGATCCTTGGCGACATCGAGTTGCGCCTCGTCACGTCCCGTGGCGACCAGGCCCGAGAGCGAGATCTGGAACGACTCAAGCGAACGACCCGACCTATCAAGACCTCGCTGCAATGCGGGCAACGTCACGTCGCGAAGGTAACGCTCCGTCGTAAAGGGGTGCACCAACAAGCCGTCGGCGACTTCTCCTGCGACTTCGGTCATCATCTCACCGACCGCGGCAAGGAACACCTTGGGGGGACCAAAGGGATTAGGACCTGGATCAAAGAAGGGCGTCATGAGGGTGTGGCGATAGAACTCGCCACGAAAGTTCAACGTGATCCCCTCGTTCCAGCACGCCCAAATGGCGCGCATCGCAAGTACGTACTCACGCATCCGGCGAGCGGGGTGCGACCATTGCATTGAATAGCGTTTTTCGATGTGCGGCTTAATCTGCGAACCGAGACCGAGCAGGAGGCGACCCCGTGACAGCAACTGCACGTCGTTGGCCTGCATCGCCGTGATCATCGGGCTTCGCCCGAAGGCCACGAGTATCCCGGTGCCCAATTCAACCTGCGAGGTGGCGCTGGCCGCGCCCGCGAGGATCAAGAGTGGGTCGTGTCCGACTTCCGCGGCCCAAATGGCGTCATAGCCGTCGGATTCCGCACGCTTCGCGCGCGCGGCGACATCGCCGTCTCCAAAGGCTATTTCACCGTCGATCAGCATCAATTCGAGGCTACCGCAGAACGAGTGCAACTTCGATGGCCACGACGATCCTTGGCGGAAGTAACCATGTGACGCATGTGACCAAGGGCTCTGGTTGCACCGCGCAGAACGAACGATATTGACTTCTATGGAGACAACGACGTCAAGACGCTCATCAATGGAGACGCTCGAAGGGGCCTTACATCCCATAACAGGCGCCGTCGAGGACTACGACGATCTCTTCGAGTTGATCGGTGGCCGTCGAGTCGTGTTGATCGGCGAAGCGTCCCACGGCACCCACGAGTTCTACCGCGAACGAGCACGCATCACTCAAACCCTCATCGAGCGACACGGCTTCAGCGTCGTGGCCGTCGAAGGTGATTGGCCTGACGCCTACCGGGTTGATCAATACGTGACCGGCGCGTCCGACGACGCGAGCGCCGACGAGGCACTTTCAAGTTTCCGGCGATTCCCCACCTGGATGTGGCGTAATCACGAGGTGATGACCTTCGTTGAGTGGCTGCGTGATTACAACGCCGCGCACCCTCCGTTGGCGCACCAGGCACACTTCTACGGGCTCGACCTGTACAGTCTTCGCGCGTCGATCGAGGCCGTTCTCGCGTACTTAGAGAAGATGGACCCCGACGAGGCCCAGCGCGCACGAGAACGCTATTCGTGCTTTGACCACATCGGACTCGACGGTCAGACCTACGGCTACGCGCTCGCGAGAGGTGTCGCCGATCCGTGTGAGAACGAGGTCGTCGACCAACTCGTTGAACTTCGTGAGCGCGCGGACATCTATCTGAGCCGTGATGGACTCGCGGCTCAAGACGCGTTGTTCAGCGCCGAGCGCAACGCACTGCTCGTACACAACGCCGAGGAGTACTACCGACAGATGTATCGCGGTGGCATCTCGTCGTGGAACCTGCGTGATCGACACATGGCGAGCACGCTCGAAGCATTGGTCGCGCACCTCGAAGGCAGACGAGGAACCTCGAAGGTGGTCGTGTGGGCTCACAATTCTCACGTCGGTGACGCCCGCGCCACGGCCATGGGGAGTCGAGGTGAGCTCAACATCGGCCAGTTGGCGCGTCAGCGCTACGGCGAAGACGCCTTTCTCATCGGTTTCAGTACTTACGACGGCCACGTCAGCGCCGCGTCGAATTGGGGAGGACCGGTGGAACGAAAGCGGGTGCGTCCCGCGCGCGTTGACAGCCACGAGGCACTGCTGCACGAAGCCTCGATTGCAGACTTCTGGCTAGCCACCAAGGACCTCGCTCCTGACGAGCAGCTGTCAGCGCTTCGCTTGGAGCGCGCGATCGGTGTCATCTATCGACCGGAGACCGAACTGCAGAGTCATTACTTCGCGGCTGACCTCGTTCATCAATTTGACGTCGTGATGCACATTGACCGAACTCGAGCCCTGCAGCCGCTCGAGACAACGAGCCTCTGGGACAGCGGCGAACCGCCCGAGACGTATCCGAGCGGACTGTGATGTCGACCTCCACCAGGTTCGTCGACCGAGCCGATGCGGGTCAAAAACTGGGGGTCGCGTTGCGTTCATTCGCGTCCGAGAACCCACTCGTTCTCGGGCTCGCGCGCGGTGGCGTTCCGGTGGCGGCGCAGGTGGCCCGTGCGCTGGACGCTCCGCTGGACGTGTTGCTGGTTCGAAAGCTAGGAGTACCCGGTCAGCGCGAACTCGCCTTCGGCGCAATCGGCGAGGACGGCGCGAAGGTCCTCAGTGAGCAACTCATTCGCCAACTCGCCCTTAGCGACAGCGAGATGGCCGGCGTTGAAGAGCGCGAAAGAGTCGAGTTGGAGCGTCGTCTCGCGCGCTACCGCGCGGGCCGCGCACCAGCCTCGCTCGTCGGACGCACCGTGATCATCGTCGATGACGGACTCGCCACTGGCGCGACGGCGCGAGTGGCGGTAGGGGTGGCGAGGGCGCGCGGCGCGCGAAGAATCATCGTGGCCGTACCCGTCGCGTCCTACGAGGCCCGCGAGGCAATCACGCGCATTGCTGACGTCGTGACCTGCCTCTCGACGCCCGAGCAGTTCCGAGCTGTCGGCCAATGGTATGAGGACTTTGATCAGACGACTGACGAAGAAGTGACCCGACTCCTCGACGAGTACGGCTCACCAGTGCGCGCGCCGCATCACACGGGGTGACTTAGCCGTTGCTGGTTGAACTCGCGTCGAGACTGCGCAAAAACGCAATCAAACCGTTGAAGTACGCCACCTGATCGTCGTACATCGCGAGATGGCTCCCCGAAGGACAGGTCAGCGATTCTCCTCGTGGGATCTTGCTCGCCATCATCGCCATGAACGCCGGGTCCATGGTGTCATAACGCGCTCCGATAACGAGGGTCGGCACGCCAATCTCACTCAGGGACTCAGTGCGGTCCCAGTCAGCCAGCGTGGCGTTGCCACTAATGCCCAACTCACTCGGTCCTTGCATCTTGACGTAAATAGCCTGATTCATGTGGGTGAACAGTCGCTGAACCGGCTCGGGCCAGTCATCGACCGGCATCCTCAACACGTGATGAACGTAGTGCTGTGCCAAGAGCAACTCCATGTACCGAGGGTTCTCGATATCGCCGCTCGCTTCGAGCGCCATGATCTCAGCGAGGGCTTCCTGATCCATTTCAGGCATCAAGACCTCACGCGCGTACGCGTTGTAGGCCGGCACGCTCGACATCATGTTCGAGATCACGAGGGCTTTCAGGTTGCGTTGATACTTGAGTGCGTATTCGATCGCCAAGATCCCACCCCACGAATGACCGAGGAGCACGAAGTTGTCAGACGTGAGAGCGAGCGCGCGACGGACTTGCTCGACTTCTTCAACAAAACGGTCGAGCTCCCACAGCGAAGGGTCGTCGGGGTGGTCACTGCGCCATGAACCGAGCTGGTCGTAGTAGTAGTACTCAATCCCCGCGCCAGGAAAATAGCTATCGAAGGCTTCGAAGCACTCGTGCGTCGCGCCGGGACCGCCGTGGAGCAACAAGACTTTGAGCGAAGGATTGTTCCCCACGCGCTTGGTCCACACCTTGAAGGTGCCCACATCAGTGTCAATGGGGATCATCGTCACTCCCCCGCTCAACACATCGTCACGACCCGTGTTATCGAAATAACTCTCGAGTGAACCCACGACGCCTCCCGTCTCTTCGACTCTCCACCGTACAAGCCACTGACCGCAGTAACCGCACGTTCCTCGGCGAACTCGTCCTGTTGCCAGCAACCATTTCGGGTCGAAATGCCCTAGCGGGCCAATGATATGACTGACTCGTGGGCGGAACTCGATCAGGAGGAGGCTTCTCATGGACAGAGATTTTGACGGCAAGGTCGCAATCGTCACCGGGGGCGGCGCCGGCATCGGTCGCGCCTGTGCGGTGTTGTTGGCCTCGCGCGGAGCCCATGTGGTCATAGGCGATCTGCACCAAGAGACGGCGCTCGCAGTGGTCGCAGAGATCGAGGCCGCGGGAGGATCAGCGATCGCAGTCGTGGGTGATCTCAGTGACCCGAGCGTCGTAGAGCGCATCGTCACACTGAGCGTGCAAACGTTTGGGGGTGTCGATGTCCTGATCAACAATGCGGGCATCATGGACGACATGAGCGGCCCCCACGAAGTAAGTGACGTCATATGGGAACGGGTCCTTCGCGTCAACCTCACCGCGCCGTTCCTTCTTACGCGCGCGGTCGTGCCGCACATGCTGGCCAGGGGTCATGGTGCCATTGTCAATACCGCCTCCGAGGCGGGCCTTCGTGGCAGTGCCGCAGGCACCGCATACACGGTCTCCAAGCACGGCGTCATTGGTCTCACCGAGTCGGCGGCGGTGATCTATCGAGACAAGGGCATCCGCGTCAATGCCGTGGCGCCGGGCGGCGTTGCGACGAGTCTGGAAGTCAACATGATGCCCGACGCAATGGGCCTGTCGGTCATCAGTGGTTACACCGCCAACGTTGGTCGTGTCGCCCAGGCGAACGAGTTGGCGTCAGTCATCGTCTTTCTCGCTTCAGACGCCGCGAGCAACGTGAACGGAGCAATCGTGCCCGTGGACAATGGCTGGTGCGCCATTTGAGCGATTGATGACCCCTCTGGGTGGCCGCAATGTCGCGACTACATGTCGTGCGTGCTCATCATTCATATACGCGGACTCTTCACCACGAAGGGTAGTCACCCTCGATTCTGTTCGGGCACCTGCGAAGCGACGCATCATGCGACGCCGGCGCGACCTTTCTCGATGACCCGTAAGGTCGAGCTGTGGTCGCGTTGTCCGAAGACGTCGCGACGCGCCAGGTTACGGGGGAGTCATGCATCATTCGTCTCACCACGCGCCACTCGCGCGCACGCGCACGCGCACGCGCAACGCCGTCCACTCGATGCCGTACTCATGTTCACGACACTCACCCACCCCACGTGCGTGCAACGCACCCGTGCTGCCCATGGTGCACGCGGCACCGCGTCGGAACACATCAGGATCGGGCTCGTTACGTTGCTCGAAGTGGACAGATCGCACCTGGTCACGACTTCTTGAGAGGATGGTTGTGCAACTAGTCAAGTCCGAGGAGACCCCGTGAGCATTCCCCCTCTGCGTCAACGTTCAGCCTGGAAGAGTCTCGAGACTCACCACGTCGAAGTTGGATCACGACACCTTCGAGACCTCTTCGCCGAAGACCCCACGCGTGGTGAGCGCATGCACGTCGAGGCCGAAGGGATCTATCTGGACTACTCGAAGAATCGACTCACCGATGAGACGCTTCGACTACTACTCGAACTCGCCGAGGAATCGGGCGTCGCACGACGTCGCGACCAGATGATGGCTGGTGAACATATCAACGTCTCTGAGGACCGTGCGGTCCTGCACGTGGCGCTTCGAATGCCCAAGGACGCGCAACTCATCGTCGACGGGCGTGACGTCATACCAGAGGTGCACGCCGAGCTCGAACACATGTCGAGGTTCGCCACGCAGATTCGTTCGGGTGAGTGGAAGGGTTACCGCGGCAAACCGATCCGCAACGTGGTGAATGTCGGAATCGGAGGCTCCGACCTCGGCCCCGTCATGGCCTACGAGGCGCTTCGCCACTACTGCCAACGCGACCTCACGTTTCGCTTCGTCTCGAACGTGGACGCAAGCGATCTGGTCGAGGCCATTAGCGATCTAGATGCCGACGAAACACTCTTCATCATCTCCTCGAAGACTTTCACGACCATTGAGACCTTGACGAACGCACGATCAGCGCGTGCGTGGCTGGTGGAGCAGATAGGCACAGAAGAGGCCATAGCGCGTCACTTCGTCGCGGTCTCAACCAACCACGAAGCGGTCGCGGCTTTTGGGATCGACACCGCCAACATGTTCAGTTTCTGGGACTGGGTGGGCGGCAGATACTCAATGGACTCCGCCATTGGACTCTCGACGATGATCGCGCTCGGTCCCACGTACTTCGCCGAACTCCTCGCGGGTTTTCACGCCATGGACGAACATTTTCGACTGGCCCCCTTCGAGCGCAACCTTCCCGTGTTGATGGGGATGATTGCGGTCTGGAACCGAAACTTCCTCGGTTGTGCTTCCGTTGGGGTGATGCCCTACGAGCAGTACCTCAAACGGCTACCCGCGTACCTCCAGCAATTGACGATGGAGTCAAACGGCAAACACGTAACGATCGACGGCGATCACGTTGACTACCAGACGGGGCCTCTCTATTGGGGCGAGCCCGGCACCAACGGTCAGCACAGCTTCTACCAACTCTTGCACCAGGGCACCTCAGTCGTGCCAGTCGATCTCATTGGTTTCGCCAAGAGTCTTAACCCACTCACAGACCATCACGACATTCTCTCCTCTAATGTCTTCGCCCAAGCCGAGGCCCTCGCATTTGGCAAGACCGATGACCAGGTGCGCGCGGAGGGTACGCCCGAGCACGTCATCGCCCATCGGGTCATGGAGGGAAATCGACCCACCAACGTACTGCTCGCCGAGGTCTTGACCCCGCGTCTGCTCGGCTCGCTCATCGCGCTCTACGAGCACTCAGTGTTCACCCAAGGCGTCGTGTGGGGAATCGACTCTTTTGACCAATGGGGCGTTGAGTTGGGCAAAGTCCTCGCGACCAGGATCATTCCCGAACTCGACACCAACTTTGAGCCCGAACTCACCCACGATTCATCGACCAACGCCCTTATCAGGCACTATCGAACACTGAAGAGAAAAGAGGATTGACGTGACGACGAGTACCCCGATGCAACTTGGAATGGTGGGACTTGGACGAATGGGCGCCAACCTGGTCCACCGTCTCGTACGTGACGGTCACCGCAGCGTTGTCTATGACGTCAACGCCGACGCCGTGAACGACCTCGAAGGCGAAGGGATCGTCGGAGCATCGTCGCTCGAGGATCTCGTCGCCAAACTCGACCAGCCACGCGCCATTTGGTTGATGCTGCCCGCGGCGGTGACCCAGAGCGCGTTGGACGAATTGACGCCACATCTCGCGAGTGGTGACGTCATCATTGACGGGGGAAACTCGTACTACCAAGACGACATCACGCGCGCGATCGCCCTTCGGGCCTCCGGCATTCACTACGTCGACTGCGGCACGAGCGGAGGGGTATGGGGGCTCGAGCGCGGCTACAGCCTCATGATCGGTGGAGAAGACGAGGTCGTTGCGCGCCTTGACCCGATCTTCAAGACCATCGCGCCCGGGCGAGGCGCGAGCGAAGCGACACCCGGACGTTCACGCACTGACGGCACCGCACCCGAGGGATACCTCCACTGCGGAGCGAACGGCGCCGGTCACTTCGTGAAGATGGTCCACAACGGCATCGAATACGGAATGATGGCGTCCATTGCCGAGGGGCTCAGCATCATAAAACACGCGAACGTTGGTCTCGCGAAGGTCACGGCCGACGCCGAGACGACGCCCCTTCGTGACCCGTCGTTCTACGCGTATGACATCGATGTCGCGGAGGTCGCGGAGGTCTGGCGGCACGGTTCGGTGATCAGTTCATGGCTGATGGATTTGACCGCGGACGCGCTCGCACGTTCGCCCGAGCTCTCTGAGTTCAGTGGTCGAGTCTCCGATTCAGGCGAAGGTCGCTGGACCGTTGAAGCGGCGATAAACGAATCGGTGCCCGCACCGGTCATCAGTGCGGCCCTGTGGCAACGCTACGAATCACGTGGTGAAGGGGCCTTCACGGCGAAGGTCTTGTCGGCGATGCGTTCTGAGTTCGGCGGGCACGCCGAAAAGGTCTCCTGACATGCAGCACGAACTTCGAGCATTCGAGAGTGCCGCGGTCGCATCGCACAAAGCGGCGGCATTCATCGTCGAACGCGCCGAGCAATCGGTCCTCGCCAAGGGGTCCTTTTCCATGGCCGTGAGCGGTGGTCATACGCCCTGGCCGATGTTCGAGGCGATGGCGCTGATGAACATGCCGTGGGCGTTGACGGTGATCTACCAGGTCGATGAGCGCGCCGTGCATATGCAGAGCCGAGAACGAAATCTCAACAACCTTCGACGGAGCCTCGGTTCCGTTGAAGCAACGATCGTGCCGATGCCCGTCGAACACGATCTCGACGAAGGCGCACTGGCCTACGAGGCGGGTCTGCCGGAACGATTCGACCTCATCCACCTGGGACTCGGGCCTGATGGTCACACCGCATCGTTGATCCCCGGTGACCCCGTGCTCGAGGTCACCGAGCAGCTCGTCGCGGCCACTGGTGAATACCAGGGTCAGCGTCGAATGACCCTCACCTACCCCGCCATCGCGCGAAGTGACCAACTCGTGTGGCTCGTCGCAGGTGTCGAACAGCGTGAGGCCCTCTCGCGGCTCCTCGAAGGCGACACGTCGATCCCTGCGGGAAGGGTCGTCTCCGAGCGGTCCCTTGTCTTCACCGATCCAAGCGCCCTCGACACGTGAGCGTTGAGCAGGAGAAGCGCCTCGTCGCCCAGTACGCGGCGGACATGGTCAAAGACGGCATGCGCGTCGGGCTCGGAACCGGGACCACCGTTGCCCACCTGCTCACGGCGCTCGCCCTTCGACGCCCCGCGGTTGTCTACGTCGCCACCTCCCCGCGTACCCACGACGCCGCGAGCGCGCTCGGACTCACCGTTGACCCCTTCGACTCCATTGACCAACTCGATCTCGCCATCGACGGCGCCGATCAGATCACTCCCGATGGGTGGCTGATCAAAGGCGGCGGCGGGGCACTCACCCGAGAGAAGATCGTCGCGGCGTCGACCGAGCGCTTCGTGATCATTGGCGATTCCACCAAACTCGTACGTGAGCTTCGAGCGCCCGTACCCGTGGAGTTGCACCCCTTTGGACTGGCCGCCACCTTGCGTCGCCTGGCGCCCACCAACGTGCGCGCGGTGGCGCTGAGTCCCGACGGGGGTGTCATTGCTGACTATCGAGGTGAGATCGGCGAACCCGCGACGCTCGCCGCTTCGCTTTCAATGACCCCGGGGGTCATCGAACACGGCTTGTTTGCACCGGAACTCACGAGTGAGATCCTTATCGCCAAGGGTGCCCAGGTGCACCGAACTAACGGAGGCACGTTATGAATACCCCCATTGATCCGGACTACGAGGTGCCACGCAACCACGTCATCGTCCTGTTCGGCGCTACGGGTGACCTCGCCAAGCGCAAGATCATCCCTGGCCTCTTTCACCTCGCCTCCGCGGGACTGCTCCCGGAGCGCTATCGGATCATCGGGTCCGCACCCTCACGATTCGCAATGGGAACCGACGCCTTTCGTTCCTACGCTCGAGACGCGGTGCGACAATTCGGGTCGAACCAGCCCGAGGGCGATGTCTGGGAGCACTTCGAGGCTTCGCTCTCATTCGTCGTCGCCGACCCCGAAGACTTCAGCTCGCTCTCACGGGCCGTCACTGCGGCCGAGCACGACATCGGTGGCACCGTAGGGCGTCTCTTTCATCTCGCGGTCCCTCCCGACGCCGTCCTCGCCATGATTGAAGCGCTCGGGGCGTGCGGACTCCACGAGAACTCGAGGGTCATCTGCGAGAAACCCTTCGGCGTGGACCTCGCCTCGGCTCAGAACCTCAACGCAGTGATCAAAGCGAACTTCGAAGAGACGCAGGTCTTTCGCATCGACCACTTTCTCGGCAAAGAATCCATTGACAACATCTTGGCCTTGCGGTTCGCGAATCGGCTCTTCGAGCCCCTGTGGAACCGCGATCACGTACGCTACGTCCAGATCGACGTGCCCGAGACCATTTCAATCGAAAATCGTGGCGCCTTCTACGAAGAGACCGGGGCCTTTCGTGACATGGTCGTCACGCACCTCTTCCAGGTGCTCGGCTTCATTGCGATGGAGCAACCCACGAGCCTGGACGCCGGTCCCCTGCGCGACGAGGTCCACAAGGTCTTCCAGACGCTTCGACCCATAGACCCGGCCAACGTGGTACGCGGTCAGTACGACGGCTACCGAAACGAGCACGGAGTCGCACCTGACTCACAGACCGAGACGTTCGTGGCGTTGCGCGCGGAGGTGGAGAACACCCGCTGGAAGGGCGTGCCCTTTTACTTGCGAACCGGTAAGTGTCTTGCCCAAAGTCGACAAGTCATAACAATCGGCTTCGATGAGCCGGTGATGCGACTGTTCCCGACGGGCACTTCAGAACCAAAGTGGCGCGGCAACAAGTTAGTCGTCGACTTCGCAGATCCCGGATCGATCCACGCACATTTCCTGACCAAAGAACCTGGTCCCCATATGCATCTCGACTCTGCGGAAATGACGTTCCACTACCAGGACTCGTTTCGCGCGGCCAACAACCTCGAAGCGTACGAACATCTGATACTCGAAGCCATGCTCGGCAGTCGAGCCCTCTTCACAAGGTCTGACGGCATTGAACGACTGTGGGAGGTGGCGGCACCGCTGCTCGATAACCCCCAACCCGTACAGTTCTACGCCAAAGGCTCGTGGGGACCCGAGGCCATTGCTGACGTCATCGAACCCAATGAATGGTGTCTTCCCCAGTGAGCCCCGTTCGCCTCGTGCTCTCTGACGTCGACGGCACACTGATCACACCCGACAAGATCCTCACCAACGACACCATTCAAGCTGTCAGGGATCTAGCCGACGCGGGCATCATCTTCGCTCTCACCAGCGCGCGCCCACCCCAGGGACTGGCCATGTTCGTAGAGCCGCTTCGGCTCACAACACCACTTGGCGCCTTAAATGGCGCGCTCATGGTCGACGGTGAGTTACGCGTGCTCGAAGAAGTGACGATCGACGCCGACGTCACGGCTCCGATCATCGACGTCCTTCGCGCCCACGATCTCTCGGTGTGGCTCTACCAGGGCGCGGATTGGTACGTCCTTGATCGCGACGGACCCCACGTCCAACACGAAGCTCGCGGCCTGCACTATGAACCGACGAGACGTGCCGACTTCAAAGGGATCGAGACCGGGGTCACCAAGTTGGTTGGCGTCAGTGATGACAGCGAAGCGAGCGCCGCAGCGGCCGCAGCGTTGAACAAGCACTTTGACACGCGCGTGTCTGCGACCCGCTCCCAGAGCTACTTCCTCGACGTGACGCACCTTGACGCCAACAAGGGTCGTGTCGTTCGGTATCTGTCGAACAAGTACGACGTGGCACCCAACGACATCGCGACCATCGGTGACATGTTCAATGACGTGTCCATGTTCGAAGAGTCCGGTCTAAGTATCGCCATGGGTAACGCCGACGACGCTGTCCAAAAGGCCGCGCACGCGGTTTCCAGGTCCAACGCCGACGAGGGCTTCGCCCACGCGCTCAACACCTTCGTGCTCTCTCAGTGACAGCAGGCTCGCACCCGCGTCGGGCGCGGCACCTCACCTTCGAGGAAGCAACGAGTCACGCCATACGAGCGTGCGCGACTACCCCAAGAGTTGCGTGAGGTTGGTTACCACCACGTCAGCGCCGTGCGCGCGAAGTTGATCCGCGTAGTCGTGCGCGGCTGTTGCGTCGTGATGATCGACACCGATGACGAGCGCAAACTTTCCCGCTCGCCCCGCCGCCACACCGGCCAGCGCGTCCTCGAGGACCACCGCATGACCGGGTTGGACGTCGAGTATCCGCGCGCCCTCGAGGAAGCTATCTGGCGCGGGCTTGCCACGAAGTTTACGATCCTTGACCGTGTGGCCATCGACAACGGCGTCGAACAGATGAAGGATGCCGGCGGACTGGAGCGCGGCCTTCGTGTTCTCACTGGCTGAAATGACGCCAACCTTGACCCCTCGTCGACGCAGTTCGCTCACGAGCGCCACCACACCTTCAAAGACAGCCACGCCGTCTCGTTTCATCACTTCGAGCACCAAGGCATTCTTGCGATTTCCCAGTCCCTCGACACTCCTCGTGTCGGGGCTGTCGCCCTCCGCGCCTTCGGGGAGGACGATCCCGCGCGACGCGAGAAAGTTCCGCACGCCATCCTCACGAGGTTCACCGTCGACGTACTTCTCGTAGTCGGCCTCGACGTCGAAGGGGACAAACGTCGTCGCGGAGGACGCCGCCTCACGTGTGAGGAAATCGTCGAACGCCAACTTCCAGGCGGCGGCGTGAACCGCTGCCGTCTTGGTCAACACGCCGTCCATGTCGAACAGCCACGCTTCATACGCCGCGACGTCCACTAGCGCACTCGCATCTTGGTTCTCGGGAACACTCACGAAGCCTCCTCATCGTCGCGCGACGTTGTCGACTCTCGGTGCAATGGCGCCCGGCCGTGTGGTTGCGTTGGTGGTGGACCAGAAGCCCATTGGCCATCGAGTCCGTCCGCGACAAACTGTGTCGGAGCGGTTGTTGTCGCGATGAACGTCTGGTCGAAATGACTCATCTCGAGGTCAGCGCCGCTCTTTAGCAGGTACGTCGTCGCGCTGGGCGTCCGCTCTACGCGAAGTCGTCGGCCCCGGAACACCAGATTGATGCAAAGTCGAGTGATCCCTTCGGGCAAGCGAGGTGCGAACGACAACGTCGAGTGCGACTTTCGCATCCCCCCAAGACCAGCCACCAGGGCTATCCACGTACCCGCGAGTGACGCGAGGTGCAATCCGTCACGGGTGTTGTGCTCGAGGTCCCTCATGTCCATCAGCGCCGCTTCCGCCAAGTAGTCGTACGCCAAGCCCAGGTGACCGACCTCCGCGGCGATCACCGACTGGCAGCACGCCGAGAGCGATGAGTCTCGCACCGTGAGCTTCTCGTAGTAGTCAAAGTTTCGGACTTTTTCCTCGAAGGTGAAGGCGTCGCTTCGTAGCAACATCGCGAGAACCAAGTCCGCCTGCTTCACCACTTGCTTTCGATAGAGCTGAAAGTAAGGAAAGTGCAGTAAGAGCGGATAGTCGGCCTCAGCCGTCGCGGCGAAATCCCACAATTCGTGCTCGGTGAAGCCCTCACTCTGGGCGTGAACGCCGCGCACGTGATCGAACGGCACAACCATCATCTCTGCGGCGCTGCGCCACTCAGCGACTTCGGCATCGTCTACCTTGAGCGCATCGGCGATATCGCGATGGCGCGCCACGAGCTCACACGCCGCACGTAGATTCTGCTGCGCCATGAGGTTGGTATAGACGTTATTGTCAGCGACCGCACTGTACTCATCGGGTCCGGTGACCCCGTCGATGCGAAACCCGCCCAGCACATCGAAATGCCCCAACGAGCGCCAGAGTCTCGCCGTTTCCACCAACAATTCGAGTCCCGCGTGCCTCTCAAATTCCTCATCGCCCGTCGCGTGCAGATACCGTATGACCGCGTCAGCGACGTCGGCGCCCACGTGAAAGGCCGCCGTGCCCGCGGGCCAGTACGCGGAACACTCCGCACCGGTAATGGTTCGCCAGGGAAACGCCGCACCACCCAGGCCAATACTGACGGCACGGTCCCGCGCCGCCCCGAGGGTGTCATGGCGCCAATGAAGCGCCTGCTCGACCGCTTCGGGCATGGTGTAGCTGAGCACCGACAGGACAAAGGTCTCGCTGTCCCAGAACGAGTGCCCGTCGTAACCGTTGCCGGTCAATCCCTTGGCCGGTATCCCTCGGCGTTCGCTTCGAACGACGGCGGACAGCACATGGAACAATGAGAATCGCAAGGCCTGCTGGATCTCGTCATCACCGTCGAGCTCAATGTCCGCACGATCCCAAAAATCCTCGAGGAATGAACGCTGCGACGCGCGCAGCCCATCCCAACCAGCCCCCATCGCCGCGTCGAGCGCGGCGTCGACTTGATCGCGCAGCGCCTCCTTCGAACGTTGCGCGGACCAACCGTACGCGACGTACTTGACAATACGCAGTCGTTCCCCCGGCTCGAGCGTGGCGGTGATGGTCACCCGACCGAGGTCATCGAAGCTCTCGCAACGTATGTTCGTCGAGTCAGGTCCATTGACCTCGTGATCCATTGCTGCAGCAACCTTCAGGTTGCTGATGTTGGTGCTGTGGACGAGCTCGCACCGCACATCTTCATTCGCCCGATACTCCGCCTTCCACGGATCTTTCAGTACTGCAGAGACGCGTGGATCGCCCGTCGCGGGCGGCGGCGCCTCATTGGCGACTAACTCTGACTGGACGACGACGCGCACCTGCTGCTCCAGTGCTTCGACCTCGTAGCAGATGGCCGCCACCGAACGTTGGACGAGCGACACCAGTCGAGTGGAGGTCACCCGGACTCGTCGATTTGACGGCGTGGACCATTCGAGGCGACGATCGAGGACTCCGGCACGAAAGTCCAGCACGCGTTCATGCTCGTGCAGTTCGCCGTATCGAACGTCGAACGGTTCATCATCGACCAAGAGGCGAATCACCTTGCCATCGATGACGTTGATCATGACCTGATCCATCTCGGGGTACCCGTAACCAGCTTCGGCGTAGGGCAACGGGCGAAGTTCGTGCACGCCATTGAGATACGAACCGGACAGCCCGTGCGGGTCACCTTCGTCAAGGTTGCCGCGCCAGCCAATATGGCCGTTCGACAGCGCGAAGAGTGATTCACTCTGCGCCAAAACATCAAGATCCAGCGACGTCTCGCGAAGGCACCAAGGATCAACGGCGTACGCGGGGTGTTCGATCATGCGCGAAGCACACCGAAAGGGGCGTGAGTGACGCTCGGTCGTGTTGACGGGCGACGGCGAATTCCACGAGTACTTGGACAGGCCACAACTCACTCCGATCCTCAAACTGCAATGTCAGACCTCGATACCTTTAGCTCAGACGGTGCGTCTGGAGCGATGGTCCTTGGTATTGAGCCTGGGGGCGAGACTCCTTGCCCCCAAGTAACGACTTGGATTCAAAATATGAGGTTATCGGGCTCACTCGAACTCCGAGCGAGCGGATTCTCAAAACACCGTCGCAGACGCCTCGCGTACGGTGTCGTCTCCCTTTTCGGTGCGGTCCACGTCATCACCTCAGGGGCGGTATCGAGACAAAAAGAAGGAGAGCCTCAGCTCGCGCTGAGGCTCTCCTTCGTGTCCATCACCGAGTTCACACTTCGTAGTGAACCCTGACACCTTTTACGTCAGGCGTAGCGGTTGACGTCTCAACTGCACCCACTCGTCGCACCGCAACTTGAGCAGACGTAGCACGAACCCGCTCGTTGCATTGCGTTACCGCACTGGTAACACATTGGCGCATCGCGCTGCTCAGAGCGACTCACCGGATTCGCGTGCGTGCTGGGGGTGGGCACCACCTCGATAAGGGTTGGCTGAACACTCACCCCTACGCTCGGGGTCGCTTGTTCGACGACCTCGGGCAAGGTGGGCTGTATACGCTCACTCGTCGACAAGACACCCAATTCCTCACGCTCGCTCGGGCTTAAGTAGTCCAGCGCCAAGCGACGGAAGATGTAGTCAACGAGCGACGTCGAGATTCGTAGGTCGGCGTCGTCGGTCATGCCCGATGGTTCGAACTTCATGTTCACGTACTTGCGCACGTAGGTCGCCAGCGGCACGCCGTGCTGGAGTCCGAGGCTGATAGAGATCGAGAAGGCGTCCATGATGCCCGCCAGTGTCGAGCCCTGCTTGGACACCTTGATGAAGACCTCACCAGGACGTCCGTCCTCGTATTCGCCAACCGTGACGTAGCCCTCACAGTCTGCGACTCGAAAGGCGAACGTCGTCGACACACGACGTCGCGGCAAACGCTCACGGACCGCACCGACGACCACGTGCGAACCCTCACTCTTTGCGAGCTCGAGGGCCGCTTCGAGCTTGGTGATCTTCGAATACAGCTCGGCGGCGACCGAGTCGGTAGCGGTCACCGAGGACGACGACTCCTCGCCCTCTTTCTTCGCCGTCGAGAGGGGCTGGCCGACCTTGCAGTTGTCTCGGTAGATCGCAACGGCCTTCACGCCAAGACGCCACGCGTCCATGTGCAAGTTCTCCACGTCTTCGATGGTCGCGTCCTCGGGCATGTTGACCGTCTTGGAGATGGCACCAGAGATGAACGGCTGCACGGCACCCATCATCTTCACGTGACCCAGGTAGTGGATTGTGTTGTCACCCATCGAACAAGCGAAGACCGACATGTGCTCGGGGCGCAGTGCCGGAGCACCAACGATCGACTTGTTCTCGTCGATATAGGAAACGATGGCCGCGACTTCGTCCTCGCTGTAGCCGAGCTTGCGCAGCGCACGAGGTACGGTCTGGTTCACGATCGACATATTGCCGCCGCCCACAAGCTTCTTGAACTTCACGAGTCCAAGGTCAGGTTCGATACCGGTGGTGTCACAGTCCATCAGCAATCCGATGGTGCCGGTCGGTGCGAGCACCGACGCCTGAGCGTTACGTACGCCGTGGCGAACACCCAAGTCAACAGCTTCTTCCCACGCGCGCTGCGCGGCCTGGAGGATGTCGCTCGGCGCCTTCGTGGCGTCGATCTCGTAGGACGCGTCGCGGTGCATGCGAAGTACGTTGATCATCGGCTCGGCGTTCTCGGCGAAGCCTTCGTGCGGACCCATACGGCCCGCCGTGCGAGCACTCGTGGCGTAAGCGTGTCCGGTCATCAACGCAGTGATCGCCGCCGCCCACGCTCGACCTTCGTCGGAGTCGTAGGCGAGACCCGACGCCATGAGAAGCGCACCGAGATTCGCGTAACCGAGCCCCAGTTGACGGAACTTGCGCGAGTTCTCACCAATCTTCTCAGTCGGGTAGTCGGCGGCGCCCACAATGATCTCTTGGGCGGTGAACAGCACCTCGATCGAGGCCTTGAAGGCGTCGACGTCAAAGCTGCCGTCCGAGCGCAGGTACTTCATGAGGTTGAGACTCGCGAGGTTGCACGCCGAGTTGTCGATGTGCATGTACTCCGAGCACGGGTTCGAGCCGTTGATGCGATCAGTGTTGGAAGACGTGTGCCACTTGTTGATGGTGGTGTCGAACTGCAGACCCGGGTCCGCACACTCCCACGCGGCGCGTGCGATCTGGCGCCACAGATCTCGAGCCTTGACGGTCTTCACCGCGCGACCTCCGTGGCGCGCGGTCAGGTCCCAGTCACCGTCCGACAGGACTGCTTCCATAAAATCGTCTGAGATGCGTACCGAGTTGTTGGCGTTCTGGTACTGGATGGAGTGGATGTCCTTGCCATCGAGGTCCATGTCGAATCCGGCGTCGCGCAGCACGCGAGCCTTCTTCTCCTCATTGGCCTTGCACCAGACGAACTCCTCCACGTCGGGGTGGTCGGCGTCCAAAATGACCATCTTCGCGGCGCGACGAGTCTTGCCGCCTGACTTGATGGTGCCAGCCGACGCGTCGGCGCCGCGCATGAATGACACCGGACCACTCGCGGTGCCGCCGCCTTCGAGCATCTCTGCGCTCGAGCGGATCTTTGACAGGTTGACCCCGGCGCCCGAGCCACCCTTGAAGATGATGCCCTCTTCGGTGTACCAGTTGAGAATCGAGCGCATGGAGTCCTCGACCGCGAGAATGAAGCATGCGCTGCCCTGCTGAGGGACACCCTTCACACCGATGTTGAACCAAACCGGCGAGTTGAACGCCGCCTTTTGGGTGATCAGGAGGTGCTTTAGCTCCGCACGGAAAGTCTCGGTCTCTTCTTCGTCCACGAAGTAGTCACTGTCGACGCCCCAGGTGGTGATCGTATCGACGATGCGGTCGACGACCTGCTTCAGACTGGTCTCGCGCTCGGGGGTGTTGAGGGTGCCACGAAAGTACTTCTGAGCGAGGATGTTTGTCGCGTTGAACGACCACGACGCGGGCACTTCCACGTTCAACTGCTCAAAGGCGACCGTACCGTCACGAAAGTTCGAGATGCGTGCGTCACGACGATCCCAGACGACTTCGTCGTACGGATGACGGTCCTCGCTCGTAAAGAACCTGCGGAGTCCAATTCCCAGTCGCTGTGGTGCGATCGCCATATCAATCTCTCTTTTCTACCCAGTTCCGACACTTCGAATAGCGTCCAGCGCCGCCGGGTCGGAGAGTCAAGGCTAGTGCCTTTCGGCTCCCTAACCACTATATGTAGTGGTCAGACCGAAGTACGACGCAAGATGCTGTGTTATTACAGCACTGTAATTACATGGCGTCAACTCTTCTTGTCTCATTTCAAAAGAATTCTCTTACCCGAAACGTTTGGCGCGGAAAATGCCCTAAAACTCACTAGCCTCGGCCGGATGGACCTCATTCTCGCCCTCGACGCCGGGACGACGGGGGTGAGGACCCTCGCCTTTGATCAAGGTGCCCGTATCCTCGACAGTTCCTATCGCGAACTCACCCAGCACTACCCCCATCCCGGCTGGGTCGAGCATGACGCCGCCGAGATAGCCGACCTGGCCGTGGCGACGCTGCGAGATGTGGCGACCTGGGCACACGAATCCGGTCATCGGGTGGCGAGTATCGGCATCACCAACCAACGTGAGACAACGGTCGCGTTCGATCGAGAAACCGGTCACCTGGCCCACCGCGCCATTGTCTGGCAAGACCGGCGAACGACGGCCGCGTGTCAAACGCTCAGCGAGCAGGGACACGGTGACGCCGTGCGTTCGCACACGGGTCTCGTGCTCGACTCGTACTTCTCAGCGACCAAGATGCGCTGGCTGCTCGATCACGGCGCGCTCGACGCCGCGCAGGCACCGAGCCTCGCAACGATCGATACGTGGCTCGTGTGGTGGTTGAGCGGAGGGGTCGATGGCGGTGCCTTCTGCACGGAGCCATCCAACGCGTCACGCACGATGCTCATGGACCTCGACACGCTGGATTGGTCGCCCACCATGGCCGCCCTCTTCGCCATCCCACTCGACTCCCTCGCCGACATCCGACCCTCGACGACCACGTTCGCCACCATCAGCGCCGACGTCGTCCCCGAGCTCGCGGGCGTACCGATCACCGGCGTGCTCGGTGATCAACAAGCCGCACTCTTCGGCCAGGCGTGTTTCGAGACCGGCATGGTGAAGGCCACCTACGGGACCGGGGCTTTCGTCCTCGCCAACGCCGGCGACAACTCTCCGGGCGTCTTTGACGGACTCATCACGACAGTTGCCTGGGACCTCGGCGCCTTCGGGCCCGCCACCTACGCCATCGAAGGCTCCGCGTTCGTTGCGGGTGCCGCCGTGCAGTGGTTGCGCGACGAACTTGGCTTCATCGAGCGTTCAGAAGATCTCGAAGCACTCGCGTCAAGCGTGCTCGACAGTGGTGGGGTCCATTTCGTACCGGCATTCACCGGTCTCGGATCGCCCTTCTGGCGTGGCGACGCCCGAGGATCCATCACGGGCCTCTCACGAGGTGCGGGTCGCGCGCAGATCGCGCGCGCGCTCGTGGAGGCGCTCAGCTACCAAGTACGCGCCATGACCGACGCCTTTCGAGACAGCGGCATTGCGTTGCGCGAGATTCGCGCCGACGGCGGAGCCGCGTCCATGGATCTACTCATGCAGCTGCAGGCGACGAATTCTCGCCTCGACGTTCGAAGGAGCACCTCTCTTGAAGCGACTGCGCGTGGTGTCGCGACGGTGGCGGGCTTGGAGATCGGTTTGTGGCACTCTCTCGAGCAACTCGGTGAGCTCTGGGAATCCGATCACCACTTCTCACCCAGTGACCCCGTGGCGGTGGACGCGGGCTACGCGGCGTGGCTACGCGCGCTCAGTCGCGCGTAGCACTAGGTTGCAGAAAGGGCAGAGTCATGGAACAACTCACATCGCACGTCATCAGAGACGGTCTGTCATTTGGCGAAGGACCTCGCTGGCACGACGGTCGGCTTTGGTACTCGGACTTCTATCGTCACGGGGTCTTCTCACTTGACGCGCTCGGTCTCGAGGAGCGACGCGAACACACGGTACCGGGCCAGCCATCGGGACTCGGGTGGCTCACCAACGGTGACCTGCTCTGCGTTTCCGCGACCGATCATCGCGTGCTGCGCTTCAGTGCGGGCGTCGAGACCACCTTCGCCGACATCAGTGCGTACTGCGGCTTTTGGGCCAACGACATGGTCGTGTCGTCGATGGACTTCGCCTACGTGGGTAATTTCGGATTCGATCTCGACACGCTGTTGCGCGACGAGGGCCCCGAGGGGCTTCTCAGTTCTCCCCCACCCACGACCAATCTCGTGGTGCTCAACCCCGATGGGAACGTGGTCCAGGTAGTGGCGGACATGGCGTTCCCCAACGGCAGCGTGATCACACCAGACGGAACCACACTCATCGTGGGCGAGACCTTGGCCTTTCGCCTGAGCGCCTTTGACATACACAGCGACGGCACCCTCAGCAACAGGCGCGTGTGGGCGCAACTCGACTTCGTGGCGACCGACGGGATGTGCCTCGACAGCGAGGGCCAGATTTGGCTGGCGAACGCCCTTACGAACCGTTGTCTTCGGGTGAAAGAGGGTGGTGAGATCACCGCCGAGGTCGTGACCTCACAAACGGCCTTCGCCTGCATGCTCGGTGGAGACGATCGGTCCACGCTGTTCATCATGAGCGCCCCGACGAGCGACCGTTTCAAGATTGCTGACCAGACTCTGGGGCGCATCGAGGTCGCCCGGGTGACCACACCCGGCGCCGGACTCCCCTAGGGCCGCGCATGTCACGAGAGTTCACTCAGGACCTGGAGACGAAGGAACTCCAACGCATCGCCACCGAGGCTTACGTGTACTTCTATCCGTTGGTACTGATGGAGATCACCCGACGGGTCAGCACCAATTCGCCCTATTCGACGACGTCGCCTCGCGGACCAATGGGCTCACTCGTGCACTCACGCGCCTTCCCGCCGGCGACCTTCAAGACGGTCGTACGACCCAACTTCGACACGCTGTACTCGAGTGCGTGGCTCGATGTCAGCAGCGAACCCTACGTGATCTCGCTGCCCGCCGTCGACGACCGGTTCTTCATGTTCCCGCTCTATGACATGTGGACCGAGATCTTCGCCTCCCCCGGTACACGCACCCACGGCACCGGCGCATTGGACTTCGTACTGTGTTCGAGTGACTGGCGAGGCGAGGTGCCCGTCGGCCTCGAACGGATCACTGCACCGACGCCGGTCGTGTGGATCATCGGACGACTCGAAACCCGCGGCGTCGACGACTACGCGAATGTGCACGAGGTGCAGAACCAGATGCGCATCGCGAAATTATCGAATTGGCCGCACGTCGAGGTGCCCGAGTTCGTGCGCGACGACACCATCGACATGAAGACGCCGCCGATGTTCCAGGTGGAGAACCTGAGCGCTCGCGATTTCTTCCTGCTCGCGAGCAGTCTCGTCGCGCAGCACCCGCCTCACGCCACTGACTGGTCGATCATCACTCGCATGGCCCGCACCGGACTTCGAATCGGCACGACCTTCGACATCGAACAGTGCGACGAGGCGGTACACCAGGCGTACCACGACGCACCCGCGGCCGCGCGCGAGGTCATGCGGCGACGATTCTTTACACTCGCACCGCTCGTGAACGGATGGTCGTCGATCTCCGATATGGGCGTGTGGGGCAACAGCTACCTGAAGCGCGCCATGATCGCACGCAGCGGGCTCGGTGCGAATCCTCCCGAAGAATCCATCTACCCCAATCTCTTGCGCGATGACTCCAATCGGCCCCTACACGGGGACTCGACGTATCTCGTGCGCTTCGAAGCCGATCAACTGCCCCCGGTCGACGCGTTCTGGTCGCTCACCGTGTACGACGAGCACGGATACCAGGTCGCGAACGAACTGGACCGCTTCGCCCTCGGGGATCGTGACGAGCTCGACTACGGCGCTGACGGTTCTCTCGAGATTCTGCTCAGTCACGAACCCCCGCGTGATCATCTTTCTCGCAACTGGCTCCCCATACCTCGAGCGCCCTTCGCGCTGACGATGCGGCTGTATCTGCCGAGCGACGCGGCGCTGTACGGCACGTGGCACGCACCATTGGTGCGGCGTCTTGATTAGACCAGTTTGGTGAGTGCTTTGCGCAGATTTCGAATGGCTTGATGGGTTCTCATCTCGTTCTCGATCAACGCGAAGCGCACGTGTCCGTCGCCGCCCTCACCGAAACCAACGCCTGGACTCGTCGCCACATCGGCCTGCTCGATGAGGAATTTGGAGAACTCGAGTGATCCCATCTCACGATACGGCTCAGGAATCGGAGCCCAGACGAACATCGATCCCTTGGGGGGAGCGACCGTCCAGCCAATTCGATTGAGCCCTTCGATGAGCAGGTCTCGTCGAGACTGGTAGATCTGTCGCAGTTCATCGGGGTAGTCCACCGCCTCGTTCATGGCCACGATCGCGGCGATTTGGACCGGCTGGAACGTCCCGTAATCGAGGTAACTCTTGAGCTTGGTGAGCGCGGCCACGATTTCGGCGTTGCCCACGAGGAATCCGACGCGCCAACCCGCCATCGAGAACGACTTGGTGAGGGTGTAGAGCTCAACGCAACATTCCTTGGCGCGTGGCACCTGGAGGATCGACGGCGGCTGGTAGCCGTCGAAACCGAGGTCAGCGTAGGCGAAGTCGTGACAGACAATGATGTCGTGCGCCAAGGCGAACTCGACGAGGCGCTCCATGAACGACAGGTCCACGCACGCACTCGTTGGATTGTGTGGGAACGAGCAGATAATCACGCGTGGCTTCACCTCGGCCTGCTCCCAGGCGCGCACCAGCCCTTCGAAGAAGTCGTCACCCGGGTCGGTCGTCGTCGTGCCGGGGTCGTGCATGGGCACGGTGATGACCTTCGCCCCCGCAAAGCCCGGACCCGCGAGATGGATGGGGTAGCTCGGGCTCGGCACGATGGCCGAGTCACCTGGGCCGAGGAGTACCCACATCAGATGAGTGAGGCCCTCTTTGGCGCCGATCGTGGTCACGACCTCGGTGTCGGGGTCGAGGTCGACGTCAAAGAGCTTCTTGTAGCGAGTGGCCATGGCGAGACGAAGATTCGGGATACCACGGCTTGCGCTGTAGCGATGGTTCTTCGGGTTGTGGGCGGCCTCGGCTAGCTTCTCCACGGCAATCGCGGGACTGGGCAGGTCGGGATTACCGAAACCGAAATCCACGACGTCACGCCCAGCACTTCGAGCGTCAGCCTTCAAACCATTGATCTGAGCGAACACGTACGGTGGCAAACCGTTGATGCGACGAAATTCCATCACGGAAACTTACTACTCAGCGCGCGTCGCGCCACGACTTCAATCGATCGATCTCGATCTGGGGGCTGAAGACCGCCCAGGTGGCCTTCGCATCACGCAAGGCGTCGAGGGTTGCGAAGAGGTCCTCGGGCACGGGTCCCGCCCAGTTGGTCGGGCCAGAGGTGCTGAGCGCAGCGACGCGCGCGGGCGCTGCGTCCCAGACATTGATCTCGACGTCGAGCTCGCGAGCGAGCGAGTTCGTTGCTTCGCCTCCCGCACCGATCCACACGGGCACGTGCTCTCGAAGTCCCATCGCGGCCTCTCGAAGGAGTCGCCGCCGCTCGTCAGCCTCGGGGTATCCGAGTCCGTACGCGATGTTCTCCTGGGCCGAGAGTCGATCACCCGTGCCGAGCGCCGCGATGACTCGACCCGGTGCCCACGAGGCCAACGTCGTGAACTCTTCGATCAAATGTTGACTCGACACGAGGCCCACTCGTGCCACGAGCGGCCCGACCCATAGGTGCTCGTGACGTCGCGCCACGCTCGCGAGCAGTGGGAACGGGGCCAGCGATGGTCGCTGTGGCGAGCCCATGGGCCACAGGTGGTCGTAGGCGAAGACGCCATCGAGGCCCGCGTCGGCCGCGACACTGGCGAACTCGAGTGCGTCACGTGCTCCCTCTCGAAACGTGGGAAGCAGAACGCCGAGTTTCACGAATTTCGCTCGAAGGCCACGAGAGCCGCGCCCATCGCGCCGGATCGAGGACCGAACATCGAGGTGGTCACCGTGATCGTGGGGCGTGCGTCATAGCCTTCGACGAGGTCGACCAGATACTCGCGCGCGAAAGGCAACACGAGGTCTGAAGCGCTTGAGAGTCCTCCCCCGATCACGAAGTGCCCACAGTCAAGAATCGCGGCCAGATTAGAAAGCCCGAGGGCCAACCACCATCCGACCTCGCGCACCAGCGTGAGCGCTTCTTCAAGGCCCTCTGCGGCCGCGGCGGTGACGTCCTCGGCGGTGACGTCCTCGGGGTTGCCCCGGCGGCTCACGAGCGTCGCCAAACGACCCTCTAAGGCGGCCTCGCGCGTGAGTCGCCCCAGGCCCCCACCAGAGGCGTAGCGCTCCCAACATCCGTGGCCGCCGCACAGACAGGGCGCACCGTGGGCCTGGACGACCATGTGGCCGATCTCACCCGCAAAACCACTGCGGCCACGAACGAGCTGACCGTCAGCGATGACCCCACCGCCGATGCCGGTGCCGAGGGTGACCATGACGAAGTCCTCGATGCCGCGTCCCGCGCCCCATTCGTGCTCCGCCAGTGCGGCGCAATTCGCATCGTTCTCGCAAAAGACCTTTGAACTGCCGAGCGCGACGCCGAGTAGCGCGCCGAGGTCCGCGCCCGAGGCCGATTGGAGGTTCGGTGCGAACGCCAAGTGTCCGTCACGGCGCATGAGGCCGGGCAGGCCAATACCCACCGGCACACTCGCCACCTTGAGCCCGTGCATTTTTGCGAGTTGTTCGATCTGGTCAGTCAGCACCGCCGCGGTCGCCTCACCCGCGGCGTGTCGCGCGTCGTGAGGCGTCTTGGACTTCACTTCACCGAGCACTCGACCGTCTCGTGCCACGATGAGCGCGAGCGCCTTGGTGCCACCTACGTCGATACCGATTGAAACGTCACTCATGAGACCGACTCCGCCTTGGCTTTGAGCTCGTCCAGCGCCTGGGTCTGGATGCGATGCGCAGCACGCGCTTTAATGAAATTGGGAATGGGGACGAGCAATTCCACTTCGAGGTCATAGGTGACCTTGGTCCCCGCTCCCACCGCCTGGAGCAGGTACTGACCCTTCATGGAGGCCGTGATATCACCGCTCGTCTGCGTCCAGCTCAAGCGCTCCGGTGCGCGACTGTAGTCGTAGCGCAAGACGTAGGTCGTCGAGCGTCCAAAGGCCGCCGCGCGGAATTGAACAGACACGGGTCGGCCCTCACCATCGTGCTCGAGCACATCGATCCTTTTGAGTTCACTGACCCACGTGACGTAGTTGG
>JAJXXA010000071.1 GCA_021781335.1 Actinomycetes bacterium
GTAGCGAAAGCACTCCGGGGTGTGGTCATTGCGCATGCCGCTTGCTTGCATGAACGAAAGACAGATAGTGGGTCCAACGAATTTGAAACCGTCTCGCACGAGCTGTTTGCTCATGAACGTTGCGCTGGCGGTGCCGTCAGGGTCGCGCGTTCCAAGCGCCCACACGTAGTCGCTGAAGTTCGTCACGTCCTCGCGAGAGCGAAGTGCGAGGACGGCGCGCGCGTTGGTGACGACTGAGTCGAGTTTCTGTCGGTGACGGATGACGCCAGGATCAGCCAGGAGTGCCTGGACCCGCTTTTCGTCCATGGCGGCGACCACCTCGGGGTCGAAGCCCTGGAATGCTCGTCGGTATCCTTCTCGACGGCGAAGCACGGTCAACCAACTAAGTCCCGCCTGGGCACCTTCGAGGGTGAGTAGCTCGAAAAGAGTGGTGTCGTCGTGCACCGGCACACCCCATTCACTGTCGTGATACGCGACATACAACTCGTCGTCGCCACACCACGCGCAACGTCGCGGCTCGACGGGTTGTGAAGTCTTGAGAATGCTCAACGCGGCATCACGGGCTGTAGGCCCGCGATCACGATGCTGACCAGACGCTGAAGACCTTCATCGTCCGCGCCCGTGTGTCCCGCCGCGTGGCACGTGCCGACGACCAGGTTGATGATGTCGTTGGTGTCGACGTCAGGTCGAATCGTTCCCGCCACGACTGCCCGTTCACGAAGCGTGTCGACGCGCGCAAACAAGTCGTCTACGAGGCCTGAGAATTTTGACTTGACGTCGATGCCGGCCTGGCCCAGCGCTTCGAAGAGGTCCTGTTTCTCGGCGGCTTGTCGCGCGAACTCTCGAAGGAACGCGTCGAGGGCAATGGCGGGGTCCAGTTCACTGGTGAACGCATCGGCACTCTCGAGGAGACTCGAGAGTCGAGTCGAGACAATGGCTTCGAAGAGGGATTCCTTTGTCGGAAAGTGACGGTAGAGGGTGCCGATACCGACACCCGCGCGCTCGGCGACCAGGTCAATGGGTGCGGTCACGCCTTCGAGTGCGAAGACTTCCTCGGCGGCTTCGAGGATCTTGTCGTGATTTCGTTGGGCGTCAGCTCGCACGCTCATACCCCCACTGCGAAGGACACCAAACAGTGGAATGCGCGGGCGTCGCCGAGACCGAGAAATCCCGTCACAACTTCAGTCATGAGAAACCTTCCCGGCGTGCCTTGACAAACGGAACCATCGTTACTATTATCTTTCATATCCGGAACTCGTGTTCCGAATACCTCTGAATCTGCAAAAGTTTAGCGGAAATTGGAGCCAATTTCAGGGGTGCAAGTCATTTCACTAGAGAAGGAGAGTTCAGTGTCCATCGACCAACTCACCACCGCACCCCAAGAGAGCAGTCTGGACCCGAAACGGTACTGGGCACTCGCGGTAATCGCCATCGCCCAGTTGATGATCGTCCTCGACGCCTCGGTTGTCATCGTGGCGCTCCCCTCGGCCCAGCATGCCCTGCACATCTCGGTCGCCAACCGCCAATGGGTGATGAGCGCCTACACGCTCGTCTTTGGAAGCTTTCTCCTCCTCGGCGGTCGCATTGCTGACTATCTCGGTCGCCGACGGGTCTTCGTCGTTGGACTGTTGGGTTTTGGTATTGCCTCGGCGCTCGCCGGTCTCGCCCAGAACTCAGCCATGCTCTTTGGCGCTCGCGCACTCCAGGGCGGCTTCGCCGCGGTGATGGCACCCGCAGCGCTCTCGCTACTCACGGTGACCTTCACCGAGGCCCACGAACGTGCCCGAGCGTTTGGGGTGTACGGCGCCATCGCGGGTGGCGGCGCGGCGATCGGTCTCGTGCTCGGCGGCGTCCTGACCGAGTACGCCTCGTGGCGTTGGACCTTGTTGATCAACGCCCCGATTGCACTCGTCACGGCATTTGCCGCGAGCCGTTTCATCAAGGAGAGTCGCGTCGAGACGCGACACGGGTACGACCTTCCCGGAGCGTTGACCTCGACGGCGGGACTGTTCCTGCTCGTCTACGGCTTCACGATGGTCGCATCGCACGGGTGGGGTTCATCCCTCACGATCTCGCTGCTCGCGGGGGCGGTCGTGCTGCTGAGTGCTTTCGTCATCATTGAGATGCGATCGAGTCACCCGCTGCTACCGCTCAAGGTGATACTCGAGAAGAATCGGGGCGGCTCGTTCCTCTCTTCGTTGTTCGTCGGCTCCGCTCTGCTCGGGACATTTCTGTTCTTGACCTACTTCCTCCAGGGGATCTTGGGCTACAGCGCGCTTCGAACCGGGTTCGCGTTCCTCCCCTTCTCGGGTGGGATCATCCTCGGTGCAACGCTCTCGAGCCGATTCCTCCCGAGGACCGGCCCACGAAACCTCATGATCGCGGGACTGAGTCTGGCGACCCTGGGTCTCATCTGGTTCTCGCGTCTCGGGGCCGACAGCACATACCTGGCGCACGTCCTCGCGCCCGAAATCCTGGTCAGTGTCGGTATGGGTCTCGCGTTTGTACCCATGAACTCCACGGCGCTGTTCGGCGTCGAAGAAGACAGCGCCGGTGTCGCGAGCGCGCTCGTGAACACCACCCAGCAAGTCGGGGGAGCACTGGGGACCGCGTTCCTCAACACTGTCGCGGCGTCGTCAACGGCGGCGTTCCTGGTGTCGCACGCGACGACGCCGACCCTGGTGAGGGCCGCCACGGTGCACGGCTACACGACGGCCTTCGAGGTCAGCGCACTGTTGATCGCCATGGCCGCGCTCGTTGCGGGCGTCCTCGTTGGTTCGAGGCGTCACCATCGAGCGGCCCACGCGGCGCTCGAACAGTTTGCCTGACTCCGCCTCAGGCGTCGTGCTGAGTCGAGATCACCAGTCCAACGAAGCGCGACCTCTAGGCCCTCGGCGTCCTCGCTGGCACGTTGGTCGCGGACTTGGAGCCGCCGACCAGCGTGGTTAGGGTGAGTGCAGAGGACTGGTTGGCATGGAGACGCTCACAGCAGCATCACTCGTGGAGTGGGTGGGTGCGACGTGCAGAGCCACTCCCGACGCGCTCGTCGCGCGCGGCGTAGGTGGTGACCTGACGTTCTCGTCGCTGTGGCGTCGATCGCTGCAACTCACCCAGGACCTGCTCGCGCGCGGCGTTCACGAAGATGACCGCATTGGCCTATGGGCCGAGCAGGGTGGTGAGATGCTGGTCGGGGTCGTGGCCATATTGGCCGCGGGTTGCGCCTATGTGCCCTTGGACCCGACGTACCCGAGAAGTCGACTCGAATTCATGGCCAGCGATGCGCAACTCTCACTCATCGTCGCGCCCGACGAACTCTGCGAGAGTGCGCGGTGCCTCGGTGTGCCTGTTGTCTCGACGAAGGTGCGGGCCCATCTTCAGAGCGCGCCCGCGCCGCTCATTCACGACAACGCCACGCGTGCGGCGTACGTCATCTACACCTCGGGATCCACCGGGCGACCCAAGGGCGTCGTCATCGAGCGCCACTCAGTTCTCAGTCTTCTCACCTCGATGATCTCAGAGCTCGACCTTGGCCCAGGTGACAGCTACATCAGCACGTCTTCGTTCAGCTTCGACGCGTTCGTCCCGAACGTCATGTTGCCTCTGGTCACCGGCGGCACACTCGTGGCGATCGACCCCGCGAGCGCGAAGGACCCCTACGCCCTCGCCGAGGAAGTCGCGAGGCACCGTCCGAGCCTGCTTCAGACCTCGCCCACGATGTTGCGCATGCTCATGGAGAGCGGGTGGCCCGGTGACCGGGAACTGACGGTGTGGACCGGGGGAGAGCCGACAGCGGCCCCGGTGATCCGCTACATCGCACCGCGAGTGCGGGCGTTGTGCAACTTCTACGGTCCGACCGAGGCGACAGTGCAGGTGACCATGGCGAGATTGACGCCGGCCGACAGCGACTCACCGGTTGGACGGGCTCGTGAGGGTGTGCACTGTCACCTCCTCGATGAGTCGCGCCGTGCCGTGCCCGTGGGGGAGGTAGGGGAGGTCTACATCACCGGCAACGCCCTCGCGCGGGGTTATCTCAACGCACCCGCACTCACCGAGGCGAGTTTCGTCTCGATCGAGACCGACGCGGGTCACGTTGAGCGGGCGTATAGGACCGGCGACTTGGCGAGACTCAAACCCGACGGTGCCATGGTCGTGGTGGGCAGGGTTGATGACCAGATCAAGTTGCGCGGGTATCGCATTGAACTGAGAGAGATCGAGCAGCGCCTCGCGGAACACCCCTCGGTGAGCGATGCGGTCGTGGTGCTGGTTCGTATCAACGGTGACGAGGACGCTTCGCACCTCGTCGCCTATTACAAGGCGCGCGCGCCCGTGACACCAGATGCACTGCGTGACTTCGCGAAAGAGCTACTTCCGAGCTACATGGTCCCACGGTCATTCGAGGAGATCAGCGAGTTCCCTTTGACACCCGGTGGCAAGGTCGACAAGCGACGTCTGGCCGAGCTCGCCACATTGAACGTCTCGATCGTGCACGCGCACACCGTGTCGCCGGTGTCGCTCGAGCAGCCGACTGATCTCGAAGCTCGAGTGTTGGACTGGTTCGCCGAGGTGTTGAATCTCGATCGCGCCACGCTGACGGTCGACGATGACTTCTTTGATCTCGGCGGCACGTCGCTCGCGAGTCTGCGCCTGTTCATGATGATCCAACAACGTGAGGCGCTCACGCTGGCGCTGTCGACCTTGGTGGACGCACCGACCGCGCGTCTGCTCGCGCGCGTCATCGACGCTCACCAGCACGGTGGGTCGCGACGCTCGGCCACGCCAGATCCCCCGCGTCATGAATGGGAGCGCGCCTTGTGCGCCTTGTGGTCTGAGACGCTCGGGGGACGTGAGGTGGGCCGCACGGACAACTTCTTCGAACTCGGCGCGAGCACGCGCGACGCTCAACGCATGATCGAGCAACTGCGCACCACCTACGCAACGACTCTCACCCTCGATGAACTTGAAGCGGCGCCCACCGTCGCTCAATTGGCTGTTCTCACGTCGGGTCGCTCGACGCATTCGAATCTCGTAGCGTTGACTCGAACGGGATCTCGTACGCCGTTCTTCTGCATCGCCGGGTCGGGCGGACTGGCGCTCAATTTTCTCACGCTGGCGAGGCTTCTCGGACCCGAACAGCCCTTCTACGGACTCCAAGCCCAGGGCATTGAATCTCGAGCGCTACCCGATTTCACGTTGAGCGCTGCCGCGCGACGCCACGTGAAAGCAATTCGCTCGGTGCAGCCGCACGGACCGTACCTCATCGGAGGGCACTCCCTCGGCGGGGTCCTCGCCCTCAAGACGGCCCAGGGGCTCGAGGCGCTCGGTGAGGAGGTGTCGCTCCTTGTCATCATGGACACGGTCCTCTCCAAGCGGTTGTCGGGTGCGGGTGTCGATGATTCGAAGAGCGTGTTCGCGCGCACCCGTGAATGGCGGTTGTTTCACGACCGCACGAAACTGTCGATCATTGCGCGACTACCACTGACTGGGGTCGTTCCCCAAGCGGGTCTGGCCCAGTTCGAGTTGTTCGGATTGCACGACACCATTGAAGCGCGCTTCGCCAGGCGTTTGTCGAAGTGGTCGGGCCCCACGGTGGTCTTCGCCTCCGAGGACGGTGAGAAAGCGAACATCGAGCTCGGGTGGCGCACGATTCTCACGGGTCCGTGGTCTCGTGTGGTGGTGCCCGGCGATCATCTCAGCATGATGCAGCGGCCCAACGTCACCGTGTTGGCGAACTTCCTCGGTGAACGCCTCTCGAGCGCCGTCCAAGCCGGCGGGCAATCGTGATCAAAGAACGTGGCGTCAACGTCGGGTGACGATCACCCGTGGATCGATACGTTCATGGAATTCGGTGACCAGTGAGGCGTTCAGCCCGACGCGAGGACTGGCCAGTTCGAAGAGGAGCCACGACTGCCCGTCGGGCACAGGGCGAAAGACGTGGGCCCAGGATTCGGGTTGAAGCGGCACCCGTACGTGGTTCAGGCCGTCGCCAATGCCTACCCCGGTCGCCTTCAGGTACGCCTCTTTTCTCGTCCACAAGCGCAAGCAGGCCTCCGTTCGATCGGCGGGCGCGAGTTCATTGAGTTCGTGAAGCTCCTCGCTAGCCGCCACCCACTGGGCGAACTGATCGGGGTCGGGAAGTTTGTGGGCAGCCTCGACGTCGACGCCCACCTTGCGCTCGCGCGTCACGGCGATGAGCCCGACATCATCGCAGTGTGAGGCACTTACGAAGAGCGTGTCGCCACGTAATGTGATGGCGCCCGGTGTATCCTGCCCCGGAAGTGCCTCAACGTCCTTCGTGGTCGCGTGGAGGATGTCGGCGAGGACTTGACGGCGCCTCGCGAGTCGAACGATGGCGCGATGTCGCTCGGT
>JAJXXA010000144.1 GCA_021781335.1 Actinomycetes bacterium
AACGCGGCGCGAGCGTCACCGAGACGCATTTTTGGCAGACACACGACGGAGATCATGGCGGGCGCGACACCGACACGCACTTCGGTGAAACCGAAGAGTGCCGAGTCCAGGGCAACCGAGATGTCCATCACCGCCGCCAGACCAACGCCACCCGCAACACAGTGTCCGTTGATACGTCCAACGAACGGCAGTGGTGATCGGCTGATACGCACGAGCAGGGTACTCAGGTCCACCGGCGTCGTCGTCGTCGTGTCCACACCGTCGGTCGAAGAACGCTCGGCGAGATTCGCGCCCGCGCAAAAGACCGTGCCTTGGTTTGTCACCAGAACCACGCGTACCGTCGAGTCACTCTCGGCTCGATCGATGGCGTCGAGGAATTCACGAAGCAGCTGCTGACTGAGGGCGTTGCGTCGATCGACGTCGTTGAGGGTGATCGTCATGACGCCGTGTGCAATGGTGGTGTCGAGCAAGGTCATTGCGCACCTCGGCGGTCGGGACCCAACGTTGGCCCTCCGGCGAAGGCCTGAGCGCGAAGAAGCCAGTGTCGACCCAGCTCGCCCGTCACGAGCGAGGTGTCGTCGAGGTGACGGCGTTGGGTGACCACGAGACAGAAGTCCTCCATGGTGCCGGTGACCGTGTCGTGTGCGTCGAGCGCACCGCGTGACCACAGAGCGCCCGAGGGACTCTCAAGCTCCACGCGCACCTCGCCGGCGGGCGGCGTCTCTCCCCTCACGCTGTACGACCACGAACGCGTGATGACACCCAATTGGGCGATGTGTCGCAAGCGATCAGTGGCGGTACGTCGAACGCCGAGTGCGTCGGCGACGTCGGTTGCGTGCGCCCACACCTCCATGAGACGTGCGGTGAGAAACGACTTCGCGCTCATAGAGGGTCCGTACCAGGGCACGCGGTCCTTCTCATCGAGGGTCAGAGCGGCGCGCTCGAGGTCGTCACGTCCCTGGCGCCACGCGGACAGACGATCGCGCACGTCGAGTCGACGAAATGTCCCTAGCGTGTACTCGTCCAGTCCGAGCGACGACGCGCCTTCAAGGAGTGCGCGCACACTCGCAGCGAAGTCCTCGGGGTTGGCGATGGCCGTGGCCGCAGCGACGTCGAAGTACGTGAGGTGACCAATCTGATCGGTGATGTTCCATCCTTCGCTCGGCGTCGCGAGGAGCCACTGCTCATCCGTGAGCGCACTGACCAACTCATCGACGGAGCGTTGCTCGGCGACGAGGTCGGCGCGTACGTCGTCGAGTTCACTCATGGGTTCAACAGTGACGTCGGGATCTCGACTACGCGGCTGCGCAGCCACTCACCCAGGCCCTTCGCCTGGGCGTCTTGACGACTGGAAGCCGCGACGCCTTCCTCGAGCAAGTCATGGATGACGAAGTTCAAAGAGCGAAGCGCGGGCAATCGGTAGCGCTCGACCTTGAGGGGGGCGGTCTCGGGCAGGAGCCGCTGGAGTTCCTCGACGCTCAAGTATTCGTCGAGCCAGGCCCACGCTTGGTCGCTTCGCGCAAAGATCCCCACGTTCGCGTTACCGCCCTTGTCACCGGAGCGCGCTCCAAAGATCCGACCGAGCGGCGCGCGCGTTGTCGCTCCTTGGGGAACGGTGGCTTCTGGGCCGACTTCACCCGTGACCTCCGTGACGCCCGAGGGTGCCACCGAATCGATCACAGTGCGCTCGCCGCCTCGCAGCACCACGTACTGGGGGACGAGGTCCGCGGGCACGAGCGCGGGGCGATAGACCCCGAATGGTGTGCCCGGTGAAGGGCTGGCGCCGACGATGAAAAACCCCGGCGCGGTTGAGAGCGCGATCTCCACGACGGCGTCGGCGAGTGCGCGACCGACCTTGTGTTCATCGTGGTCTTTGATCGACAGCTTCCAAATCGCCACCGCTTCCTCGTTGGTCGAGGGGTCTGGCTTGTCGGTGCGGATGAGTCGCGTCGTGACGCTTTCGAAGTCTTCACGATCAAACGGGCACGCGACCCAGAAGGCGTCTTCGACGAGGCGCGCCTTGGCCTCGATGTCGAGACCCGTGAGGGCGACGTGGAGGTCCTTTCGGTACCCGCCGATCTCGTTCATGGCGACTTTGAGGGTGGCGGGAGGCGGCTCACCTTTTGTATTGGCGATGCGGACACGGTCTGGCGCGATCTGCTCGAGTCGAATGGTGTCGAAACGAGCCGAGACGTCGGGACCGAGATAGGTGGGACTCGCAATCTCGTAGAGGAGCTGTGACGTCACGGTGCCGATGGAGACCTCGCCACCGGTCGCGTCATGCTTACCGACCACGGAGGTTCCGTCCTCGGCGATCTCCACCCAGGGAAAACCGACGCGAGTCATGCCCGGGACCTCGGTGAAGAATGAGTAGTTACCGCCAGTGACCTGGGTTCCGCATTCGATGACGTGACCCGCGACCACGGCACCCGCGAGGGCGTCCCAGTTATCGCGCGACCATCCATGGTGCCACGCGGCCGGACCGCACACGACCGCGGCGTCGGTGACCCGACCGGTGATCACGATGTCGGCGCCAAGCCCGAGTGCCTCAACGATGCCAAAACATCCCAGGTACGCGTTGGCGGTGATGAAGCGCGAGATGTCGCCCAACGGCTCACCGGTTTCGAAGTGCGCGAGGTCGATGCCCGCCGCGTGGAGCTCTTCGAGTCTTGGCAACAAGTCGTCACCGTTGACGTAGGCGATCTTCGGGGCGAGTCCGAGCTTGTCAGCAACCTGGGCCACCGCTTCCGCGCAGTGCTCGGGGTCGAGGCCGCCCGCGTTCGATACGACTTTGATACCTCGCTCGAGACAGGTCCCCATCACCTGTTCCATTTGGGTCACGAAGCTTCTCGCGTAGCCCGCTCCCGGGTTCTTGGCCCGCGAGCGAGCGAGTATCAGCATGGTGAGTTCGGCGAGCCAGTCACCGGTGAGCACGTCGATCGGACCACCCTCGACCATCTCCTTGGCGGCTGATAATCGGTCCCCGTAGAAACCCGAGCAGTTGGCGATGCGGATGGGAGAGGTCACGCGGAGTCCTCACTCTCGTTGGCTACGGCATCATCAGGTTCGATTGTGAGGAGTGCGGCGCCGCTGTTGACTTGTTGGGATGTGGCGACGAGTACGTCGCTGACCGTGCCCGCACTCGGGGCGACGATGATGTGTTCCATCTTCATGGCTTCCATCACGATCAGGGTCTGGCCGACCTCGACGTGCTGGCCGACCTCGACGCGCACATCGACGATGACGCCGGGCATCGGCGCGCTGAGTCCGCCGCTCGTCGCGTCGATTCCAGAGACCTCGAAGAGCGGCTCGATGCTGAACTGGGCGGTGCCGCGAGGCGTCTGGACGAGGAGTAGGTCATGGGAGAACGTCACTCGAGACGTGGCTCGTCGACCATTCACTTCGACATCGATGTCGCATTCGCTCCAACGAAAGACACGCGCGCTTCCGCCGTCACCTACCTCGAAGGAACCATCTCGACGCGAGCGGTACGCGACTGTCTGGCGCTCGTGGTTCCATAGGAGCGTCACACTCTGGCGTGGTAGGCGTGCGTTGCGCCAACCGCTCGGGACGTGCTGCAACACTGGTGTGTGAGCCCGATTACGGCCCTGGAGCCACAAGGCGGCGGCGGTGCAGGCCCACTGAAGCTCTTCGGGGTCTAGCGTCAGCGAGCGCGCGGGTTGGTAACGCTCGATGAAGTCTGTTGTCGTATCGCCCGCGAGAAAGCCAGGGTGGCGCAGGGTGGCGGCGAGGAAATCATTGTTGGTGGTGACGCCGCCGATATGTAGTCGTTCCAACGCGAGTGCCAAGGTCGAGGCCGCCTCGAGGCGCGTGGGTGCATGAGCGACCACCTTGGCGAGCAGCGGGTCGAAGGCGACGCTCACAACGGATCCCTGCTCGACGCCGGATTCCCATCGCACCCACGGTGAGAACGCTGGCTCAAAGGCCACCATTGTCCCGGTCGCGGGGAGGAAACCGGCGCTGGGGTCTTCCGCACAGAGACGCACTTCAATGGCGTGACCTTCGAAATCGATGTCGTCCTGGTCGTACCCGAGCTCGTCGCCCATCGCAATACGTAGCTGCTCTCGAACGAGGTCGATGCCGGTCACGGCTTCGGTGACCGGATGTTCCACCTGGAGTCGGGTGTTGACCTCGAGAAAGAAGAAGTCGCGAGAATCGTCATCAACCAGGAACTCGACGGTGCCCGCAGAGTGGTAGCCAATGGCCCTGGCCAAGTTAAGGGCGGCGTCACCCATTGCTCGGCGCATGTGCTCATCGACGATCGTCGAAGGCGACTCCTCGATCAGCTTTTGGTGGCGGCGCTGGATCGAACACTCGCGCTCGCCCAGGTGCACAAGGTTCCCGTGCTGGTCGCCCAGGATCTGAATCTCTACGTGGCGCGACGCGGCGACGTAGCGCTCGAGGAATACCCGGTCGTCGCCGAATCCATTCAACGCCTCTCGCCGGGCGCCCGCTACGGCGTCGTCCAGCTCCGAGGGGTCATAGACAATACGCATGCCTTTGCCGCCGCCACCTGCGGCGGCTTTCACCATGAGGGGATAGCCAATGTCGCCTGCGTCAGACGGGTCATCGCTCGAGAGCAGGACCGGGACGCCGGCGACCTGGGCCAGCTTCTTCGCTTCGAGTTTGTCGCCCATGGCCGCAATGACGTGGGGCGGCGGACCAACCCAAATCAGTCCGGCGGCCTGGACGCGTGCGGCGAACTCGCTGTTCTCAGACAAGAAACCGTATCCGGGATGGATGGCTTGTGCCCCGGAGCGTCGCGCGGCGTCGAGAATGGCGTCGGTATCGAGATACCCGGTGTCGAGGCGAAGGGCCTCATCGCATTCGCTGATGAAGGGCGCCCCGGCGTCGGCGTTCGTGTAGATGCCGATCGACCTGATCCCCATCTCGTTGGCGCCACGGATGATCCGGCGCGCGATCTCGCCGCGGTTGGCGATGAGCAGGGTGGTGAAGTTCATAGACGAAACACGCCGTAGCTGGTCGCGCCTTCTATGGGGCGGCTTCGAACGACCGAGAGGCACATGCCAAGTACGGTGCGAGTGTCGCGCGGATCAATGATCCCGTCGTCGCTAATCGCACCGGTGGCCGCGAGTGCGAGCGAGCCCTTCTCCTGAGCCTCTTCAACCATTGCCACAATCTTGCGATCCTCTTCCTCGTCGAATTCCTCGCCCTTGCGTGCGGCCTGCGCTCGCCGTACCTGGGACATGACGCCCGCGATCTGCTTGGGGCCCATCACCGCGATCTTCGCGGTGGGCCACAAGAAGGTGAAGCGATTGCCGAAGGCGCGACCCGACATTCCATAGGTGCCCGCGCCGTACGAGGAACCGACAATGACCGTGAGGTGGGGCACGTTCGAGTTCGCCACCGCATTCAACATCTGGGAACCTTTCTTGATGATGCCTTCGGCTTCGGCGTCTTTTCCGACCATGTACCCGGTGATGTTCTGCAGGAACACGAGCGGTACGTCGATCTGATTGCAGAGCTGGATGAACTGTCCAGCCTTCTCTGCCGCGTGCGGGTAGATCACACCATTGTTGCCGAGTACGCCAACGGGGTAGCCGTGGATACTCGCCCACCCACAGATCATCGTGCTGGCGTATCGAGTCTTGAACTCTTCAAAGCGTGAGCCGTCGACGACGCGGGCAATGATGTCACGTACGTCCACGGCTTGGCGTAGATCACGCGCAACGATCCCGAGGAGTTGCTCGGGGTCGTAGACGGGTTCGTCACTGGTCAAGGACGGACCCGGGCCGCGTTTTCTCCAGTTGAGGTGTGACACGACCTCTCGGCACATGCGAATTGCTTGCATCTCGTCATCGGCGAAATAGTCACCGAGCCCTGACACCTCGGCGTGCATCTGCGCTCCACCGAGAGTTTCGTCATCTGACTCTTCGCCAGTGGCCATTTTGACGAGGGGCGGACCCGCGAGAAAGACCTTCGATTGGTTCTTCACCACGATGTTGTAGTCCGAGAGACCGGGCTGATACGCGCCACCCGCCGTCGAGGAGCCGAAGACCACGCACACCGTCGGTACACGCATCTTGGAGAGTTCGATCAGATCGTAAAAGAATCGACCGCTTTCAGCGAAGTGACTCGTGTGCATGCGGCCGCCGCCTCCGCCGCCAACGCGCAGATCCGCGCCAGCGGACTCGACGAAACTGACGTAGGGGATCTGGTTGTCACGAGCGATCTCAAGGGCGCGCTCCCACTTCTTTGCGGAGTAGGCGGTGAGGGCACCGCCGAGCACTGTTGGGTCGTTGGCCATCACGACGCACTCGGTGCCCGCGATGACCCCGATGCCAACGATCATGCCTCCGCCAAGTGTGTAGTCAGAGTCGTAGCCGGCCAAGGCGGAGATCTCGAGGAAGGGAGTGTCGGGGTCGAGGACGTGGGCAATACGTTCGCGAACCGGGAGCTTGCCGCGCGAACGCAGGCGCTCCATCGCCTTCTCGCCACCACCGGCCTCGGCCTGGTCGAGCAATCCGTCGATCACGCCCAGTTGCTCGAGCATGTCCGCTCGGTTCTTCTGGAATTGTTCGGACGTGACGTCGAGCGACGAAGATAAAGCGGGCGCGAGCAGAACTTGCTTCATGTGCTGATACTAGTTACCGGCCAGTTAGTCGCAGAGTCCCCGAGGACCCTGGTCGAGGGGGTCACCATCGACGATCGACCTCGCGCAACGGTGGTACCAACATCGCTCGTGCGACCTCCAGGGTGACCGTGATGGTCACGCGCACTCAGGCGTCGCGGATGCGACCAGTAGGGTGGTATCAATGCGTATTGCCCTTGGATCAGATCACGCGGGGTACGACCTCAAGTCGTTATTGGTCGCGACGCTCGAGCAGTGGGGCCACGACGTGCTGGACCTCGGTACCACCAATGCCACGGAATCTGTTGATTATCCCGACTTCGGCGAAGCGGTGGGACGCGCCGTGGCGTCGGGTGACGCCGAGCTTGGCGTCGCGGTGTGCGGGTCGGGCATCGGGATCTCCATCGCGGCGAACAAAGTGGCGGGAGTACGCGCCGCACTCGTGCACGACGTCACTTCGGCACACCTTGCGCGTGAGCACAACCACGCCAATGTGCTCTGCATGGGATCTCGGCTCATCGGCCCGTCGGTAGCGCTCGAGGCGCTCGAGGCATGGATGAACGCCACGCCCGGCGAGGGCCGACACGCAGGTCGAGTCGACAAATTGCGCGCGCTGGACGAGCTCGCGAACCAGTAAGAAAGGTATCTTGACCGTGGGTTCTTCTCCCTTTGACAATTGGATCACCAACGACGAGGAGCTCACGTCGCTCTTGCGTCAAGAGTGGGATCGACAGACCTCGACATTGCAGTTGATCGCGAGCGAGAATTTTGCGTCGCCTGCGGTCATGGCCGCCACGGGTTCGATCCTCACGAACAAGTACTCCGAGGGTTATCCGGGGCGCCGCTACTACGGAGGGAATCGGGTCGTGGACGAAGTCGAGGACCTCGCGCGTCGACGATTGACCGCGCTCTTTGGCGCGGAGCACGCCAACGTCCAGCCCCATAGTGGTGCGAACGCCAACGTTGCGGTCTATCAGGCGCTCCTCGAGGCGGGTGACACGATTCTGGCGATGCGCCTGGACCAAGGTGGACACCTGACACATGGCTCTCCTGCGTCTATGACCTCGAAGATCTGGAACTTTGTCTCGTACGGGGTGACCCCGCGCTGTGATGACCCTTCGAGCCCGGGCGAACTCATCGACTTTGACAACGTGCGCGACTTGGCGCTTCAGCACCGACCCAAGTTGATCGTCGCGGGTGCGACCGCGTACGCGCGTCGCATCGACCCGGCCCCGTTTCGCGAGATTGCCGACGAGGTGGGCGCCATGTTGATGTTCGACTCGGCGCACGTGGCGGGACTGATCGCGGGTGGCGCACATCCGAACCCCGTGCCTTACGCCGATGTCGTCACCTTTACCACGCACAAGACCTTGCGCGGACCGAGGGGCGGCGCGATCCTTTGTCGAGAGGAACACGCCAAGAAGATCGACTCCGCGGTTTTCCCAGGTCAGCAGGGTGGTCCGCTGGAGCACGCCATCGCGGCCAAGGCCGTTGCCTTCAAGGAGGCCGCGCAACCAAGTTTCTCGGTGTACGCCGATCAAGTGGTGAAGAACTCAATCGCGTTCGCGAACGCGCTCGCGAGCGAGGGGTTTCGACTGGTCTCGGGTGGAACGGAGAACCACATGGTCCTGCTCGACCTTCGTGAGTTCGATGCCGACCTCACGGGCAAGGTGGCGCAAGAGGTCCTCGACCGCGCGGGCATAACAACGAACCGCAATACCATCCCCGACGATCCGCGCAGTGCGTTCGTCACCTCGGGACTTCGCGTGGGTACCGCAGCCGAGACGACGGCCGGACTTCGCGAGAATGAGTTCGCTACGGTGGCGTCGTTGATGGCGACGGCACTTCGCGAGCGTGAAGACGACGCGGCGTTGGAGCGCGTGCGAAAGGAAGTCGCCACTTTGTGTGGCACCTTCAATCCGTACGCCACCTTCACGAAGTAGTCCATGGGCAACATCGCCTCGTACGCCGTGGTGATGCTCGTCGGGGCGATCGTAACGCTCGTGGCCAATCGTCCGGCCCGGACGATCTCGCTGCGTCTGGGCTACAGCGCGCAACCCGACGCGCGTAAAGTCCACACGAGTGTGACGCCCTACGGCGGCGGCGCGGCAATGCTGGTGGGTTTTTGCATCGCGTTGCTCGCCGCATTCGCCATCCCGTCGCTTCGAACCATCATCACCTCGTCGCACGAGATGATCGGGGTGCTGCTCGCGACTGGCGTGATCTTCGTCGTCGGGGTGATTGACGATTTTCGTGAGATGAGCGCTCCGGCGAAAGTTGCGGGGCAGTTCCTCGCCGCTTCGGTGCTCTATTTGAGCGGGTGCACGATGTACCAATTGAAGTTGCCATTCGCAGGTTTTGTGGTCCTCGGTCCGTCGATGCTGCCGATCATCACGGCCATATGGGTGTTCACCTTGTCGAACGCGGTCAACCTCATCGATGGTCTCGATGGTCTCGCGGGCGGAATCGTCGCGATCGCCTCGGGCACATTATGCGTATACGGTCTTCGATTAGAAGACCTGGGTCTGTTGCCGACGACCAACGTGGGGCCGTTGATCGCGGCCTTGACGTGTGGGATCTGTCTGGGGTTCTTGCGCGACAACTTCCACCCCGCGAAGCTTTTCATGGGCGACGCCGGGGCGCTGATGCTGGGTCTGCTCATGAGCGCGTCGACGATGGTGATAGGTGGGCGCACGCCACCGGTGAGCGGTCAGACGTTCTTCTTCTTCGCGCCACTGCTCATCCCGGTCTTCATCTTGGGTGTGCCGCTGCTTGACGCGGTCTGGGCGTTCGCGCGCCGTACCGCGTCGGGTCAAGGCTTTCATACCCCTGACAAGAACCACATCCACCACCGCCTCATGCGTCTCGGCCACGGTCAGCGTCGAACCGTCATCATCTTGTGGTTGTGGACCGCACTCTTGTGTGGCTTCGTGCTGTTTCCAATCTTCGAGCCACGCGTCAACGTCTTCATCCCCTTTGGCGTCGCGGTCATGCTCATCGCGCTCCTCACGTGGTTCAGTCCTTTGTTGAACCGGCCCCACGGCAAGCACGAGGCGACCGACACGACCGAGCAAGGGGCCTCGCGGTGACCAACGCCGACGAGGGCGCGTCGCACAAGGAACCAGAAACCCCTGATAGGTCGGACCTTCCCGGATTGGCCGCCTTCGCGGTCATGGGTACGACCATCGCAACGTGCGTAGGGGTCGGGGTCGGTCTTGGCATCTGGGCCGACCACACGTGGGGCACCGCGCCCGCGGGTCTGCTAATCGGGATAGTGTTAGGAACGGTCGCCGCCGTGGTGAGCGTTGTTAAGCAAGTCCGGCGTTTCCTCTAGAAACCCATTGCACGTGCTCGAAAACCTATCCCCAGATACTCTCCCTCGGCTGCTGCGCCGAACCATACTTTCGGCCATCGTTGTTGGATTTGTGGGATTCATCGTCGCGGTGCTGGTCGCGCCGCCTATCAGCGCACTAGGTCTCTTGATCGGTGTGGGCCTTGCAATCTTGAACCTTCGCTCGCTCGACCGCCAGGCTGCACGCGTGGAATTACGGGGTGAACAAAGTTCGAAGGCGGTGCGTCGACAGCTCGGTGGAAAGACGACCGGCCGACTCGCAATTATGACCGTGGTGGTTCTTGCGGTGGTGTGGCTGAACGCACCTCTAGGAATCGGTATTGTGTCAGGGCTTGTGCTTTATCAAATCGTGTTCGTCGTCAACGTGCTGCGTGTGGTGGCGAAACAGGGAGGAATGTAGTGAAGACGCTTTATGCGGCGAAGACCATCGCGGTCGGCGTTCACCCCACCGTTCATCTCTTTGGCCTCACTATTGACACCGACATCGTCACGTCGACTTTGCTCGCGATGGCCATCTTTCTCTTCTTGGGCTTTCGCATGCGCGCGAAGATCACCGACGGTGTACCGGGCAAGTTGCAGCTCTTCTGGGAGATACTCACCGAACAAGTGACCGACCTTGCGGTGTCGGCCATGGGGCCAAAGGGTCGTCGTTTTGTGCCGCTCGGGGTCACGCTCTTCCTCTTCATTCTCATCGCGAACTGGATTGGTTTCATACCTTCAGCCATGCACCCGGGTTCCTCGGGCGAGATCCTGCCTGCGCCGACCGGCGACGTGAACTTGCCGCTCGCCATGGCGTTGCTCGTGATCGTATGGGTGCACATCGAATCGTTTCGCGCGCGTGGTTTCAAGGGCTACTTCAAGCACTACGCCCAGCCCTACGTGGCGTTGGCGCCAATCAACGTCGTCGAAGAGATCACCAAGCCCATCACGATGACTTTTCGTCTCTTTGGCAACTTGTTCTCAGGTGGACTCATGATCGCGGTCATGACCACCTTGCTTCCGATCTACGTCGTGCCCTTCGGCGAGATCATCTGGAAGCCTTTTGACCTTGGCATCGGCGTGATTCAGGCGTACATCTTCATGTTGCTCGCGGTCTTGTACTTCGGTATGGCTACGAGCCACGAAGAACACGATGCCGTCCTAGAGACCTCTCACTAATCCAACCCAGGAGGAAATAAAGAAATGGCAAATACATCAGACATCGGTTCTGCAGTTCGAATCGCGGGTGCACTCGTCGGTGGCGGTCTCGCCCTCGGCGGCGGCGCAATTGGTGCAGCAATCGGTGACGGTCTTGCCGGTAGCCAAACCATCGCGGCGATTGCTCGTCAGCCCGAGATCGAGAACAAGGCACGTCAGTACTTCTTCTTGACCGTCGGTCTCGTCGAAGCGATGTACTTCATCAACCTGCTGTTCATGGTTGTGTTCGTTTACGTCTTCAAGGCGCAATAGTCCAGGCGTCGCGCGCCGCAAGGCTCGCGACGTGGTTCCCACTAATTAAAGAAGGTCAATGGACATGAGTACCGGGTCAATCTTCCTCATCCCCAACGGAACGTTCTTCGTAGAACTGCTCGTTGTCGCGGTGATTTTGTTTCTCGTCACGAAGTATCTCTTGCCGCCACTGAACAAGGCAATGGAGGCACGTCAGGCGAAGATTCGTAGCGCCCTCGAGGCGGCTGACCGGGCACGTGCGGAAGCGGACGCTGCGGGGGACGAGCGGGCCAAGGTGTTGAGCGAAGCGCGCGAGCAAGCTCGTCAGATCGTCGCTGACGCCCAAGCCATGTCGGATCAGGTGAAGTCAGAATCGGGCGCTCGTGGGCAGGCTGAGTACGACCGCTTGGTGGCGGGAGCTCACGTCGAGATTGCCACCGCACGTCAGCGGGCCGTTGACGAAGCGTCGGCGAAGATCGGTGAGATCGTGTTCGATCTGGTTGCCAAGATCGTCGGTCGCGAGGTTGACCAGGCGGCCCACCAGGACCTCATTCGTGAAGCCGTGGTAGCGCTCAATGCGCAGTCACGAAACGCCGAAGCCCAGAGGGAAGCGAACCTCTAATCATGCTGCCCAAGCTCGAAGGATACGCTGCGGCCCTGTTGGGTTCGTTGGACAAGGACGCACTAGGTGTCGTTGCGAATGACCTCGCGACGCTCGAGCAGACCGTGCTCGCCCGATCGGACCTTCGTGCGGTGCTGAGCGACACATCGATTCCTGGGGTCGTTCGCGGGCAGATCTTCCGTGACCTTCTGGCGGGCAAATTGCACCCCACGGCGGTGCGTCTGAGCGTGTACGCCGCGACCATGGTGCCCGCCCAAGAGGTCGACCACGCAATCGCAGAACTAGCGGTCGTCGCGCGCACGCTTTTGACGACGGGGACCTTCACGCACTCCGGGCTGGGCCTCCTGGCCGCCCGGCGTCGCGTGGGTGGCTTCGCCGACGCCGTCCTTGAGGACCTCGATACATCGGTGTTCGCCGAGATCGAAACCGACCTGTTCTCCTGGGCCCGCGTGATCGAGGGCAATCTCGAGGTACGTCGACTGCTGCTCGACCGAGATGCGGCGCTCGAGTCGAGAATTGGCGTCACCACACAACTGCTTTCGGGCAAGGTGAGCGCGACCACGCTTCGACTCGCGTGTTACGTGGTCGAAGGAGGTCGACCACGAGACGTCGTTGGGACACTCGACTTTCTCTCCACCCACGTCGCCGAAGCGCGCAACTGGCGCGTGGCTCGGGTGCGAACGGCGCGAGCCCTCGATGACGCAAGTCGCGCGCAGCTCGTGAGTTCACTGACGACCCTGACCGGTAGGGACGTTGAATTACTCGTCGCTGAGGACCCCGCCTTGTTGGGTGGTGTGTTGGTCCAAGTCGGCGACCTGCGCCTCGACGCCACCACGCGGGGCCGTCTGGGTGCGCTGCACGACGCAGTTGCGTCGGGGCGTTATTTTGAATCCGCTTTGAATCGAAACGACTAAGAAAAGGAAACTGTGATGACTGAGCTCACCATTAGTGCCACCGAGATCACTGACGCGCTGCGCAAGCACGTGACCGAATTCAATCCCTCCATGGGCGCCGAGCAGGTTGGCCGCGTGGTTGAGGTCGGCGACGGCATCGCGCGCGTGTCAGGTCTCCCTTCGGCCAAGGTGAATGAGTTGCTCGAATTCGAAGACGGGACACTCGGCCTCGCGATGAACCTCGACGAAGAGACCATCGGTGCGGTGGTGCTCGGATCGGTCGACAAGATCGAAGAGGAGCAGGTCGTACGTTCGACCGGGCGAATCCTCTCGATGCCGGTAGGCGACGCACTGCTCGGACGCGTGGTGAACGCACTCGGAGAACCCATCGACGGCAAGGGCGCTTTGGTGAATCCTTCGACACGTCGCATGGAGGTCCAGGCTCCCGGCATCATTGGTCGCCAGCCCGTTGGTGAGCCGCTTCAGACCGGCATCAAGGCGATTGACGCCATGACCCCAATCGGTCGTGGGCAACGTGAGCTCATCATTGGCGACCGCAAGACCGGCAAGACCACTGTGGCAATCGACACGATCTTGAACCAGAAGGGTCAAGGCGTGAAGTGCATCTACGTCGCCATTGGTCAAAAGAACTCTTCGGTCGCCCAGACCGTGAAGACCCTCGAAGACTTCGGGGCCATGGAATACACGGTCGTCGTCGTCGCCTCGGCGGGCGACCCCGCGCCGTTCAAATTCCTCGCCCCCTACGCGGGCTGCGCGATCGGTCAAGAGTGGATGGACAATGGCCAGCACGCGCTGGTTGTCTACGACGACCTTTCGAAGCAGGCCGAGGCCTACCGCCAGATTTCACTGTTGTTGCGCCGCCCACCGGGCCGCGAAGCGTACCCCGGCGACGTCTTTTACCTGCACAGTCGCCTTTTGGAGCGCGCGGCGAAACTGAGCGACGAGTTGGGTGGCGGGTCCTTGACGGCACTGCCCATCATCGAGACCAAGGCCGGTGACATCTCCGCCTACATTCCGACCAACGTCATCTCCATCACCGACGGACAGGTCTTCTTGGAGTCTGACCTCTTCTACTCTGGCGTTCGACCCGCGATCAACGTTGGTAACTCGGTGTCACGCGTCGGTGGCGCCGCCCAGATCAAAGCCATGAAGTCAGTGGCGGGCACCTTGAAGATCGACCTCGCACAGTTCCGTGACCTCGAGTCATTCGCTACCTTTGGTTCAGAACTCGACAAGTCCTCCCAGCAGCAACTCGACCGCGGCTATCGACTGACCGAGCTCCTTAAGCAGGGCTTGAACGCACCCGTTCCCGTCGAGGAGCAGTGCATTGTCATCTACGCGGGCACCAAGGGCTGGCTCGATTCAGTGCCGGTCTCTGACGTTCGACGCTTCGAGTCCGAGCTCCTGGCAACCTTTCGCGCTCGTCACAGCGACTTGCTCGACCAGATCCGCAGCACGGGGACTTTGCCCGACACCGACAAGATCGACGCTGCACTGCAGAGTTTCGTCGACAGCTTTTCCCCGAGTAACTAGAGAACGTAAAGACCGAGCGAGAAAGGAGTAGCGATGGCCGGTGGACAGGAACGAATTCTGCGTCGACGTATCAAGTCGGTGCAAGCCACACGAAAGATCACCAAGGCGATGGAGCTCATCGCGGCGTCCCAGATCTCGCGCAGCCAGGCTCGTATCATTGCGAACCGTCCCTATCGACACGGGATGCAGCGCATTGTCATAGAGGCCGCCTTGGGAGATCCCGCGGCGGCGAAGAAGCTCCTCGCGGTTCCTGACAAGATCGACGCCGCCATCGTGCTCGTGATCACTGGCGACCGCGGACTTTCTGGTGCGTATAACTCGTCAGTGATGCGCGCCGGAGAGCGGCTGGTACGCGAACTGCGCAACCAGGGCACCTCGGTGCGGCTCTTCGCTGTTGGTAAGAAGGCCGCCGGATTCTTCCGTTTCCGTGGCATGGAAGTCGAACAGAGTTTTGTCGGCTTCGCCGACCGACCCAGCTTCAGTGATGCAAGGTTCATCGCCGGTGTCATCGCCGCCCCATTCATTGACGGTGAAGTACAACAAGTGCTCCTCGTCTCGACACGCTTTCACTCCGCTGGTAGCCAGAGCGTCGAGACTGAACAACTGCTACCGCTCTCGATGCCCGACGTCATCATCGACGACACACCAAAGCCGCTCAAGGGCTACACCGAGTTCGAGCCCGAGGTCGAGCAATTGTTGCTCCATCTTGCTCCGCGAGCGCTCGAAAGCGAAGTCTTCTCGGCACTGCTCGAGGGTGCCGCGTCGTTCCACACCAGCCAGCAGCGCGCTATGGCGGCCGCAACTGAGAATGCCGACGAACTCGGCCTGACCCTGACTCGCATTATGAACCGAGCCCGCCAGGACTCGATCACCACCGAAATCATGGAAATCGTGAGCGGCGCTGAAGCGCTCCGCTCGGGAAAGTGAGAAACAAATGACCATGGCTCCTGACAAGACCACTCTCGAGACGGGGCGCGTCGTCGCGATCGCCGGACCGGTGGTAGACGTTGAGTTCCCGCCGCACTCGTTGCCTGAGATCAACCACGCCATCGAGGTGGACATCGTGATCGACGGCGTGACGGTCACCGTCACCGCTGAAGTCGCCCAGCAGATCGGTGAAGGTCGTGTGCGTTGTGTGTGCATGAAGCCGACTGATGGTCTCGTTCGAGGCGCGATCGTTCGTCAGACGGGACGTGGCATCACGGTTCCCGTTGGTGACGCGGTGCTTGGTCACGTGTTCAACGTGATCGGTCAGCCCCTCGACACCGATCACATCGACGGCATTGAGGACAACTGGGAGATTCACCGAAACCCGCCCGCCTTCGATCAACTCGAGCCACGCGCCACGATGTTCGAAACCGGCATCAAGGTCATTGACTTGTTGGCGCCCTACGTACAGGGCGGAAAGATCGGTCTCTTCGGTGGTGCGGGTGTGGGTAAGACCGTGCTCATCATGGAGATGATCCGTCGCGTGGCTGAACAGCACGAAGGTGTGTCGGTGTTCGCGGGCGTCGGTGAGCGCACGCGTGAAGGCACCGACTTGCTCTTGGAGATGCGTGAATCGGGCGTCATTGAAAAGACTGCGCTGGTCTATGGACAGATGGACGAGCCGCCGGGGGTGCGCCTTCGCGTTGCGTTGGCCGCCCTCACGATGGCTGAGTACTTCCGTGACGTGAAGAACCAGGACGTGCTGTTGTTCGTCGACAATATCTTCCGTTTCGTCCAGGCCGGTTCCGAGGTCTCAACGCTGCTGGGCCGTATGCCGAGCGCCGTGGGATACCAGCCGACCCTCGCCGACGAGATGGGTGAGCTCCAAGAGCGCATCACGTCTACTCGTGGTCGTTCAATCACCTCGTTGCAGGCTGTCTACGTGCCCGCTGACGACTACACCGACCCCGCGCCGTTCACGACGTTCACCCACCTTGACGCGACGACCGAGTTGAGCCGACAGATCGCGGCACTGGGTATCTACCCTGCGGTCGACCCACTGACCTCGACGTCGAACATCTTGGCGCCTGAAATCGTGGGTGACCGTCACTACGCGGTGGCGCGTCAGGTCCAGCAGATCCTCCAGCGATACAAGGAACTCCAGGACATCATCGCCATCTTGGGCCTCGACGAACTCTCAGAAGACGACCGGGTCACGGTCGCTCGAGCGCGAAAGATCCAACGTTTCCTCTCCCAGCCGATGTTCGTATCCAAGATCTTCACGGGTATCGACGGGATCAACGTGCCGGTCCAGGAGACGATTGAGTCGTTCGAGCACTTGGTCAAGGGCGACCTCGACGCGTTCCCCGAGCAGGCATTCTTGAACGTCGGTGGCGCCTCGGACGTCGAGCGCAAAGCCGCCGAGTTGCAGAAGAGCTAAGCCGTGGCGACTATGAAGGTAGAGATCGTGACGCCCGAAGCGGCGTTGTGGGCGGGCGAGGCGACGGCACTCGTGGCCCGGTCATCGGACGGCGATTTCACTATCCTGCCTCAGCACACGCCCACCGTTGGTGACATCGTGCCCGGCATCGTTCGCGTTCAGACCGCTGAAGGTGAACTGAGCTTCGCGGTGCACGGAGGATATTTCCAGGTGGGTCCCGACGACCATGAGGGTGTGACGCGCGCCACTGTGCTCGCCGGCGTTGCCGAACGAACCACCGACATCGACGTCGTTCGAGCGCAAGCGGCGAAAGAGCAGGCCGAGGCGGACATCGCGACGTCTCGTCTAGAAGCGGGCGACCACGCGGCCCAACAACTCGCCGAGGCGGCGCTGGAGCGTGCCGAACTGCGCCTGCGCGCTGCGTCGAAGTAGAACCTTAGCGAGCGCTCACGTACTCGAGAAGGTCGTTCTTCTCGTGTTCGAGTTCGTCGAAACGAGCCTTCACCACGTCGCCGATCGAAACCATGCCGACCAACCGGTCGCCCTCGACGACGGGAATGTGTCGAATGCGGTGCTCGGTCATGAGCCCCATCAACTTGGTCACGGACGTCTCCTCGTCACAGGTCGTGACCTCGGTGGACATGAGGTCTCCAATGCGCTGATCGAGCGCGCTCGCCCCGTGCACGGCGAGGGCGCGCACCGCGTCTCGCTCGCTGAAGATTCCCGCGAAGGGTGCGGAATGCCCGGTGACCACGAGCGCGCCGATGCCGCGTTCGCGCAAGAGTTCGAGTGCGTCAGCAACTGAGCGCTCCTGGGAAATGGTGGCCACCTCGCGACCCTTGACTGCAAGCAGATTCTGGACCTTCATCTACAACCCCCCACTTCTGACGTTCACTTCAGGACGTAGCCCTACGCCGGACCTTATAGGGGACCGCGGAATAATGCAACGCCGGGCGCAACGCCGGGCATTACAGGCCTGCGGTGGAGAACTCCTGGAGTTTGTCGTGCCGGTGAAAGGTCTCGATGGTGCGCACCGTGCCCGAGCGTGAGCGCACCACGAGCGACTGGGTCGTTGCGCCGAAGTCATAGAACCGGACCCCGCGCAAGAAGTCGCCGTCGGTAATTGCGGTCGCCGAGAAGTAGCAGTTGTCACTGGCCACCAAGTCATCGGTGAACAAGACCCGTGAGAAGTCGTAACCCAAGGACTCGGCCAGACGTCGTTCGTCGTCGTCCCTGGCGTGCAAGACCCCTTGGATCTCACCGCCGAGTCCCTTGAGAGCGGCCGCCGCGATGACGCCCTCGGGTGTACCGCCAATACCAAAGAGGATGTCGGCACCCGAATCTGGCCAACCGGTAGCGATGGCACCCGCAACGTCACCGTCTGAAATCGACAGCACGCGCGCTCCGGCTTCTCGGACCTCTTGGACCAGCAGATCGTGTCGAGGGCGGTCCAAGATGACGACGCCGAGTTCCTGGACGGGTTTCTTTAGACGCTTGGAGAGTTCGTTCAAGTTGTCCGTCGCGGAGGCGTTGATGTCGACGGCTCCGCGCCCGCGCGGTCCGACCGCTACTTTCTTCATGTAGACACACGGACCGGGGTTGAACATCGTGCCGCGCTCGGAGAGCGCAATAACCGAGAGCGCGCCGTTACGACCCATGGCGGTGAGGGTGGTGCCGTCGACCGGGTCGACGGCGACGTCGACTTGAGGTGGCCGTCCGTCACCGATGCGCTCGCCGTTGAAGAGCATCGGAGCTTCATCCTTCTCGCCTTCACCTATGACGACGATGCCATCCATTGCAATAGCGCCGAGCACGAAACGCATGGCATCAACCGCGGCGCCATCGGCGGCGTTCTTGTCGCCTCGACCCGCCCAACGCGCCGCCGCGATGGCGGCCGCCTCGGTCACTCTGATCATCTCGAGCGCGATATTTCGATCTGGCTTCGATGGTGGCTGCATGCAGCCAGAGTAGTCCCGAAGGCGCCGAAAGGGGTCGGGTCACCGGTGGCCGTTCAGGATTGCGGCAATACTTGGAAGAGTGAGTTCTGTCGTGATCAAGCCCAGCGGTCCCCTGTCGGGCAAGGTGCAGGCCTTTGGAGCGAAGAACGCGGTTCTCAAGCAGATGGCGGCGTGCCTGCTCGCGACGGGGGAACATCGTCTCACCAACGTCCCCGATATCACCGATGTCACGATAATGAGCGAACTGCTCGAGTCGTTGGGTTGTCGAGTCGAGCGAAGGACGGCCCACGAACTCGCGATCACAGTTCCCCAAGCCAAGGACATTCACCCGGTCGCCCCCGCACACCTCTTTGAGGCGATGCGAGCATCGATTGTCGTACTTGGACCATTGCTTGCGCGTTGCGGCGAAGCGAATATGGCGCTCCCAGGCGGCGACGACTTCGGGCATCGCCCTATCAACTTCCACACGGACGGTTTGAGTGCGATGGGTGCGACGTTTCGAAATGAACGCACGGCGATCCACGCATCGAGCACGCGTGCGCGACTACGTGCGACGCACATAACGCTCGAGTATCCGAGCCACACCGCCACCGACAATTTGTTGATGGCGTGCGTGTTGGCCGAAGGCCGATCAGTGATTGAGAACGCGGCGCGCGAACCCGAGGTTGAGGACCTCGGTCGACAGCTCATCGCCATGGGCGCGCGTATTGATGGTCTGGGCACCTCACGACTCAGTATCGAAGGCGTTCCAGAGCTCACGCCCGCGCGTCACGAGGTGATCACTGACCGTGTCGTCAGTGCCACTTATCTGGCGGCGGCGGTCATCACCGGCGGCGAGGTGCGTGTCGTGGACGCTCGACCCGAGCACATGGTGATGCTGCTTCGAAAGCTTGAGGCCATGGGCGCATCGCTGGACTTGCGGGGCGCGGGAGTGCTCGCGCGCGGCCCTTCACGCGTGAAGGCGTGTGACGTTGCAACCCTGCCGTATCCAGGCGTGGCCACTGATTACAAGCCGCTCATCACGACGATGCTGAGTGTCGCCGATGGGGTGTCGGTGGTCACCGAGAACCTCTTCGTTGGACGGTTTCGTTACGTCGACGAACTGGTGCGATTAGGCGCGAGCATCACCACCGAAGGTCATCACGCGATGATTCGCGGCGTCGATCACCTGACGGGCACTTCGGTGCGGGCGACCGACATTCGAGCCGCAGCCGCGCTGGTGCTCGCGGGACTCGTCGCCGAGGGTGAGACCACGGTGAGCGGGCTCGAACACGTCGCGCGGGGCTACGACGATTTTCTCGGGCGTTTGCGCTCTCTCGGTGCGACAGTCGAGCCCCTGGCATGATTCCTCGCGACCCGCAAGAACTGGTCACACTCGCGCGCGAAGGCTCGCGTACCGCCCTCGCACGACTGCTCACTTACGTGGAGTCGAGTGGACCCTCTCATGGCGCCACGGCGGCGCTGGCGTATGCGCGACCCGCTCCCTACGTCGTGGGGCTCACGGGTGCACCGGGTGCTGGTAAATCGACGCTCACCGACCGTTTGATCAGTGTCGCTCTCGCGCGCGGGTCGTTTGACGGCGATGGAGCGTTCGACCAGGTGGGTGTGCTGTGCATCGATCCGAGTTCGCCCTTTAGCGGGGGAGCGATCTTGGGCGATCGGATCCGCATGCAAGAGCACGCCACGAATGATCACGTGTTCATACGATCAATGGCGACTCGTGGACACCTCGGCGGATTGTCGCTCGCGGTCCCCGACGCGATTCGCGTCCTGGGTGCCGCGGACTTCCGTTTCGCAATGGTCGAGACGGTCGGTGTTGGTCAGATGGAGGTGGACATCGCCTCCGCGGCCGACACGACGGTGGTGGTGATGAATCCTGGGTGGGGCGACGCGATGCAAGCGAGCAAAGCCGGACTACTCGAGGTGGCGGACATCTTTGTCATAAATAAAGCCGACCGACCCGGGGTCAAAGAGACCCGCCGTGACCTTGAACAGATGCTCGAACTCGGCCACCACGAGTGGCGGCCCCTGATCGTCGAGACGGTGGCGAACACGGGTGAGGGGAGCGAGCAACTGTGGGACGCCATTGTTCAACATCGCTCGTACCTCGAAGATGGTCACATCACTCAACGTCGTCGTGCGCGCATGCGTCGCGAGCTGGACAAAGTCCTCTCGGCGATGTTGCGCTCTCGGATCGCGGAACTCGCACGAGGAGAGGCCTACGAACGTCAAGTTGATTCGCTGCTGGCGGGCGAGACAGATCCCTATCGGGCGGCCGAGGTATTACTCTCGGAGGGATGATTGCCACCACAGTCGCCTACGACATCGTCCTCCTTGTTCATATAGTCACCGCAGTAAGTGTCCTCATCGTCTTTATAGCCATGCGCGGGGCCGCGAAATCCATTGTGAGCGGCGCATCGGAGGAAGTCCAGCGCGCGCGATTCCCCGAGCGTCGAAATTGGGCCGCGAGATTGCTGCACGTGTTGCCGGTGACGGGCCTGATCATGTCGTTGTCGGGTGACAGTTCGGTGTCGCTCACTCGCCCCTGGATTGGCGTGGGCCTCTTGTGTTATCTACTCGCCGCCGGTCATCTCGAAGCGCGCACCTTGCCGCTCGAGCGTGTGGTGAGTGAGGTGATAAAGCACGATGGCGTGGCATCGCCCGAACGTGGACGCAAACTCGTGCTCTCGATCGATACGTTGTTGGCGCTCGTCGCGGTAGCGCTGATCTCGATGCTGGTGCAGTTCTAAAGGAACGCGGCGCGCCCGACCATACCTGCAGCAACCGTGGCGTTGGTCACTTCATCGATGAGTACGAAACTCCCCGAGACTCGATTGTCTCGATAATCGTCGAGGACCAACGCGTCGGCGCTCTGCAGCGTGGCGAGGCCGATCTCGTTGGTCTGCAGCATTGTATTCGCGTCGATAGCCAAGGTCGCGATGTCGACCACACCACTCAGCGCATGTACGCGAACTGGTGTGACCTTGCTCGTGTGCTTTAGTCGAAGGCGCTGGCCGACACGAAGGGGAGCCTCGCCGAACCAGCAGATCGTTGCCGCGAACTCTTTAGTCACCTTGGGAAGAGGCGCGGTCGCGATGAGGTCGCCGCGGCCGGCGTCGGTCTCGGCGTCGAGCGCGACGTCGATAGAAAGACCGGTGGAGGCGACGTCGCGCGCACCCGAACCTGAGCTGATGGCGGTGATCGTGGTTTCGATGTTGGCGGGAAGGAGCGTCACGCTGTCACCTACTTGCAGGCTCGCGCCATTGAGCATGCCAGCGTACGTGCGTCCCCCACCAGGCTGGCGCAGGACCCACTGGATGGGGAGTCTCGCGCCACCGTGGGCCCCGCTCCACGAGCCCGCCTCGGAGCTCTCCAAAGCGTGAAGGACCGTGGGACCGTCGAACCATGGGGTGTTGGGCGAAGGATCGACAACGTTGTCGCCTAAGAGCGCCGACACCGGAATCGAGATCACTGATTCGAAGCCGAGCTCGTTCGCCAGGGTGTCGAGTTCGTCGACGACGCCTTGATAGGCGCTCTCGGACCAGTTCACCTCATCCATCTTGTTTACTGCAACGACGATCGATCGAACGCCGAGCAACGCAGCGATGCACAGGTGACGCCGCGACTGCTCCTTCAAACCGTGCGCGACGTTGAGCACGACCAACGCCAGATCCGCAGTCGATGCGCCAGTCGCCATATTGCGGGTGTACTGGACGTGACCGGGGCAGTCAGCGATGATGAATTTACGCGAAGGCGTTGATGCGTAGCGGTACGCGACATCTATGGTGATGCCCTGCTCCCGCTCGGCGCGCAAGCCGTCGGTGACAAAACTCAGGTCGAGGTCACCCACCCCTCGCTTCTCCGACGCGGCAACGACCGCGTCGAGCTGATCGTCAAAGAGTTGACGGGTGTCAACGAGAAGACGACCAATGAGCGTTGACTTGCCGTCGTCGACTGAACCAACCGTGGCGAGTCGAAGCAGATCCTTGTGAGCGAGTTTCATCTAGAAATAGCCCTCACGCTTACGGTCCTCCATGGCAGTCTCACTGAAGCGGTCATCGGCCCTCGTGGCACCGCGTTCTGAGACGTTGGCGACCGACACTTCATCGATGATCTGACTCAACGTCCGGGCCTCAGAAAGCACCGCTCCAGTGCAGTTGGCGTCGCCGACGGTCCTGAATCGCACCGACAACCGCTCGATCTTCTCACCCGAGCGCGCTTCGACGAAGGGGCCCACCGCGAGCCACATGTTGTCGCGCAAGAGCACGTCGCGCTCGTGCGCGAAATAGATCGTGGGCAGGTCCATCTGCTCGCGCTCGATGTACTGCCAGATGTCGAGTTCCGTCCAGTCCGACAAGGGAAAGGCACGTAAGTGCTCGCCAGGGTTCACCTTGCCCTGGTAGAGCTGCCACAACTCAGGTCGTTGTTGGCGCGGGTCCCACTGACCGAATGCGTCACGAAATGACAGGATGCGCTCTTTCGCGCGCGCTTTGTCTTCGTCACGTCGAGCACCGCCGAACGCGGCGTCGAAGCCGTTCTCGGTGATCGCATCGAGCAAGGTCACGGTTTGAAGGCGATTGCGAGATCCCATTGGACCGGGATCGATGACCTTGCCTTGGTCGATCGAGTCCTGCACCTTGGCAACGACGAGCCGTGCACCGGTCGCTTCGACGGCGCGGTCGCGGTAGTCGAGCACCTCTGGGAAGTTCTGACCCGTGTCGATGTGCATCACTGGGAACGGGAGTTGCTGGGGAGCGAAGGCTTTGGCGGCGAGGTGCAACAGCACCGCAGAGTCTTTACCTCCTGAGAAGAGCAGCACGGGTCGTTCGCACTCGGCAACCACCTCTCGCAGGATGAAGATGGCGTGTGACTCGAGGAGGTCGAGGTGGTCGGTCATATGGAGGGTCTGGAGGGTTTCTGTTGTCATAGAGTTGGGTACATCCAATATCCTACTAAACCACTAGACAAAGTTAGGCATTAGGCTCAAAACACTATGAAAACTCCATCCCAGACCCTGTTGGACGAGCTCGAGGCGAAGAATCTGGAGTTCGAGCACGCCTCACCGCTGCAGATCTTGACCTGGGTCTTCGAGCGATTTGGCGACGACGTGGCGATGGCATGTTCGTTCGAGGATCTGGCGCTTTTGCACATGGTGCATCAACTTCAGCCTTCAACCGAGATCGTCTTTCTCGACACGGGTGGCCATTTCGATGAGACCCTCGAGTTCGTGTCGAGGATCGAGCGCGAGTGGCAACTCAACCTCACGCGTACCCGTGCGACGAGTGAAGCAGACTCGTGGCCTTGTGGCACCGAGCGATGCTGCGAACTGCGAAAGGTGCAACCCTTGTCCCGGGCAGTGTCGGGTCGCAGCGCATGGATCACGTCGGTCAAGCGCGTTGACGCCCCTACGAGGGCTTCCATGAAGACGGTGCACTGGGACGAGAAGTTCGAACTCGTGAAGGTGAACCCACTTGCAACGTGGAGTGACGACGATGTGGCGTACTACTTGGCGTCGCACAAACTTGCTGAGCACCCGTTGTGGGCCGAAGGGTACGCGTCGATCGGCTGCGCCGCGGTCACGGCCAAGCCAGCCGACCCCTCAGACCGTCGATCAGGTCGCTGGGCGGGCGCCGACAAGGAGGAATGTGGATTGCACGAAGGGTGATATCCACCAAAAAACCTTGATTGCGCTGTACATTTGACCCAATGTTTACGCGCGCAGCCCCGGGATTTGTCGGATGCTGCTGATTGTCCTCGCTTTGTTCTGGGTGGCAATCCTTGTTCCCATCGTCGTTCGACACTTTCGAGAAAGTGGAACGGAGCGTTCCATTGACTCCTTTCACGCTGAACACGAGGTTCTGAGCCGCCAAGAGTACGCCGTGCCGCCCGCGCACCGACTGGATGTCGCAGACTACAGCGAACGTCGTGACGTCTTCGAGCGCCCACGATTGACAGTTGTCCACGCCGACGACACCTATCGCTCACTCGAGACGCGATCATCGTGGGACGAGTGGAGTCAGGACTACGACTACGACCGCGAGATGCGCTCTCGAGAGTTCGAAGAGGCCCGACGTCACGAAGAAGCGACGAATCGATACGCGGCTGCGTATTCGTCTGTGCCAGCCCAGCACGACCTTGGGATGAATGACGACCCGTACGCCGTCGGCGTTTCGATGCGAGTTCGTCGTACGAGGATCTTTATCGGATTATGTGTCGGCGCCCTGGTCTTCACCGCGGGTGATTTCGTCGTGGGTTCCTCCATCGTGCAGGACCTAGCGATACTGACGTGGATCGGTCTGGTCGCGTTCGTTGGATTGGCCCTCTACTCGGTGAGCCAGGGCTATCTACACGAGTCTTCGCTGCCACTTCGTCGAAATCGTCAAGAATTGGCCACGATCGAGCAGCTTCGCCCGGTGACTTATGGTGAAATTGACGAGGGCTACTACTACGAACAAGAGCCCGATGACGCGTGGCGCCGCAATTCGATATCGCGGCGAGCATTGGGCTAAAGTTATTACTCCTTCGGGGGTGTAGCTCAATTGGTAGAGCGCTACGTTCGCAATGTAGAGGCAGTGGGTTCGAATCCCATCACCTCCACTCCGTGGGCTGAACCCTGTTTGTAGAAGTTCGGTACCTCCGCCACATTGTGGCTTCGGCACCCTCGCCACACTTCTCGACCCGGCTTCGCCACGGATGCCACTGTGGCTCCGGCACCTTTGCCACACTCACTCCACCTCACCATTTGACCTAAGCAT
>JAJXXA010000093.1 GCA_021781335.1 Actinomycetes bacterium
TTGGCCGGTGCTTCTTCTACAGGTACCGTCACAATCGTTCCTGTCGAAAGAGGTTTACAACTCAGAAAGCCTTCGTCCCTCACGCGGCGTTGCTGCGTCAGGCTTTCGCCCATTGCGCAAGATTCCCTACTGCTGCCTCCCGTAGGAGTCTGGACCGTGTCTCAGTTCCAGTGTGGCTGATCGTCCTCTCAGACCAGCTATCCGTCGTAGCCTTGGTGGGCCGTTACCCCGCCAACAAGCTGATGGACCGCGAGCCCCTCCCGAAGCGAAAAAACATTTCTTCCATCAATCATGCGATCATTGGAAGATATCCGGTATTAGCACCGGTTTCCCGGTGTTATCCCAGTCTTCGGGGCAGGTTGCTCACGTGATACTCACCCGTTCGCCACTAAATCTTTCAGAGCAAGCTCCTTGGATTCCGTTCGACTTGCATGTGTTAAGCACGCCGCCAGCGTTCATTCTGAGCCAGAATCAAACTCTCCATCAAGATTTTTCAAAGACCGAAGTCTTCTACGAATCAGAGAGCCAGATGGAAGACTCTAATTTCCACCTGACAACAACGAGTACCACGGGGTGGCCTCGTTGCCTACTACATACTTCTTTTGACGAACGACGCGTCCGGTTAGATCCGTCCATCGTCGCCCGTACTGGCTTTTGGCTCTCGTTCTTCCGTTTTCAAGGAGCGACAACACACACGACCTAAGTCGGAGGTGTGAAGTACACCATCTCAGGATTTCTCCGTCGAATCTGTCGTTAAGTTTCCTTAACTTCAGGGATGCCTACCTTATCAGCGCGGTCTGGCTCGATGCAAATGCATGTCGCCGCCGTCTCTGTGGTGGGATAACCAGAGTAGCAGGTGGCATATTGCCAAAAGTGCATTTCGGCGACTTCCTCGAGATTTTCTTATTTTTCTATCGCCGGGTGATGTCTCACGTCCCTCGAATCGACCCCCTCATCGAGCGCAACGTGGGTTGATGCGATCAGCGGCGAAGGGGCTGCCAGGTGAACGTGAATCTGGCGAGGATGAAACTGACGGCGCCCCAGATCCCCACGACGACAAAGGTTCGCAGCTGGTATTGGCTGGCCGATGAGTGAGCCAGAGCATTTTGCATCGACTGCGCCAGGGGCTCGAGAGGAAGGTAACTCGACACATCCACGAGCCATCTCGGGAGAAGATCTGGCGGTAAGAACACACCGCTGGTGAAGCTGAGAGTGATGGTTACAAACGGTCCGACCGAAGAGCCCATCTCCGGTGTGGTGACGAAACGGGTGAGGGCGAGCGCGATCGCAGTGAAAGAAAAGACGCCCAACAACGCGTAGCAAAACACCGCGACAAGTGCTCCCGCACGGATCTCGAGTCCATAGACCAAAGCCGAGATCGTCATCATCACCGCCACGAGCACCATTGAAACCACGACGTTGAAGATGATCTGACCTGCGAGATAAGAACCCGCGGGCATTGGCGCGGCACGAAATCTCTTGAGCCATCCGGACTCACGTGCACTCACTACCGCCACCATCACGCCAGTGAAGGTCCCGAGCATGAGTCCGTACGCTGTCAATCCCCCCGCGTAGAACGCTGTAGCGCTGATCTTGTATCCGGCCGCCGCGGCTATCTGGCCCTGGTGGGCGAACACCCAACTGAGGATGACGAGCAGGCCGACGGGCATTATCACGCCCAACAGCACCGTGCGAGCACTTCGTAGGTACGCCCTCAGGTTGTAGAGCGCCTGCGCGAAACTAAGGCGGATGAATCTCATTCTTCGCTCCCGGTCGCGCCGAGAAAGACGTCGTTGAGCGTCGGGCGCACAACTTCGAGCCCCCGCAACGACACGCCCCGCGTTTCTGACCACGTGAGAAGACGAAGCAACACCTCTTGCACATCATCTCCCAGTAGCACCGAGATAACGCTGTCGCGCTCAACAAAGTCCGCACCCGTCACCGATCGAACGACGTCGAGCGTGACCTCGCTTGACATCTCAACACGAATCGTTGTGGCCCCCATCGCACTGATGAGCGACGAAGATGTGCCTTCTGCGACGATGCAACCACGCGCCATGATCGCCAAGCGGTCACAGAGTCGCTCAGCCTCTTCCATGTAATGCGTCGTCAGCACGATTGACGTGCCCGCGTCACGCAATCCTTTTATGACCGACCAAAATTCTCGACGGGCGACCGGGTCGAATCCGGTCGTCGGTTCATCGAGAAACAGCAAAGTTGGATTTCCCACGATGCCCAACGCCACGTCCACCCTGCGCTTTTGTCCTCCAGAGAGACGACCTACCCTCTCACCCGCTTTGTCACTGAGTCCGACCAACTCGAGGGTCTCGGCGACGTCCCTCGGATGTGAGAAGAATCCGGCGAACAGCTTCAAGGTTTCGTTGACCGTATGCACCGGATCGAACTCCGATTCTTGCAAGACGAGTCCGATGCGATCGCGCCACTGGCGATGACCATGGCGAGGGTCGACGTCAAGGACCCTCACGGTGCCGTGATCGGCACGCTGGAATCCCTCAAGGATCTCTATTGTGGTCGTCTTTCCAGCACCATTTTCCCCGAGGAGACCGAAGATCTCCCCCGCGCGCACTTCGAACGAGACGTCGTTGACGGCAATGAGCGGCCCGAACCTCTTGGTGAGGTTGCTGACTTCAATGACGTTGGTCACCGATGTGCTTTCGAACCAGGGGCGCAAGCGCGACGGCGGATCGAATCTGACGCCACTGCCCTGGGGTAATCGTGCACCGAGCACCTCCCGTCGCCGCACAACTCAAGTCGCACGTGAATGCCGACTCCAACCCAAGGGTAACTCTGTTGCCACGTGCGCTCGCACGCCCGATGTAGGGGCCAATGGCCCAATGTGACACCGTGCCAATTGGACATCGAGCGACGACCTGCGGTTGCGCGCAACCGCGCCTTACGACGAGAGCGCGCTTTCGACGAATGCACTCAGCGTGCCGATCAATCTCATCTCTTCAATGGTTCGGGCTCGTGAATTCAGCAACTCTTCGGTACACACCAAATACGCCAAACAACGCGCGCGACTCACCGCGACGTTGAGACGATTGCGCGAGAAGAGGAACTCGGGACCTCGGGGCATGTCGGCGCCCGACGACGTGGTCATCGTGAAGAACACGACCGGCGCTTCGCGTCCTTGGAATTTGTCCACGGTGCCAACTTGGACACCAGCGAGGCCCGGCGAGCGCTCGAATTTATGACGCAGGAGTCTCACCTGATCGTTATACGGCGCGACCACCATGAAGTCCTCGGCCCTGAGCGGAGCCACGCCACCGTGCTGATTGATCCACGAAGTGCCCACCATCTCGCCGATCTGAGCGGCGACCAACTCCGCTTCTTCGATCGACTCGGTAGAACAACCTTCGTGCGTCGCGCGTAACCAGCGAAGACCGGTACCGACCTCGGTGCTCTGTTGTGCGCAACTTTCGTGACTCGTGAGGCGGTGCTCGTAGATCTGACCAGAGATGAACGCACAGACGTCGGGGTGCATACGTCGAGTCTCGGAGAGAAAGATGCCCTGCGAGCCAGGAATCGTCGCGTGCTCACCCAGCACGTGCTGGAGAACACTCGCGCCCGACCCACCGGGGTGCTCGGCTTGCGACACCTGGGAGAGTTGGAGTGGGTCGCCGAGCAGAATCAAGTTGCGGGCCGAATTGGCTGAAGCAATCGCATCGGCCAGGGAGAGTTGGCCGGCTTCGTCGATGACGAGATAGTCAACCGGGTGGGGACGCATGTTCGAGCGCGACCATAACCACGTCGTTGCGCCAATGAGGTTGTAGGCGTCACTTTCGGGGCCCGCACCAGACTTCTCGTAGCGCACTCCATCGAGCGCGCCAGTAGCTGGCTTGGCGTCGCGGCGAAGTGCCCGTAGATACGACAACTCACCTTTGGACGCGAACACCGCGTAGGTCGCCTCGAATAGATTGTCGATCACCGAATGACTCATGGCGGTGATGCCTACGCGCTTGCCCGACTTGATCAACTCGTAGATGATGTGAGAGCCGCTGTAGGTCTTTCCAGTGCCCGGGGGGCCCTGGATCGCGATGTAGCTCTCGTCGAGATGACCAATCCACGACAATGTCTCGTCAAGGTCGTCAGTGAAAACTCCTTCACTAGGGCCCCACCCTGTCTCGAATCGCGGCGGCTCACCCGCCAGTAACGCGAGCGAGACCCTGCTCGGGGGATCGGTTGCGTGTGGTCGCAGAATCTGCTCGGCCAAATGAAAGAGGACTCCTGGCTTCTCAAGAGGCGAGACGTAGTCGTCGAGGGTCATGACTGAGGGCACCACGCCGAGTTCCTCGTGTCGATCACGCCAACGCATTCGCAGTTCTCGGCTCTCGAGATCGATGCTCGGCAAGTACCCGTACCCGTGTTCGACGCCAACGCCGGTGAAGAGTACGTTCTTCTTCGTTCGAAATGCCGAGTCGACAACCTGTGGTGGCCATCGCAGAACCACGTTCTTCACGACTTCTCCTCCCCTACCCGGCACCTCCTCAAATCCAACGAGGCTCAGGTTTGCGATGTAGTCACGATCGGAATAGAGCGATGCAAAATCTGAGGCGGCTTTCGCGAACTTCGGGGTCACATTCGCTGCACGCTCACGACGCCAGTAATTGAGTAGGTCCCCGAGCAGATGCTCGGGTCGACCGTGACCGTAGTTCTTTAGCTGCTCGACAATCTCGTCGGTATCGAACTGTCGATCCTCGACGTCGAGCACCGCGTCTCGCCAGGCGAGATCAGCGGGTCGCTGCTCGATCAGCCAATCTCGAAGTTCTTTTGTTGCAATGACGTCATCTCGGTTGTAGGTCGCGATATCGACGAGGATCCTGGGGTCCTTGGTCCTCATGTACTCTTCGTACTCAACGACCGCGCCGGCACCCTGCTCGATGCCGCCACTTCGCTCGTAGCCCGTCAATCGCTCAAGATACTTGAGACCGTACGACTCGGTTCCTACTTGTATGGCGTTTCTCGCCACGACGAAGAGGTCGACGAAGAGTCCCGAGTCCACAAGTGACGTCAGGAGTCCTTCACTTTCTGTACCACGCGTTAATCGTTCCAACGACGTTCGCTCGGTGTGGTTGTAGTGATACACGTGCATTCCTGGATATCGTCGACGTCGATCCGCAAAGAACTCGACGAGCTCTCTGATCATTCGCTCCTGTTCGGCGAGGTCGTGCGCCCAACGTTCTTCGTAGGTCCAAGAACCATCGTCGTTCGTCATATACAGCCCACTGAGAAAGAAAAGGTCGCACTGGGGCGTCCAAAAGGGATGACCCTCGAAATCGAAGAAGATGTCCCCCGCATCCGGTGCGGGCATCAAATTGAAACCGTGACCGTAGACGGGGTCATCGGTTTCCTCGATCAGCTCATAGAGCGGAGGGGCCTCCGGAGTCGATCGCGAGGCCACTTGGAGTGCTGCTTGGCGGGTAAGACGACGCAGATTTTCCTCATGGATCGACTCAACGGGCTCGACGAGTTCGCTCAACTGTGAAATCGTGAGGACTTGTGCCTGCTCCAGGGCTACTCGTTCGGGCGTACGGATATTTGCCACGTAGACGAGTGAATCCTCCTCACGCCACTGTTGCTCGCAGCGTGGCTTGAATTCGCAGTACTCGCAGTGGTCACACGGCGCAGGAGTACTCGGGGCGGGTTCCTCCTCGCCCAAGAGTTCGCGCAATTGGCGTTGCAGGCGTCTCCAATACGGCGCGAACTGATCGACGATCAATGACTCTCTCTGCCCGGTACCGAGCCAAAGATGAATGTGTTGCGGCGCGACACCGGTGAGTGCCTTGATCGCATCGGCGTAAAAGCACAGTTGGAGCACGTGACCGGGCTTGCCTTCCGCGCGCGCCAGTTTTGCGTCAATGGGCTCGTACTTCGCGTACCCGTCCGCGTGATCGTCGACTCGAATCAAGAAATCTGCGATGCCCCGGATCCCTTCGTGCGCGAAGGGCATCTGATAGATCACGTCAAAGTCGCGCTCCATTGGATTACCGATCCTGGCGACCCATTCCTCAAATGATTCGTCGGGATTTCGACCGGGAACTTGGAATACCTCGAGACCTTGGTCCTCCAGATCCTGCAGACAATTCAGTTCGTGGGTGGCACCTTTTTCAATCAACAAATCCGCCAGAGAACCACGCGGCGTCGCCGCCAGAGTGATCTTGCCGGCGTCGAGTTGGTGTCGCAGTGACAAGAAGTGTCCGCACTCGAGCCACGCCGTGATCTTCGAGGGTGTAAGTAGGTGCTGGGGCATGTTCCCTCACTGTATGGCGCTCTAGATGCGTAGGCCTATCATCCTCGCTCGATGTG
>JAJXXA010000118.1 GCA_021781335.1 Actinomycetes bacterium
AGGTCAACATCGGTGAGCAGATTGGTGAGAAACGTCCGTCGATGCTCGGGGCCCTGACGGATGATGTCGACGCCTTCCGGGGTAAAGACTGTCAGTGGCAAGACTTCTGAAAGTGCCGCCCTGGAGTGCGGGCGTAGACCATTGACCAACATCCGCTTGGTGGTGTTTCTCACTCCTCGTGAGAGCGTCAGGTCGACTTGAATCCTTCTCTCGTGTTGAAAGATGACTCCGTGGACTTCAGCGAGCGTCGCGCTGGTTCGAATCATGTCGCTCGCACTGCTCGTGCGAAACGAATTGGCGGTTGCGAGAGCGTAGACCGCTTCTAGAACCGACGTCTTGCCGGTCCCGTTGGCCGACAACAAGACAGTGATCGCGTCGTGGTTGGGCTCGAAGACGAAATCATGGAAGAGACGAAAATCTCGTAGTCGCAGTTCGTGGAGTCCCACGATTCCAATACCGAACTACTGAACACGTACCGGCATCAACAGATACCGGAAACGAGTGTCTTCGACACCATGAACCATCGCGGGTCGAACGGCGTCGGACATCTCAAGCATCACTTCGTCACCCGGCACTGCTTCAATACCGTCGATGAGGAAACTCGGATTGAAAGCAATCGTCATCTCCTCACCGTTGTAGTCTGCGTCCACATTGTCCTCGACATCTCCTGCGTCGTGGCTTTGTGTTCGTATCTCGACGGTCTTGTCCTTCATTGTGAGACGCACCGACGAAGTCGAATCCTTCGCGAGGAGTTTTGCTCGCTTGAGCGAGGTCAACAACGTGTCTTTGGCAATACGCATCTGGTTTGGATAGCTCGCGGGTATCAACTGGAGCACCGATGGATAGTTACCGTCGATGAGTCGCGATGCGATCGTGGTCGTCCCCACGATGAAACAGATCTCTGCGTCGGTCAAGGTGACACCGATCTCTGCGTCGGCAGACAATGAGGCCGCCGCCCTTTGAAGCTCTTGAAGAGCGCGAGCGGGTACCAGTAGGTCGTGGTTGCCACCAATACCCGACACGCCTGGCACATCTCGTACGGCGAGTCGGTAGGAGTCGGTCGCGATGAGTCGGAGTGTTCCTTCTTCTGTGGTGAACAGCACGCCGGTGAGTAGTGGCCGTGCGTCGTCATTCGCAGCAGCTCGCACCACCTGGTTAAGCCCCTGTATCAGGTCCAGTGCCGCAATACTCGTGAGTGCTCCACTCACTGGCGGCAGATTCGGGTAGTCCATCACCGAGAACGTGCGCAGTGAGAACTTCGCTCGCCCGAGAGAGACCTCTACGGTTTCTTCACTGCTCGAGATCGTGACCGCGCCGGCCTCGAGTGATCGCACAGCGTCGACGATGAGTCGTGCCGGAACGACACACGATCCGTCTTCGAGGCCAATGACGTCGACTTTTGTACGCACTGTGATATCGAGGTCGGTTCCGGTAACCGTGAGGTGGTTACCCACGAGTGAGAGGAGTACACCGGATGACGCTCCGATGAGCCGCGTAGCGACGACCCGGCTCGCGGCGCTTAGGGCCTCGACCAGGATGTCACGCTCAGACTTGAACTTCATCAGACTGCCTTTCTTTGTTACTGAGGTTACGGTGTGTTGTTATGTAGAAGAGTGGTTAGTAGTAGTAGGGCTGTGGATTTGGGGATTACTTCACAAAATACCTGGTTAGAAGACAGTTAATTTTTGAACTCTCGTCCACACCCCTGTGTCTAACTCTCTCAACCTGAGGAGTTCAACCCTCAAGTTCTGTGGAATAGCAATCAGTTAACAACGGTTCTTCCACAGAGCGAACCAAAGGTTGTGCACAAATTAATCCCTTCCATCCCCCTGAAGCCGTCGCTTGAGTTGATTGATTTGAGCGAGGAGCTCGGCGTTGACTGCGAGCTGCTCACGTATTTTTTCTACCCCACTAATGACCGTCGTGTGGTTTCGTCCGTCAAAGATCCGCGCAATCATCGGGTAGGAGTAGTTGTCCAAGAGGTCGCGAATTAAGTACATAGCGACGTGACGCGCGTGGACCAAGGGACGTAGTCGCTTGGAACCCCTGACATCCTCCACCGACAAACCGTAAAACTCTGAGACGACAGACAAAATTGTCTCGGGTTTCAAGATGATCTGCTCTTGACCGAGATTGGTCAGATGGTTGCGGGCCAGTTCGAGTGTGATGGGCTCTTGTCGCAGGTTCGCAAACGCGCGCAACATCGTGATCGACCCCTCGAGTTCTCGGATGTTGTCACGGACCCGGTGTGCGATCCATTCCGCCACATCGCCCGGGAGGTCGATTCCTTCACGCTCGGCTTTGGAGCGAAGGATGGCAATTCGTGTTTCGAGGTCGGGTTGATCGATCTCGGTGACGAGACCTTGGAGGAGACGACTTCGAAATCGTTCCTGGAGTCCCGCGAGGTCTCGAGGTGATCGGTCGGAGGTAAGAACAATCTGCTTACCTTCCCCGTGAAGTGCGTTATACGTGTGAAAGATTTCTTCGTGGAACGTCTCACCACGTGTCTCCATGAACTGAATGTCATCAATCAGCAGTACGTCGTTCTCGCGATATCGATCGTGAAGGGCGAGTTGTGTACGTGTTTGAATCGCCCGGATGAAATCGTTAAGGAATGTCTCTGTTGACACGTAGAGGACTTTGCGCCCCGGATAGTTCTCTTGTACGTAGTTACCAATAGCGTGAAGGAGATGTGTCTTCCCTAATCCCGAGTTACCGTAGATCATCAATGGATTGTAGGCCCGACCAGGTGTTTCAGCGACCGATTGCGCAGCTGCGAACGCCAGTCGATTCGATGATCCCGGCACGAAGGAATCGAATGTCATACGAGGATCTAAACGAACAGGACGATCGACACTCGGCAAGAACACCGACGGTGTGGTTGGTGGTGTGACGTCGTTGTTGTTGTCATGACGTTCGACGTTGTTCTGTTGTTCACTGATCGTTAGCGAAACCATCACTTTGGAGCCAACAAGTTGTTGTGCTTGTTCTGTGATGAATGGGAGATAACGCTGTTGAACACGAAGTAGTTGGATCTGATTCGGTGCACCGATGACAAGTTGGTCATCGTGGTAATCCACAAGGTGAAGTGTGTTCAGTCCAGCGGACCATACCGCCTCAGAAGCGTTGCCACGTAAGGAGTCACGAAGGGCTGACCAGATCTCCTCACCATTTTGCACAACGTTCCTCCACAGACCAACAGCGACCTTATCCACAAGCGGTTTTGGTAAAAAATGACCAACTACTACTCGGGGAGAGTCACCCTACACCTATTTATCTGTCTTTACCAAGGGGTGCTCTCGGTCGGGTAAGATTGTTCCCAGTAGCGCGCCAGCGACCCCCAGGGGGTACCGCGAAGCGCATCAGAAGAATTTGAGAAGAGGTTTTGTGAAGCGTACCTACCAGCCAAATAAGCGGAAAAGGGCTAAAACGCACGGTTTTCGTGCCCGTATGCGTACTCGTGCCGGCCGTGCTGTCCTAAAAGCCCGTCGTGACAAGGGTCGTCACGAGCTGACGGTCTGAGCGGATCAGTGCCTGGTCGGGTTAGAACCCGACGGCAATTCGCACGTTTCACCACTCCTTCGCGTCGGGGACAGAGCGGGCCACTAAGAATCAGTTATGTCGCCCACTCTGACGATGCACGGTCAGTGAATGTTGCGTACGCGATTAGCCGAAAAGTCGGGAATGCGGTTACGCGTAACCAAATTCGACGACGGCTCCGGGCTCTGATGGACTGCTTGGTTCCCACCCCTGAACCAGGTTATTACCTGATCAGATGTGGTAACGAGACCGGGAATCTTTCCTATGACGAACTACAACACCATCTCCAACGAGCACTCGAGCGAGCCAATGGGCACTAAAACGTCGCCCGTCGCACGATTGTTCATTCGATCGATCACTGTCTACCAGCGATTGACTTCAGGGCGTCCCTCCCCTTGCCGCTTCTACCCTTCCTGCTCCAACTATGCACTTGAGGCTATCGAGGTGCACGGGGCACTGCGCGGAACCGGGCTCGCGGCACGTCGCCTGAGTCGCTGCCGCCCCCTTGGCCCACACGGCGTTGATCTAGTACCTGAACCAAAGAAAGCTAGGAGTTCGAAGTCATGAAGTCAATCACCCACGCAATTGGCTCGGTCTTCCAGCCAATCTTTCACCTCTTTGGTGCGATCCTGGCGTTCTTTTATGGAGTAATCCCTAACTACGCAATCGCAATTACCCTGCTCACAGTGGTAATCATGGGCGCGCTGACCCCGTTCACCATCAAGAGCACCAAGTCAATGATGGCCATGCAGAAGCTGCAGCCGGAGATCAAGAAGCTTCAACAGAAGTACAAGGGTCCAGAGAATCGAGCACTTCTCAACGAAGAGATGATGAAGTTGTATCGAGAAGAGGGGGCCAACCCGGTTGGTGGGTGTCTCCCAGTCTTGCTGCAAGCACCGTTTCTCTTCATTCTTTACAGTGTCATCAAGGGCCTTGCCAATCAGGTGTTGGTCAACAAGGTCCTCGTCTCGCAACCGCGCTACATACCCACCAGCTCGACGATGTATCGCAACCTGGTCGCGTCCCACGGGCAGATCAAGGCTTTTGGTATGGACCTCAACCTCAAGCCCTTCCCCATCAGCGCGCACGGTTCATTCGCTGCCGCAATCCCATTCTTCGTTCTGGTCGCGGCGGCCGTTGGCCTGCAGTATTTCCAAATGGCCCAGATGAACAACCGTAATAAGAAGACGGGTCAGAATGTGCCCAGTCAACAGCAGGCCATCCAACGCTTCCTGCCGATTATTTTTGCATACTTCTATTTGATTATCCCAGCAGCCGTCGTTCTATACATGATTATTTCGACGTTGATACGGATAATTACTCAAGACCTAATGTTCCGATCAGGGGTTTCGAATCCTGTGAAGAACGGTGTCCGGGCGATTCCGTCGCCCGACGCCAAGGAAGAGAAGGTCGAGGAGAAACCCTCAACCCTCAAGCCACAACCACAGTCTCGCTCCAAGGCGAAGCGTAAAAGAAAGGCGCGTTAACCCATGGATTGGGTAGAAACAACTGGAAAATCAATTGACGAAGCAACGGAGCGTGCCCTGGCACACCTGGGTGTACACCGTGACGACGCCGAAGTCGAAGTACTCGAAGAACCAAAAGCTGGATTGTTTGGCCGTGTCCGTGGAGAAGCCAGGGTTCGTGCTCGAGTTCGCCCAACTGGTCCACGCCCGAAGCGTTCACGACGATCAGGTGGCCGAGATGATCGCCCTCGAGGAGGATCACGAGAGGACCGTCCCCGCGGTTCAAAAGGACCCGAGAACGACGCCCCTCGCAAAGAGAAGCGCAAGGGTGATGGCGAAGCAAAGACGGTGAAGAAGGAATCGGCGAATAGCGCCACGAAAACTAAGAGAGTCTCAACAAAGGAGGACACCATGGCTGAAGGAATATCCCTGGCCGAGCAAGGTTCTATTGCGAAGGAGTTCCTCACAGGACTTCTGGCGTCGATGAACATCACCGCCGAGGTCTCGGTCAAGGAGATCGATGAAGAGACGGTGGAGCTTTCCGTAAACGCCAATCCCCCTACGGAACTTGGCGTGCTGGTAGGTCCTCGCGGTGCGACACTCCAAGCCTTGCAGGAAGTGACGCGCACCGTCGTTCAGTCAAAGAGCCCGAGTCGTACCGACCGGATCCTGGTGGACGTTGCGCAGTACCGCGAGCGTCGAGTCGCCGCGCTCGGCCGATTTGCACAGCAGGTTGCGAGCGAAGTCGTCGAGACAGGCGAAGAGCGAGCCCTCGAGCCTATGTCCGCAGCCGACCGCAAGGCCGTTCATGACGCGCTCACCGACAACGATGCGGTGGTGACGAGGTCAGAAGGTGAAGAGCCTCGCCGTTTTGTGGTGGTCGCTCCGGCATAATTGATTTGTGAATACTGAATGGTTGTCCCGCGCCCTCGAAGAATCGAGGGCGCGGGGCTTTTTAGGGCCCGGAGCAATCGAGCCGCACGTTGCCCACGCGCTGGGTTTCGCCGCGTGCTGGGATGATGTCTCGACCACTCCCCCATCCACTTTCCTTGATCTGGGTAGCGGGGGTGGTCTACCCGGACTGGTCTTGCTTGATCACTGGGGCTGTCGAGGGGTGTTCGTGGACTCTATGGAGAAGCGGACTAATTTCTTGCGAGAAGTCCTCGCCTGGCCAGGAGCACCTCTGCACGGTGAGGTCATAACCGGCAGAGCCGAGCAGGTAGCGCGAGAGCCCGAACTTGATGGTTCTTTCAACCTGGTCACGGCGCGATCGTTCGGCCCACCCGCCGTTGTCGCCGAGTGTGCCACTCGATTTTTGAAGGTTGGGGGAGTGCTCATCGTTTCGGAACCCCCCAATGACGAGGATGATTCACGCTGGGACAACAAAGCGCTTCGCCGACTGGGACTTGAAAGTCGCGGCCGTGTTCGTCACAACGCGGCCTACCAGGTCTTGGTGAAAGTGGCCTCGACGCCCAGTGAGTTTCCTCGGCCCACGGGCGTTCCTGGAAAGAATCCACTCTTCTAGATGTTTCACGTGAAACATCCCTCACCAGCTCTTCCTTCTCAAGATCTCAATCGTGCCAGGTAGTCCCTAGTTAGAACCCGGTTCAACTCAATTCTTTCTGCGACGTCGCAGCTGAGAATAGTATTCGGGCAGGTGACGAGGGCTCGCGAAGAAGGTTTGAGCGGCCGGGCAGGGACGACTCGACGATCGAAATGATGGAGAGTCGACCCATTGCTACTGCTTCAGGAGGTGAAGCGAGGGAATGACCCTTGGGACCGAAAGATCTATTCCAATATGAAGCCCGGCTTGATGCTAGGCGTGTGGATGTTTCACGTGAAACATCCGAAAGAGACCGACACCCGTGTGGCTGCACGAGACGTAAAGGGCTGGACTTGAACACGGGGCAGCTCAAGAAGTTGAGACGATGTTTCACGTGAAACATCCCCTTCACGAGAGTCTTGTCTGAACTTGAAGTCGGCAATTGTCCTATAAACGTGGGTAATTTGAAGGAGCACGCGCTCAACATTTGAGTCGAATGTTTCACGTGAAACATCGGTACTTGACGTATTCTGAAATACCGTGTTGAATGGCAGGGGTTCGACGCGGTGTCGGGAAGTTCATTAGGTCGGGAAGAGGCTCATGGCGGACGCCAGCACAATGAGGGTTTTTGCTGTAGCAAACCAAAAAGGTGGAGTCGGCAAGACAACTACGACCACATCATTGGGCGCCGCATTGGCGGAAATGGGCAAGAGAGTCCTCGTTGTGGACCTCGATCCCCAGGGAAATGCAACAACCGGACTCGGTGTTGATGGTCGTCAGTTCGAGAAGTCTGTCTACGACGTGCTCTTGAACGACACACCGATGGTGGACATTGTTGAGCCAACGGGATTCAATAACCTATTTGTCGCACCTGCAACACTTGACTTGGCGGGAGTGGAGCAAGAGCTCACCGCCATCATCTCGCGAGAACTCCGTTTGAAGAGGGCACTTTCTTCGGTGGAGGGTGATTTTGACTATGTCTTCATAGATTGCCCACCCTCGCTGGGCCTGATCACCATCAACGCCTTTGCCGCCGCGACGGACATCTTGGTACCTGTTCAGACCGAGTTCTATGCGCTTGAGGGTCTTACGCAACTCCAGAGGATCGTCGACTTGGTCCAAAAGAACCTCAATCCGACACTTCGAATCTCGAAGGTTGTTCTCACGATGTACGACTCGAGAAACACTTTGTCGGGTGACGTGGCGCGTGAGGTGAAGCGGCATTTCGAGAACGAACTCTGCAAGACAGTGATACCCCGTACTGTGCGATTGGCCGAAGCGCCATCGTTCGGACAGCCGATTACTGTATTCGATCCGACATCAAAGGGCGCCAAGGCGTACCGCGCACTAGCAGAGGAGATCAACAATGGCTAGGAAACCAGGTTTGGGAAAAGGGCTCGGGGCGCTCATCCCCGAGGGCGAAGTTGAAGTCACCACCACGGTTGTTGCTTCTAGCGAGGGACCGCTTCGAAAGGTTCTGGTTGGAGCGATTCGTCCGAATCCGTTTCAGCCGCGAAAGTCGTTCAGCGACGAGAGCCTGCAGGCCCTTGCTTCGTCCGTGCGTGAGCTCGGCGTTCTGCAGCCAATCATCGTTCGACCCGTCGAGGGTTCTGATGGCGAATACGAGTTGATCGCTGGCGAGCGACGCTGGCGTGCCGCGGGCATTGCTGGCCTCGAAATGGTCCCCGTATTGGTGCAAGACGACGTCAATGATCGACTGTCACTCGAACAAGCTGTCGTAGAGAACCTCCATCGCGTCGACCTTCACCCACTTGAAGAGGCTGCGGCGTATCAGCAGCTCATTGATGAGTTTGACCTGACCCATGAGCAGGTGGCACAGCGCGTTGGAAAGAGTCGAGCCAACATCACGAACACGTTGCGACTGCTTCAACTTGGCGAGGTGGCACAAACGGCGCTCGCCACCTCACAGATCACCGCTGGTCATGCACGATCACTTCTTGTGATTACTGACGCGAACGCGCAAGCAACAATGGTTGCCAGGATCATCAAGAACGAATTGTCAGTGCGAGCAACCGAAGAGGCTGTTAAGGCTTTCCTTGAGCCTAAACCGATCGGTGTTCCTGAGACTGCGGCCAAGCCGAGTAGTGAGAAGCCACGGCTTCGACCCGTCCCTGACGCGAGCGTTGCTGAACTTGAGCAATTACTTGAGGATTATTTGAATACGCGTGTGCACGTTGATTTAAAGGGCCGCAATGGTCGAATCATCATCGACTTTGCTGACTTGGATGACCTTGAGAGGATCTACATCACGATTTCGCAGGCTTGAGAGGGTAAACCTTCAACCTAACCTTCATGTTGAAGTTTTCCCCAAGTTGTGGATGAAGTTGTGGGTTACTTGGTTTTGAGGCGAAATTTCAGCCATTTCCCTGCCCAGGGAGGGAAATGCCGGTTCCTCTTTGGGCGCTATCTGTGGATAACTTCTAGAACTACGGACGAAATCGCTTCCGCGAGGTCTCGCAGGCCTTTTTCGTCATGGGTCCCGACTTCGATGTGCAATGTCGTCATCTGAGTCTCACGCAAGATGGGCAGCGTCATTCCCGTCAATTCAACGCGCAGCGGGTGTTCGGCTTCGGACAGTCGTGCGACGATGGCACTCGCCAGACGTTCGCCACGACGCGAATGTGACCAATAACTCGCCCAATAGTGGAAATGAACAGCGTCGGCACCGTCGAGATTCGCGAGTGAAAGTACGACGATCGCCCTGTTTTCATTGGCGATGGTCGCAATTTGCTCGGTACTCACCGTGTCGAGCGACAGGGTCAGGTAGTGCATCTCGAGTGCACGAGTCAAAAGATCGCGGAGGGGATTCCATCCACAAATGATGATCGGGCCGTTGTGTTGTGCGTCAAAGCCCGCTAGATCGCGAGCGTCGGTGACCAGATTACGAGAAGATGCTGATGGCGACACGCGGTTGAGTTCGTTCAACGTCTCTCTCGTCAATGTCCCGTTCACGCTAATCGCGCAATTGCGCTGAAACTCGATGATGGCCTCTTCGAGGAGCGGACCGAAGATGCCGTCGATCCGACCTGGGTTGAAACCGAGTTGCGCGAGGCGCACTTGAAGGTCTGCGACGTCGTCCCCGCGCAAGCACGGCCGGGCAAGAAAGAGCAGTCTTTGCCCCAAGCGCCAGCCAGCTTCGACCAGGCGAGACCACGTCAGCTCATCGACTTCGCCCGTGATGACCAGTCCACGCGCACGTTGAAAAGCTTGGACCAGGGCGACGGTCTCGTCTCCGTAGACCTCGGGGGTCGTGCTCAGCGATTCGTGACCCAGTTGAGCCAGACGCTCATGCAGGTCGCGTACGCGCTGACCGTGAGCGCCGCGTCGGAGAGTGGTGAAATTCAGGGTCTGGACTAGAGGTTCGCGGTGATCTCTTGCAACAGAGCGCCCTTGGGCTTCGCACCGACCAGACGAGCGACAACTTCCCCGTCTTTGAAGAGCAGCAGCGTTGGGATGCTCATGACCGAGAACTTGGTTGCGGTTGCTACGTTGACGTCGACGTCGAGCTTGCCGATCGTGAACTTGTCCTGCTCACGCGAGAACTCTTCGAGGATCGGGGCGATCATCTTGCAGGGTCCGCACCATTCGGCCCAGAAGTCGACGAGAATCGGCTTTTCTGCTGCGCCAATGACTTCGTCAAAGGTGGCGTCAGTCAGGATGGTGATCGGGCTACTCATACTTACCTCCAAAGCGCCAAGGTCGTGGCGTCGCACGTACCACCTTAGCGAGGAAGGATCAAAAACCCTGCGCTTCGAGCCACCGTTCGGCGTCGATGGCAGCGATGCAACCCGAGCCCGCCGAGGTGATTGCCTGACGATAGACGTGGTCCTGCACGTCGCCGGCCGCGAACAGCCCGTCGATGGTCGTGTACGAACCAAGTCCCGTTCTCACGTAGCCGTTCTCTTCGAGCTCCACCTGGTCTTGGACCAGCGTGGTGTTCGGGATGTGACCAATGGCGACGAACACGCCCGTCACGTTGAGCTCTCGCAGCTCATCGGACACGGTGTCGCGCACCAAGAGTCCCGACACGCGATCCTCGCCGAGGACTTCAACGACCTGGGTGTTCCACGCGAAGCGGATCTTCTCATTGGCAAACGCGCGTTCTTGCATGATCTTGGACGCACGAAGCGCGTCGCGACGGTGGACAATGGTCACGCTCGACGCGAATCTGGTCAGGAACGTGGCCTCTTCAATTGCGGAGTCACCACCGCCGATGACGGCGATGTCCTGACCACGAAAGAAGAAACCGTCGCACGTCGCGCAGGTGGAGAGGCCGTGGCTCAGCAGTCGCTCTTCGCCAGGCACGTTCATCATGAGTGACTGGGCACCGGTCGCGAGGATGACTGCGTCGGCCGTGATGCTCGGCTCCACATCATCGGTCAGCCACGCTCGAAACGGACGCTGTCTCGTGTCGAGCTTTTGAACCTTCGTCACGCGCAAGTCGGCACCGAATCGCTCGGCCTGGGCACGCATGTTGGCCATGAGTTCGGGGCCGGTGATGGATTCAGGAAATCCTGGGAAGTTCTCGATTTCGGTCGTCAACATCAACTGACCGCCTGGCTGGTCGGTTGTCGACGAAGGCTCGCCCTCTATGACAATGGGGTTCAATTGTGCGCGAGCGGTATAGATTGCGGCCGTGAGGCCCGCAGGGCCGGAGCCGATGATGAGTACACGAGTATGTTCAGGCATTATTTCCTTAGGTTGACGGGGCGACGACGACGCCAGATGACCAGACCGGTCACCAACGAGGCGCCTCCGACGATGGCGTAGGTGATCCATTCGTGGCCCGCAAAGAAGTAGACGTTGCACAAGCGCACGAGTCCGATCAGCAACGCACTGATCACGAGGATCGACATCACGACGATGATGAATCCGAAGGCGATCGCACGACCCGCGAGTAGCAGAGGTCGAAGCACCCGATCATGGACCAGATCGAGGACGTGATCAAAGGAACCTAGCGCCTTGTCGACGAAGTCGGCTCCTCGGTCCTTATCGTTCTCGTTCACGCTTAGAACTTAGCGGCGTACAGGGCCTAGGCCTCAATCCAACACAGGGCGATGATTCCGGGACCACCGTGGGTGCCAACCACGGGCCCCATATCGGTGACCACCACGTCGAACTCCGTGGGAATATTGGCGACGAGGTCTTGTGCGGTCTTGATGTCGCTGGCGTCCCCGTGGACTAGGGCCAAACGGCGCAGGGGGACGTGGGACGTGGCGACGTCGACAATTGCTTGGAGCGCCTTGGCGCGGGTGCGCTGACGTCCGGCTTCGGCGACCACCCCGTCTTTCAATACGAGCAGGGGCTTGATAGCGAGCACTTGACCGAGCAGGGCTCGCGCACCACCGATTCGCCCACCTTTCACCAAGTGTTCGAGGGTATCGAGCATGCCCACGACGCCGACCTTTTCGCGTAACGACTCCGCGCGCTCGACGAGTTCGTCGAGGGTGGCGCCGGTGCGCGCGAGTTCGGCGATCTCCATGACGAGCAACCCCTGGGCCATTGAGACCGCCTTGGTGTCGATGACTCTCACGGGTAGTGCGTCGGCGACCGTGGTGGCGGCGAGTTGGGCGGACTGGTTGGTCGCTGAGAGTGCAGCCGAGATCGTGAGCACGATCACCCCATCGAAACCCTCACTCTGCGCTCGTTCGTAAGCGTGCTGGAACGCACCGGGAGAAGGCGCGGCGGTCTCGGGCAGAGTCTTTGATTTCTTGCACTTCGCCCAGAACTCGCTGGGCGTCAAGTCGACGCGGTCGGTGAATTCTTCGTCACCGAATCGAATCGTGAGTGACACGATATCTATATCGAGGTCACGGGCGATCTCGCCGGGCAGGTCACATGCGCTGTCGGTGAGTACTCGAATATGTGCCATGGTTCTCCTTAGAACTAGCCAAGCCTTGCATTTTTCGCGGCTCGGCGAGTGATGGCTTGGTGCGAGACGACGACAAAGCCTACGTAGGTGAGCGCCCCAAGGGCCATCGCGAGAGTGAAGCGGATGATGAGCCCGAAACCCTCGTTCCACGACGGTGCGGCGTAGACGATGGCCATGACCAGGGTCGCCGCCAATGACGCGCGAAGACTACGACGTACGTGCAGCGACCACAGGGCCGAGATGATGTTCACGTGGTGGCGCGCCAGCGAGAAGACAGAGAGGATCGCGGCCGCGGAGTAGGCGATCGAGACACTGGCGGTGAGACCGGCGAGCGAGTTGCGCCCCAACAGGACGCACAACACTATGGTGAGGCCATTCTCAAAGACGTAGAGGAAGAAGATCTCTCGCGCGCGCTGGAGTGCTTGAAGTCCGCGCACACTGAGCTGGAAGACCGTGAAGCCGGGAAGGCCTGCGGCGAGCACGGCGATGACCGTGCCGGCGGAATGGTGGTGCACGACGCTGACGTGCTTGAGGAAGATACCCGCGATGGGTTGGGCGAGGATCACCATGACGAGCGTGCACGGGATGATGATCACCAGTGATTGTCGAAGTCCAAAGCGCAGGCGATCGGCGAGGCCCGCAAAATCCTGCGTGGTGGCGAAACTCGCCAGTTGGGGCGTGATCGCGCCGAGCACTGAGACCACGATGACCGCGTAGGGCATCTGCATGAATGACCAGCCGTAGGTGTAGGCGCTGACCGGTCCGCTCCCACCGATGCCAAAGGCGTACGCGAGTACGACGTAGAGCGAGATCTGGTTGGTGAGGACCACGAGCAGGATCCACGTGCTGAGACGCCCGACCGCGCGTACCGCCGGGTCGCGCAGGTCGAGGCGAAACGAGATGCGCCAGAGGTCGCTTCGCGCGAGGGAGGGCAAAAGACATGCGAACTGGACCGCGACACCGAGCGTCGTGCCCGCACCGAGCCAGAGCAGGTCGCGAGAACCCTGCAGGGACGCGAGCGTTGGACTCGGATCGACGAGATGGAACCAGATCAAGACACCGATGCAAACGAAGTTGTTCACCACCGGCACCCAGGCGGGTGCGCCGAAGCGATTGCGGATGTTCAAAAGAGCTGTGGCGATCGCAATGACGCCGTAGAAGAAGATCTGAGGGACGAACCACCGCAAGAGAGTTGTCGCCACCGCACGCTGGTGGGCGAGCAGTGTGGCGGATTGGGCGGTCACGCCATGGTGCATGAGGGTGAACCCCTGGATGATCCACGGTGCGGTCCACCAGACGATGATCGAGGCGACTACCAAGGTGAGCAGCGCGCCGGTGATCACACTCGAGATGGATTTCCACGCTCGTCGCTCGCCGTCGAGCGTGAGTCGTTCGACGAACACGGGGATGAACGTGGCACCCGCGATACCACCCAGCACCAGGTCGAACAGCATGTTTGGCATGGTGTTCGCGAGGTTGTACGCGTCCGCGATGGGTGAAAGACCGAGCACCCAGGCCAGGACCATGATGCGAAGTAGGCCGGTGAGGCGTGAGACGAGGGTACCCGCCGCCATTGAGGTGACGCGTGAGCCGTGCGTGCTTTCGATGCTCATTTGGCGTGGCGCCCCTTGGTCGTTCGTCGATACGTGCGCAACCACCAGTAGGCGAGCACCAGTAGCGATGCGAGCGTGAGGAGGTACCCCACGAGCGAATTACCGGCGATGCGCACCTGGATGGCGCTTCGGGCAAGGACCAGTTGGCCGTTGGGTGAGGTCACGACCACCTGCAAGGTGAGGTCACTCCCCAAGTGATTCGACGTCGGGACACGAATCGACGTCGTGACGGACTTGAGGGTGACCGTGATGTTGGCACCCTTGGGGAAACTCAACCGGTCCGTGATGAGGTGAACTACCGCGGTCACCGGGTACTGCGCGTGACTGAGCACCGTGATGGGCAGGGCCGTACCTGGTCCCGTCAAGGTGATGGGGCTCTCGTCGATCGTGAAGTTGTCCAGTTGCGCGAAGAGTGCAGTACTCGCGTTGTTGAGCAGGTTCTGGCGCTCGGTCGCGTTGCCCGTGATCTGCGCGCTCGCGACGCCCACGTCAAGGCCGTCGATCACGGGCGCGGACTTCACCGCTTGTCCGAATGAATTCACCTGATTGATCAGCGTGGTGAGGGTGTTGATATTTCGTGGCGACCAGTCCCAACTCGCGCTCGCCGCGGTCGATCTGGTGGCGGGGGCGCCGTTGGTCGCGATGAGCGAAGAATTGAACGATGGCGAGAGATTCGACGCCACGGTGAACGGGTCGTGCGCGAGCCCTTCAGCCAAGGCGTCGAGGTACGCGACTGAAGTCTTGGCGACCGGCACCTCCATCACGACCGTGCGAGTCGCGGGTGCGTTGGGCGCCTCGAAATGCAAGAAGGCGAGCGTGCCGAGGGTGAGCGCCGCGCGTCGACCGGGCCCGATTGAAGTGTTCGTCGCGAGCTGTTGGAGTGGTGTGTCGGTGGCGAGTGCCGTGATGCCCGGTGTACCCGAGATCTTGAAGGGCGCCCCCCAGGTGAGCGTCGTCGTGGGCGAGGGGTTGAGTGATGTGTCGGGAAGCACCACCTCACTGACGTGCGCGGTCGTGAGGGCGCGAATGTCGCGCATGGTGGGACTGCCCGCGAGCACGACCGCACCATCGGCGTAGTGTCCAGTCACTTTCTGGAGTAATTGGGTGCAGAGCGAGATCTGCTGGCTGACCTGGGACGGGAAGCCGTGACTGACCAGACCCGCATAGTCGATGTTCGAAGGTGGCGACGCGGCCGCACGGTGCAGGGGACTCACGAGGGCCTTGTTGAGTGCGTCACGCCACGCGAGGCCCTCGGGCGTATTCAAGAGTTCGGCCGCGGCCAAGGTGCGATAGTCGGCGGTGAGGGTGAGTGGGAAAGAACCCAGGCGCGCAATCGCGTCAAGGACGCGTTGGGACGCGCCGCTCGCGCGAAGCGACGAAGGGTCGAGCGATTCGATCAGATCGAGTTGCAATGGGCGAACCGGAGTGGTCGCTTCGATGGCGAGCAGTGACCACTCTGTTGTCGTGATACCCGCTTTGGTCACGGAGTAGCTCAGTGGATAGACACCATCGCATTGAGCGCCAACGCACGCCAGGTGGAGTCGTGCGGGCCGACTGAGACAGGGCGAGTCCTCAGCGTGAACGCTTGAGGTGAAGACAGTGACTGCGAACTCTGCCGTGCCGTGCGTCACACATTTCAACGTGAAGTTACCGGTTGTGGCGAGGCTCGCGCCGCTCGCGCCCGCACCGTCGTAGATAGCCGTGAGCTGGGACCGCTCGATGATGCGCGAATAGAGAGAGATCTGAACTACAGCCACACCCGGACGTCTTCCCAGGCCGAGAGTAACGCCGAATCGGGCCGAACCTTTGGCGGAGAGCCGGGCGACCGTGCTTTGATGCACGAGGTTGAACGAGACCGTCGTTCCAGCGTGCGCGGCCGAGGGCCACGTCACCGTTGCGAGGCTGAGGAGTACGACGCTGAGCGCCCGCCACCAGGTCGTAAATCGGTGGAACATGCTGTAACAGGCTACCTTCGGTTTCACGCGTACCTCGTCGCCCACTACCCTCGTTCGCAATGACTTCATTTGAACAGGTCCACGAACGTCTCGACGAGGTCGCTCGACTGGCGAGCCCGCTCGCGCGGGCATTCGCCGCAGAAGGCTTTTCGCTCTACGCCGTAGGGGGGTCGATTCGCGACGCCGTACTGGGCCAGGAGCGTGGTGACGACTACGAAATCGACTTCACGACCAACGCCCGCCCCGACGACATCGCGCGATTGATGGCACCGTTGTGCACCACACTCTGGGAGCAGGGTCGCGCTTTTGGCACGATCGGAGGCATCCTTCGCGAAAATGGCGTCAAGGTGGAGATCACCACTTTTCGTTCTGAGTCCTACGTCGACCATTCTCGAAAACCCGCAGTCGAATGGGGCGATTCACTCGAAGCGGACCTCAGCCGACGCGATTTCACTATCAACGCCTTGGCGCTGGACGTAGTGGCCCTCGACGCGCATACGCCCGATGTGCAGACCCTCTTCGATTTTCATAATGGATTTCGTGACCTGCACGAAGGCGTGCTTCGAACACCGATCGACCCCGAGGTGCTCTTCAGGGACGATCCGCTGAGGATGTTGCGCGCCGCGCGCTTCGCCGCGCGTTTCCGCCTGAGCATCGATCCCGCGATAGAGACTGCGACCAAGAAGGTTGCGGCAACGCTGAGCAAGGTTTCACCCGAGCGCATACGAGGCGAACTCGACCTGCTCATGATGACTTCTCAACCCTCGCTCGGTCTCGACTTCATCGTGAGGACCGGACTGGCCGACCAATTCTTTCCGGAGCTTCCGAAACTTCAGTTGGAGCAAGATCCGATCCATCATCACAAAGACGTCCTCAAGCACACGTGGGCGGTGGTCGACAAGACGTCGGCGAACCTCGTCCTGCGACTGGCGGCGCTGTTCCACGACATCGGTAAGCCTCAGACGCGCGCGATCACTGATGAGGGGGTGACCTTTCGTTTCCACGAAATTGTGGGTGCCAAGCTGACGAGAAAGCGGATGACGGCGCTCAAGTACTCCCAGGACATGATCGATCAGGTGTCCACCCTCGTCGAACTGCACCTGCGGTTTCACACCTACAAGATGGGGTGGAGCGACAAGGCGGTGCGCCGCTACGTTCGAGACGCGGGTCCATTGCTCAATGAACTGAATGAACTCACCCGCTGCGACGCGACGACCCGCAATGTGCGAAAGGCCGCTGTCTTGGCGCAGCGCATGGACGAACTCGAGATACGCATTGGTGAACTGCGTGAACTCGAGGATTTGAGCCGACTGCGACCGGCGCTCGACGGCGTCGCGGTGATGGACATTCTCGCCATAGGCCCGGGTCGCGCCGTAGGAGAGGCACTCGACTTCTTGATGGAGATTCGACTCGACGAGGGTGAAATTACGCCCACCGAGGCGGCGGTGCGACTTCGTGAATGGTGGAGTGAGCGAACAACGTAAAGAGCCCCCGCCTTTCGACGGGGGCTCTCAGACGAACGGCCGACTAGGGCCAGACGAGGTTGTCCGCACCCTGATTGGCGAATTCGTCGACCATGTTGTGGGCGATGTCGTCATGGAACTGGATAGGGGGTGACTTCATGAAGTACGCGGAAGGTCCGATGATGGGCCCACCGATTCCGCGGTCGAGTGCGACCTTGGCGCATCGCACTGCATCAATGATGACCCCGGCCGAGTTAGGCGAATCCCACACCTCGAGCTTGAGCTCGACGTTGAGCGGGACGTCACCGAAGTTGCGACCCTCCATGCGGATGTAGGCCCACTTGCGGTCGTGCAACCATGGCACGTGGTCGCTTGGACCGATGTGCACGTCATCCGCGCCCATGTTGCTGATCTCCAATTGTGAAGTCACTGCCTGGGTCTTTGAGATCTTCTTGGACTCGAGACGCTCGCGATCGAGCATGTTCTTGAAGTCCATGTTGCCGCCGACGTTGAGCTGGTACGTGTGATCAAGGGTGAGTCCACGATCCTCGAAGAGACGCGCCAAGACTCGGTGCACGATGGTCGCTCCCACTTGACTCTTGATGTCATCGCCAATGATCGGCACTTTGGCGTCGCTGAATTTACGGGCCCATTCAGGGTCTGACGCGATGAAGACGGGAATGGCGTTGACGAACGCCACACCAGCGTCGATGGCGGCCTGAGCGTAGAAGCGCTGCGCGTCTTCGGAGCCAACGGGCAGATACGAGACCAATACTTCGGCCTTCGCGTCGCGAAGGGCCTGGACGACGTCGACCGGTTCCGCCGGGGATTCCTCAATGGAGGCCCGGTAGTACTTGTTCAGTCCGTCCATGGTGGGACCGCGAAGAACGGTGACGCCGAGTGATGGCACGTCGGCAAACTTGATCGTATTGTTCTGGCCTCCGTCGATGGCCTTGCCCAGGTCGTTGCCGACCTTGGAGGCGTCGACGTCGAATGCGGCGACGAACTCGAGGTCGCTGACGTGGTATCCGCCGAGGACGACGTGCATGAGACCAGGGACGTCGTCGCCCGGCTTCGCGTCGCGATAATACGTGACGCCTTGAATGAGTGAACTGGCGCAGTTTCCGACGCCGGCGATGGCCACACGAATCTTCTCCATGGCTCTCCTTTCCTACTTCGCCTCTCGCGCGAAGGTTTGCTGGTTACTACGTTCGGTGGTCAACAAACTGTCAATCCACGCGAGGTCCAACTCGACGCCTTTGGCGGCGTGATCCATCACGCTGCGTGCGTAGGTGTCGAGTTGTTCGTTATCGGCACCCGCGCGTACTTCAGCGAGACGTCCAACGAGATCGGCCCTGCGCCGTTCGAGCAATCCGACTCGAAGGCTTGGCGTGAGGTATTTGGCGAGCGCCATACGCAGGGAGAAATTCTTACTGTCGTCGAGGGTGGCGGGGTCCGCGAGCAGACGAACGAACTCGAGTCGACCTCGTTCGGTGATGCGATAGACCTTGCGACCACGCCGGCCGATCCCGGGGGTGGCGCGAAGTGAGCGAAGTGACGCCCGCTCTCCCGACAGCGAACCGGTCGACAGCGAGCTGGTTCGCGGCTCACTCGAGGTGACGGCCTCCACGAAGCCGTACCGCTCCAGGCGCGCGAGCGCCGGGTAGATCGAACCGAAAGAAACGTTGGCCCAGACACCTAAACGGTCGCGTAACTGCGAGCGAACCTCGTAGCCGTGGTGATCACGGTCCATTAGGAGGCCAAGTATGGCGATGTCCAACACGCGAATAATCATATCACTTCGATATATCGAACGTGACGGAAGTGTGTTCCCCTCAAATTTGGAGGTGGCGGGTAGTCTCACCCCTAATGGATAAGACGTTTCGCACCAGTACCGCTGACGGAGCCGTGGTCGAGTTCGGCCTCGTGCGACACGCTTTGCTCGCGAAGTTGGCGGCGGGGACCCTGCGTCATTCTGACGTCTGTGACGCTCACCCTGAACTCATGCGCGCAGCGAAGAACATCGGACGCTCAACCGGTGAGACCTGTCCCGTGTGCGCAGATGCGGAACTGGTCGAAGTGACGTACGTCTTTGGTGCACGCCTGCCCGCGGGGGGAACTTGCCCGACCTCACGACAGGAGCTCTTGAAGTTAGAACGTCGAGAGGAACCGGTGCAGTGCTATGCAGTCGAGGTGTGCGTGGCATGCGCCTTTCACCACCTGGTGCGCAAGTGGTCCGCTGGCGGCCGTCAGGCACGTCGCGCCCCGGTCCGCCAGCAGCGTAAGGTCGGCGAATGACGCTGAGCGCACCGCAGATCCGCAGTCGAAAGCGGCGAAACGGTGCCGGTGCGCTGGTGATGGTGACCGCCTATGACGAACCCGGTGCCCGATACGCCGACGCCGCGGGGGTTGACATCATTCTCGTGGGTGATTCGCTCGCGAACGTGGTGATGGGACAACCCGACACGCTGCACGTGAGCCTTGATGAGATGTGTCATCACGTTCGCGCTGTCGCGGCGGCGACGCCGCAGGCGCACATCGTGGCCGACATGCCGTGGCTGACCTATCACGTTGACAGTGCCGACAGCGTTCGAAACGCAGCGGCACTCGTGCGGGCCGGGGCGCACAGCGTCAAACTCGAGGGTGGTCGCGCACGTCGAGAAGTGGTGCGGGCCATTTTGGATGCGGAGATCCCGGTGATGGGTCATCTCGGGTTGACGCCCCAGAGTGTGCTGAGCTTTGGTGGATTCAAGGTTCAGGCGAAGACGCGCGCCGCCGCGGAGTGGCTCATAAAGGACGCGACGTTGCTCCAGGACGAGGGGGTCTACGCCGTTGTGATCGAGGGTGTGCCGAGCGTTGTCGGGACCAAGGTGACCGAGGCGCTCGAAATTCCGACCATCGGCATCGGTGCGGGCCCTGATACGGACGGCCAAGTCCTCGTGTTCCACGATCTGCTCGGCATGTCCAAGCGCAAACCCGCCAAGTTCGTTCGTCAGTATGCGGATGTAGGTTCCCTGATCACAAGCGCGATCGGTGAGTACGCGCGTGACGTGCGCGAGGGCACGTTCCCCGGGCCGAACGAGGCCTACGACAACCCCGAAGGTCTCTTCGACTAGCCGAAATCAGCGTTGTGCAGTAGAGTTGTCTTTCCCACAAGCGTGGGAAGTAACAAATTAACCCTGCTCTGTTTTCCGCAGAGCCCGGCCCAGCCGGACCAGAGGGAAAGGAAACGGCCATGAGGCCCTATGAAACCATGATTGTGTTCGACACTGCTGTCGATGCACAGGCCATCCAGATCGCTCTCGATCGAGCGTTGGAGACCATCCGAACAAACGAAGGAAACCCGGGCGCTATCGACCGTTGGGGGAAGCGTCCCTTGGCGTACGAGATCAACAAGCGCAAAGAGGGTTACTACGTTCTGGTGGAATTCAGCGGCGAATCGACGACGGTTGTTGAACTCGATCGAATTCTGACTCTTTCAGATGAAGTCCTTCGCTTCAAGATTCTTCGACGCAACGAGCGAGCGAGCGCCAGCCGTGTCACGGCTCAAGCGTAAGTTCGGGCGCTTAGCGATCATAAGGAGAAGAAATGGCTGATAACACCATTACCGTCGTTGGAAACGTAACGCGTGACCCCGAACTCAAGTTCTTGAACAGTGGGCAAGCGGCGCTGCGACTTTCGATCGCGGTGAATCGACGCTGGCAGAACCGCCAGACTCAAGAGTGGGAAGAGCGTGTCTCATATTTCGAGGTCGTTGGCTACGGTGCCATGGCTGAGAACGTCGCAAACTCCGTGCAAAAGGGAGCTCGGGTCATTGTGACCGGACGCCTTGAGCAGCGAAGTTGGGAGACCGAGAACGGGGACAAGCGCTCGATCGTCGAGATCAACGCCGACGAGATCGCCCCGTCGCTTCGCTACGCCACCGCCGTCGTCACCAAGACGCCGCGCGCCGAAGGTGGCAACTTTCAATCCACCGACCGACCATCCGCTGCACCACGCTCGAACGAGCCCAGCACTTACGCCTTTGATGAGGAGCCCTTCTAATGCCACGTATTAATAACCCCAAGCCACCGAAGCGTGCGCCGAAGATCGACACTCGCCGCGGCGCAAAGAAGAAGCCCTGTTCCTTCTGCCAGCACGGCGTCGGGACGGTTGACTACAAGGACCTCGCCCAGCTTCGAAAGTACATCTCGGATCGGGGCAAGATTCGTGGACGCAAGGTCTCGGGCAACTGCCAACAGCACCAACGAGACGTCACCGACGCGATCAAGACCGCGCGCGAACTGGCGCTGCTGCCCTACACGCAGCGCACCGTGACCGAGCGTCGAGGTGGACGTGGTAACCGTGACGACCGTGGCCCGCGTGGACCTCGACCTGAGCGTGACAACACCGAGGCGGACGTCGAGTCGAATGTGCTGCTCGAAGACGCCGGTGAGGCCGCAGAAGTGTTCGAGAACGAGCTTGCCGAGGAGGTCAGCGAATGAAGGTCCTACTACGTAGCGACGTCGTCGGCGTAGGTCGACGCGGCGACATTGTCGACGTGAAGTCCGGGTACGCCCGGAACTTCCTCTTGCCAACGGGCGCTGCCTTGAAGGCGAATGAGACCATGGAGATCCAAGCCGCATCGATGCGAAAGGCCCGCGATATCCGTGACGCCCAGAGTCGCGGCGCCGCCGAGACCCAGCGAACGATCATCGAGCAGGCAACCGTCACGGTGGCCGCACGCGCGGGGACCAACGGACGACTGTTCGGTTCGGTCACCGAAGCCGACATTGTCAACGCGATTCGTACTGCGACCAACATCTCGTTGGATCGTCACATGATCGTGATGGCCGAGCACTTGAAGGAAGTCGGTGCCGCCACCGTCAACGTGAACTTGTTCGACGGAGTCGTCGCCACCGTCAACGTGGACGTCGTAGCCAAGTAAGCATTAATAACGCTGTTGTGTGACCGCCGGAGCCGTGGGCTCCGGCGGTTGCCATTTCGTGGTCCTGTGTCACAGCCCTGTGCGAGTCTTGTCGCGAAGTTAGGCACAGGATTTTCCCCATGTTGTTGTTCTAGCGACGCACAGCAGATATCGGCAACCGTTGAGGTTCTTATGACGCAGATTGAAACTGAACGAAATCGACCATCGTCGGGTGGTGGACGAATCCCACCCAGTGCCATCGAGGTGGAGGAATCGCTCATCGGCGCCATGCTGCTATCCCAAGAAGCGGTGAGCGTCGCCTACGAGACCGTGCAGGCCGAGGACTTCTATCGACCGTTGCATGGTCAGATCTTCAGCGCCATCGTCGCGTTAGCGAACGCCGGCGAGCCGGTTGACTACGTGACCGTGCAGGCCAAGTTGCAAGAACGAGGTGCGGTCGCGGTCGAGCTCGGAGTGTTGTCATCGCTGCAGATGAACACGCCTTCGGCCTCGAGTGCGCAGCACTACGCCGAGATCGTGCGTGAGAAGGCCCAACAGCGTCGCTTGATTGCGGTCGCGGGCGAGATCGTCGACGACGCGTATGTGGCCACCGACGACGTGGTGGGGCTCATTGATGAGGCCGAGCGAAAGATCAACGAGATTGGTGATAGTCGAAAGATTGACACCGTGTCACCCCTGCAACGACTTTTGTTGAACGAGGCTGACATCCTCGAGCAGCGCGGTGAGACTCGCGGACAATTCAACGGCCTCGAGACGGGCTACAGATCACTTGATCTCGTCCTCCAAGGCCTCCAGCCCAATAGCCTCACGATCGTTGGCGCGCGACCCGCTATGGGTAAGACCGCATTCGCGTTGGGGATCTTGGTGCACGTCGGGGCCGTCGTGCAACGTCCGGCACTGTTCTTCTCACTCGAGATGAGCCGCCAAGAACTCGCTGAGCGCATCCTCGCCTCGACTGCGCGCATTGATTCATCGCGACTTCGTACTGGTGACCTCAGCGACGCCGACTGGAACCGCGCGCACGAGGCATTCGGCTACCTGCAATCAGCCAAGGTGTTCATCGATGACAACCCCAGTCTCACCGTGATGGACGTGCGTGCGCGAGCGCGTCGCATCAAACAGCAAAACGGCGATCTCGGTGTCGTGATCATTGACTATCTGCAGTTGATGAGCTCGCGAGGACGTGCGGAGAACCGCCAGGTGGAAGTGTCCGAGATGAGTCGGTCACTAAAAATTCTGGCGCGCGAATTGGGATGCCCCGTCATTGCCCTGTCACAACTTTCGCGAAAGCTTGAAGAGCGAGCTGACAAGCGGCCAATGATGAGCGACCTACGAGAATCAGGGTCGCTCGAACAAGACGCGGACGTCGTACTGTTCCTGTTCCGTCCCGAACAATACGGTGAAGTGGCGAATGACAAGAAGTCTGAGGCGGAGGTCATCGTCGGAAAGAACCGAAATGGTCCGACGCGTACTGCGCATCTGACGTGGCGCGGGGAGTTCGCTCGTTTTGACAACGTCGCCGAAGCCCGAGAGATCTGATTCGCGCGCCGGGCGCATTTTCGAGTGATAACTGACTTCATCTAGAGTTGCCTCGAGATACGATCGCTGGGCGGAACATGTACGAGCAGAGCGAAGTTCGATCCAGGTGGTCGTCACTCTGGCTCTGGGTGCTCGGCGGTGGTTTCATCCTGATCGTTCTCTACTTCGCTATACCTGATGAGTCCTTTCAGAATCTGATGTATTCGTTTTTCGGATTGGCGTCGGTGGCCGTCATCCTGATCGGGATTCGCATCAACAGACCAGTCGCGCGCGCGGGGTGGCAATTCGTCGCCCTCTCGGGCTTCTTCTTCGCGGTGGCTGACGCCATGACTGATCTGCCGTCACCTACGCACCACGGTGCGAACTTCGCCACCTTCGCCAACGTGTTCTATCTCGCCGGTTACCCACTGCTCTTTCTCGGTGTGACGCGAATCACCCGCCAACGCGCCTCCACTAACTGGCGCGAAGATCACGCCGACGCGGGCATCGTCGCTCTTGGCGCGTCCGCTCTCCTGTGGCAACTTCTGATGTCACCGTACCTGCACGACGCACTCACTTCGAACCTGGTCAAGTTCGTCAACTTGGCCTATCCAGTGATGGACGTCGCGCTCATCTACATCGTGGCACGAACACTCTTCCTCTCAGGCAGCCGTAGCGCCTCGCTTCGACTCATGGTGACCGCGATGGTCACGATGTTCGGCGCCGACTTCATCTACGATCTGCTGGTCTTGCACGGTCAGTACGCCCCCGGCAATGGTGTCGACTCGCTCTACCTGGCGGAATACGTCTTGATCGGTGTCGCGGCACTGCATCCATCGATGTCCGCGAGTCCTTCACCTGAGACGCGTGACGTACTGCACCACGATCAATTTCGAGGTCAGACCCTCCTCGTCCTGCTCGCTGGTTTGACACCTCCGGCCACTTTGATCGTTGCGACGGTGCTTGGTGCACCCGTGAATGTGATCGTCCTCTCTCTTATCTTCGTCGCCATCGTTCTCGTCTCGGGACTTCGACTCGATTGGCTGATCAGTCGTATCAGCAGTCAATCAACCCAATTGGAGAAGAGCCTTCGTGAGCTCAAGGACTCGTATCGACAGCGAGACGACCTCGAAGCAAATCTGTGGCACCAAGCGTTGCACGACCCACTCACCGGACTCGCGAATCGGTCGCTGCTCGAGGATCGTCTGGCGCTCGCGCTCGCACGCGTAGATCGCCAGGGCGGGACGGCCGCCGTGCTCATGCTCGACCTCGATGACTTCAAGGATGTTAATGACACCCAAGGTCATCTCGTGGGCGATCAGTTGTTGATCGCAATCGCGCGACGACTGGCGGCGGTGACGCGCACCTCAGACACGCTGTGCCGTTTCGGCGGGGACGAATTCGTCTATCTCGCCGAGGGACTCGACACCCGAGAGGAGCTCGAAGATCTGGGTGCACGACTGCTTCACCAATTCATCGAGCCATTCGCCATTGGTGAGCTCCTTCTCGAGCAGCACGCCAGCATCGGGATAGTGATCTGTGACCAAGAGGGCGATCACGACATTGATTACATCCGTGACGCGGACGCCGCGATGTACATGGCGAAGAAGCA
>JAJXXA010000120.1:0-12316 GCA_021781335.1 Actinomycetes bacterium
GGCACGCTCGCCTTCCTGGGCCTGTCCGTTTCGCCACCTACGCCGTCGTGGGGCAACATGATCAATGAAAGCAGAACCGTCTTGCAGGTGAACCCATGGCTCGCCATCTTCCCATCGCTCGCACTGTGTCTGTTCCTCTTGAGCCTCAACTTCATTGGTGACCGGCTGCGAAACCACTTCGATGTGGCTGAGGTGAAGCTATGAGCAGCGAATCACACGAACTCCTGGTCGTGAAGAATCTGTCGACGACCTTCACCACGATGGGCGGACCGCTGCCGGCGGTGGCGGATGTCTCGTTCACCCTCGCGCGAAACGAGACCATTGGCATTGTGGGAGAGTCGGGCTCAGGTAAGACGGTGCTGTCGCGCACGATAATGGGTCTGCAACCGAGGACCAACGTCAGCGTCACCGGCTCGGTGCTCTTGAACGGCAACGAAATGGTCGGCGCGTCCGAAGCCGCCAAGCGTGCGTTGTGGGGTACCGAGGTCGCCATGGTCTTTCAAGACCCCATGACGTCACTCAACCCGGTCATGCGGGTGGGCAAACAGATCGACGAGTCGTTGCGGGTGCGCCTTGGGATGAGTAAGAACGACGCGAAGGCTCGCGCGATAGAGCTCCTCGAGCTCGTCGGCATCCCCTCTCCCGCGCAACGCTACATGGCCTACCCGGGCCAACTCTCTGGCGGCATGCGTCAACGAGTTGTGATCGCGATCGCGTTGGCGGGTTCGCCGAATCTGCTTATGGCCGATGAGCCGACCACGGGTCTCGACGTGACGATTCAAGCCCAGATCCTCAACTTGCTCGATGATCTAAAGGACCGGATGAAGATGTCGGTGGTGCTGGTGACCCACGACCTCGGTGTCGTGGCGACCCGCACGTCACGGATCGTGGTGATGTACGCGGGCCGCATCGTCGAGACCGGATCCACCCGCGACGTCTTTCATCGACATCGCATGCCGTACACCCGCGCGCTGCTCGAGAGTTCCCCGAAGGTCTCCAACGCCTCTCACACCCGCCTCGTGACCATTCCGGGTAGACCCCCGAACCTCTTGAAATTGACCGACGGGTGCAGTTTCGCGCCGCGCTGCTCATTCGCGACCGACAAGTGCCACACCCAACGTCCCGAGCTCGAAGCAGCAGGCGAACCCGGACACGCGTTCGCCTGCTGGAATCCCCTACCAACGACCACGGAGCCCTGATCATGAGCGATACTCGCCAGCCCTTGTTGTCCGTGCGTGACTTGAAGGTCACCTTCGGCAAGGGACATCACGCCGTGAGCGCGGTTGCCGGCGTGAGTTTTGACATCTTTCCAGGTGAGACCCTGGGTCTCGTCGGTGAATCCGGCTGCGGCAAATCAACGACCGGCAAGGCGCTCATGCGCATCATTGAACCCTCGAGCGGTTCGATTGAACTTGAGGGTTCAAGTCTGATCGGTCAACGCGGAAGGGCCCTACGCAACCTTCGCACGCACATGCAGATGATCTTCCAGGACCCGATAAGTTCGCTCAACCCTCGCCGGCGCGTGAAAGACATCGTGGCCGAGCCCCTCGATTGCTGGAAGACCGTGAGCGGAAGCGAGCGCGACGTCCTCGTCAGCGATCTGTTGAGCAAGGTCGGCATCGACCCCAAGGTGTACGGCAACCGGTACGCACGCCAGTTCTCAGGTGGCCAGTGCCAACGAATCTCCATCGCCCGCTCACTCGCCATGCGACCTAAGTTGTTGATCTGCGACGAGATGGTATCGGCCTTGGACGTTTCGGTCCAGGCACAGATCCTCAATCTCCTCGAGGATCTAAAAGATGAGTACGGACTGACGCTCTTGTTCATCGCCCACGACCTCGCGGTCGTGAAGAACGTCAGCGACCGCGTGGCGGTGATGTATTTGGGCAAGATCTGTGAGATCGGTCCCTCAGACGCCCTCTATGACGCACCAGCGCATCCCTACACCAAGTTCCTCCTCGGCGCAGCCCTCGACGCCGACCCCGACTCACCACTGCACAATGAAGTACTCGAGGGTGAGCCCCCCAGTCCGCTCAACCCACCGAGCGGGTGTCGTTTTCGTACCCGCTGCCCGAACGCGACCGACAAGTGCGCGAACGAAGAACCCCAACCTCAAGAAATTGCCCCGGGGCACCAGGTCTCGTGCCACTTCCCGCTCTCCGTACAAAGAAAGTAGCCCGCCACCCAGCCACAGTGGCCGAGCGACGGGCTACGTCGTGTAGGCGCTGTTATTCGCCGGCTGGCTCGTCGGCGACCTCGGTCGTGACTTCAGTCGTCTCGTCGTCGGCGCCCTTCACTGCGACCTCACTGGCGTATTCCGCCCACGCGGCCTGCGCTTCGGTCTCGGGAGTGAACTCGCCGTACTCGATGCCGCCAATGTAGTTGCCTTCGGTGTCGTAGGCGTGTGAGCCAAAGGCCTCACGGTACTCTTCGGACACCTCGCCACCCTCGGCGGCCTGCTTGATCGACAGGCTGATGCGTCGCCGCGCGGTGTCGAGTTCGATGATCTTGACCCACAGCTCTTCGCCGGCGGTAACGACCTGGTCGGGCGACTCCACGTGGTGTGCAGCCATCTCGGAGATGTGCACGAGCCCTTCGATGCCCTCGCCCACTTGCACGAACGCACCGAACGGCACCATCTTGGTCACACGGCCGTACACCAACTGGTCAACCGCGTGGCTGTCAGCGAAGACCTGCCACGGGTCGGACTGGGTGGCCTTCAACGACAGTGAGATCCGTTCCTTCGAGAAGTCGACATCAAGCACCTCGACGTCGACTTCGTCACCAACGGCGACGACCTGACTCGGGTGGTCGATGTGCTTCCAGCTGAGCTCGGAGACGTGGATAAGGCCGTCCATGCCGCCCAGGTCCACGAACGCACCGAAATTGACCACCGAGGAGATGACGCCGTGACGACGCTCGCCAGGCTTGAGATTGTTGAGGAAATCGCCGCGCTGCTCTTTTTGGGTCTCTTCGAGCCACGCGCGACGAGAGAGCACCACGTTGTTGCGGTTGCGGTCGAGTTCGATGATCTTGGCCTCGACGGTCTTGCCGATGTAGGGCTGCAGTTCACGCACGCGTCGAAGCTCAACGAGCGACGCGGGCAAGAAGCCGCGAAGACCGATGTCGACGATGAGTCCGCCCTTGACGACCTCGATGACGACGCCCTTGACGACCTCATCGCGGTTCTTCAGTTCTTCGATGTTGCTCCACGCCTTCTCGTACTGCGCGCGCTTCTTTGAGAGGACGAGGCGTCCTTCCTTGTCCTCTTTTTGCAGGACGAGGCATTCGACACGTTCGCCCATCGAGACGATCTCAGAAGGATCCACGTCGTTGCGGATCGAAAGCTCTCGAGAAGGGATGACACCCTCAGACTTGAAACCGATGTCGAGGAGGACTTCGTCGTGGTCGATCTTTACGACAGTGCCGGTGACCAAGTCACCGTCTTCGAATTCGAGCACACTGTCACCGACCAACAGCGTGAGGTCGGCGCCGACCATGTTGTCTTCAGTGATCACGCGGGGTATGTAATTACCCTCAGCGTCGAAGGTGCCCATTTGCTGGGAGGAGAGGAGGCTCGTGCCGTCCGACATAGGTACTACTTTCATACGACCACACCGGGGTCATCTAGGCAATAAGGGATCGGGTCTCCGGTGCAAACCCAGGTAATGACCCTATCACCCGACCTCTCAACCCTTGGCGGCAGCCCAGTTTTCTCCCCAGTGCAGCGAGACTTCTAAGGGCACGCTCAGATTGGCCGCGTTCGTCAAGGCGTCCATGATCACCCCGCCCACCCGCTCCTTCTCACCCTGGGGTGCCTCGACCAGTACTTCGTCGTGGACCTGCAAGATGAGCCGAGCTTCGAAGCCCTCGCCCAACAAGCGGTGATCGAGGCGGACCAGCGCTGACTTGAAGATGTCTGCCGCCAGCCCTTGGATGCCGGCGTTCATGGCTTGGCGCTCGGCCGCTTGTCGCTGAGGACCAACGGCCGTGGCGAGGTCGGGAAACGGTCGGATACGTCCGAATTCGGTACGCGAATAGCCCTTCGCACGAATCTCCTTGATGGTGCTGTCCATGTACGCGCGCAAGCTCGGAAACCCCGCAAAATACTTGTCCATGATCTCCTTGGCGGAACTCACCGGCACACCGAGGCGCTGGCTCAGTCCGTACGCCTCCATGCCGTAGGCGAGGCCGTACGAGACGGCCTTGGCTTGCTCGCGCTGTTCGTGACTCACCTCGTCTGCGGGTACGGCGAACACTGACGCGGCAATGGTGCGGTGGACGTCTTCATTGGAGGCGAACGCTGCGAGCAGGCCCGAGTCCTGGGAGAGGTGTGCGAGGATCCTCAACTCGATCTGGTTATAGTCAGCCACCGCCAGCACCCATCCGTCGCTCGGCACGAAGGCGTATCGAAGGCGACGCCCTTCACTGCTGCGTACGGGGATGTTGTGCAGGTTCGGGTTCTCCGAGGAGAGTCGCCCGGTTCTGGCGACGGTCTGGTTGAACAGCGCGTGGATTCTTCCGTCGCTCGCCACTGCATCGATGAGTGGCGCTCCGTAGGTGCTGCGGAGTTTTTCGACTTCACGGTAGCGAAGGATCAACGAGACGATCTTGTGCTCGTCTTGTATGGCCTCAAGACTCGAAGCGTCGGTGGAGAATCCCGATTTGATCTTCTTCACCGGTGTCAGGCCAAGCTCCTCAAAGAGCACGGTCTGGAGCTGCTGGGGCGAATTCACCTTGAACTCGTGGCCGGCAACCTTTTGAATCTCGGCGTCGAGGCTCTTCGCTTCCTTCGCGAACTCATCGGCGATCGTGCGCAACATCGCCACGTCAACGCGTATCCCACGGGCTTCCATGCGACCGAGCACCGCCACCAGTGGCAGTTCGACCTGTTCATAGACGAAGGTCAATTCCCAGCGTGCGATCTCTGCGCGCAGCACTTCTCTAAGCCGTGCCGTGAGTTGGGCATTGCGCACGAGGGTCTCGTCGTCGCTCGTGGTATCGAACAACGATGGCGACAGGGGTCCGATCGACTCGCCGAGGAAGCGCTGCACCACCTCGGCAAATCCGTAATGCCCGCTCGTCGCATCGACGAGAAACGCCATGATGGTCGTGTCGTCGAGTGGATCGTCGAGGTGGCGGCCCTGCTCGGCGGCGTGGCGGTAGAGCTCTTTCAGATCGTGACCCGTGAACGTCGTATCACCAACGGCGTCAAAGAATTCCTCCTCGGAGCCGAGCGCGACGTAATTGCGCCCAGGGTCATAGGCCGCAACGCGGCCCTGGCCGTAAGCGAGCACCACCGACGTTGCGTGGCCCAGCAGTACCTGCAATGATGCATCGCGCTGTGCATCGGGCGCCACGGGTGCTGCGACCGGCGTCGAGGCGTTGGTGTCCTCCCCATGTGCGCCCACGCCCAAACGACCTTCGTCCATCAATTTCTCGAATCGCGCCTTCATCGTGTCCATCTCGAAACGTTCGAAGAACGCCGAGACCTCCCCACGATGCCAACCACCCAGGGTGATGTCGTGCAGCGTGAAGTCCAGCGGCACGTCACGCACAAGTTGCATCACCTTCTCATTGTTACGGGCACGCTCTTCATAGAGGGCGAGGTTTTCGCGCAACTTGGGCGTCAACGCGTCGAGGTGCTGATACAGGTCATCCATATCGCGATACTGCGCGAAGAGCTTTGCCGCGGTCTTCTCGCCCACTCCGGGCACGCCGGGAAGGTTGTCCGACGCGTCCCCACGCAGCGCCGCCAATAGTGGGTAGCGCTTGGGTTCGATGCCGCAGCGCTCGATGATGCCGGCTTCGTCGTAGAGCGAGTAATCCGACACACCCCTTCGGTTGTAGAGCACCTTCACGTAGGGGTCTTCCACCAATTGAAAGGTGTCTCTGTCGCCGGTGACGACGATCACCGGGGTCTTTTCGTTCCTGCCCCAGGTCGCCAAGGTCGCAAGAACGTCGTCCGCTTCAAAGTTCGAGACCCCGAGTACCGGTATGTGCAGCACTTCACACATTTTTCGAATCAAGTCGAACTGGGGCTCGAGTTCGGGCGGTGTCGCGGCCCTTCCGCCTTTGTAGTCCTCGGTCATCGCATCGCGAAAGGTCCCTCCGGGCAGATCGAACGCGACCGCCAGCGCCGCGGGCTGTTGGGAGCGGATGAGCGAGTGCAACATTGCACCAAAGCCGTGCAGCGCGTTGGTGACCAGCCCCTCGGAAGTCTTGATCTCGGTCGTCAGTGCGAAGAACGCGCGAAACGCCAGTGACATGCCGTCCAACAACAACAGGGGTCGTTGGTCGTGCGAATTCTCAGCCAACGAACTCGCCCTTCAATATCTGCTGGGCAACGTCACGCATTCGAATGCGACCACGCATCGCGGATTGTTGGATCACTTCGAACGCCGACGGCTCATCGAGGCCACGTTCGGCCATCAAGAGCTCCTTCGCCTTTTCGACGATCTCTCGCGTCTCGATCTTGTCTTCCACATTGGTCACTTCGGCGGCTTCGTGGGGTTCGTCTACCAATGGATTCATGAGTGCCGCGATCTTGGGCAGGATCTCACTCGAACGAAAGGGCTTCACCAGGTACGCAACGACCCCCGCATCACGCGCACTCTCGATCAAGTTTCGCTGACTGAATGCAGTGAGGAGAACAACGACGGTGTTCGTGCCTTTGAGTTCTCGTGCGACTTCAATACCGTCCATGCCCGGCATCTTGATGTCCAGCAGTGCCAGATCGGGCTTGAGTTCACGGATCATGGCGAGTGCGTCGTCGCCGCGGGCCGCCTCGCCCACCACGAGATATCCGTCGCCCTCGAGGATCTCTTTCAGATCCAATCGAATGATTGATTCATCATCGGCGATCACCACACGCTTATCCATGCTCATCCCTTGGTTTCCATTCACGTAAAAGTTCGTCTCGTTCGTCCATGAGGCTACGCACCTCCTGGGAACGACGCTGCATCTCCGCGTTCGCCGCAGCGACGTGTCGTGACAGCTCGTTATATTCTTGCTGCTGGAGCGGTGTCTCTGAAACCAATGAGCGGATTCGGGCGTCTTCGAGTGCGTCGTTCCACACCAATACCTGCTCTTCGAGGACCCCGAGGCTCTCGCGTGCAGCCATAAGCCTCCTCTGGATATCCTCCAGCCGTCGTTTCAAGAGCCGCGCACCCATGTTCAGAGTGTAAATCCTCGTGTCACGAGAAGCGCGAGAACGGTGCGCAGCGCCATGAGCCCACGAAACGTGGATGACGAGGTTGTGACGAGCTCTAGGTGGTCTCACCGCACCTCAAAGGCGGTGCAGCGCCTTGGTACTGGAACTTCACAGACCTGATCGGTCACCGTTGAACCAAGCAGCAACGAGATCGAACACCTCACGACGCTCGGTCGCGGGAGATGTCCCCTTCGGCCGTTCTAGCGAATTGACCACGAGTGAGCCCGTCAGGCGAATGTTGCCACCAGGACCGAGCGCTCCAGGGTCCGCTGCGATGGTTTCATCTCGAAGCCCCCGGGGACCGGCTCCACCTCATCGGTCGAGTTCGAGGCCACACGTCCAATGTCGCTCGGCTCAGCGACCAGGTGGCGACTCAACACGCTGTTCACGTGACGAGCGAACGGTGATTCGAAGAAACCTCCGACGTACGGCGTGAGGCCCTTGGCGCTCGCGAGTTCGATCAAGGTACGCGCATTGGCGTACCCGCCCACGCGAGCTGGTTTGATACAGACAATCTTCGCCGCGTCGTAGCGAACGATCTGCTCGAGGTCACGTAGGCTGCGCACGCCTTCGTCCAGGCTGAGTGGGACGTCGAGCCGGGTCGCCAGCTTCGCGTGGTCAATGACGTTGCCCGGGGCGTAGGGCTGCTCGAGTGCCGCCACCGTCGCGTACTCACCTATGTGCTGCACGTGCGTGATCACCTCTTCAAGCGTCGTGCCCGAGCAGTTGAAATCAACGAGCACCGGAATCGCCAGGGCCGAGAGTCGCTCTCGAGCGGAGGAGTTCAATGACCCCGGTGCGGTCTTCACCCGCACACGCACCCATTCATCTGCGATGTTCCACGGTTCGTCATCGAGCAGCGACACGGTCCCTTGTACTGGCGTGTCGAATCGCTGGGGCCACACGTCATTGATAGAACGTCCCTCGCTCCTCAGTTCCCGGTCCAACAGGGCCATCTCAATAAGCGTCACCGCCGGCGCGCTCGCGGCGCGCGAACCCGCGAAACGTGCGAGTCGCGTCCACGACGGCAGTGCTCCCTCGCGCTCGAGGGCCGACTGGAGCTGGCTGAGGACATACCCGTCGAGCTCTTGGATGACCTCACCCACACCCGGGTCGCCGTTCAGCGCAACGGGCTGGGGAGCGATTTCGCCGTAGCCAACGACGCCGTCGTGTTCGAGTCGCACGAAGAGCCGCGTGCGCGTGGCGTGATCTTGATGCGCGGCGCGTACGCGATCTCGCAGGCTGACCGTCTCTCGGTGCAAGGTCAACTCCATAGCACCCACCTTAGGTTTGCTGCTACCGTTGTCGCCGCAGCCCGGATGGCGGAATCGGCAGACGCGGAGGCCTCAAAAGTCTTTACTCGAGAGGGTGTGTGGGTTCGAGTCCCACTCCGGGCACGCTGTTACCTTTGAAGGATGTTCGATTCACAACTCCCCTTTCGCGACGACATCGTCGCGCTGTTTCCCGGTCAAGGCTCAATCGCGGCGGGCGCGGGTGAGCCGTGGCGCGCGTCTCGTCACTGGTCGATCGTCGAGCGCATCAGCGACGCGTCGGGTCTCGATGTCGACGCAATCCTCACGAGTGCCTCCGACGCCGACGTCGTGCGCACCGACCGGGCTCAAATAGCAACCTTCGCCTTGTCGCTGGTCGGCTACCTCGAGCTCCTCGATCGCGGTGTGCGACCCCGCTATCTCCTCGGCCACAGTCTCGGTGAGTTCAGCGCACTCGTGGCGAGTGGACTGATCGGACTCGACGACGGGGCCCGTGTCATCGCAACGCGTGGCGCCGCGATGCAGCGAGCAGCGGCGCTTCGTGACGGTTCGATGGTCGCACTCATGGGGGGCGACGACGGGGCGCGCGAGCGGTTGGACGCCCTCAGCGACGTCTGGGTCGCCAACATCAACGGTCCCGGCCAGATTGTCGTCAGCGGCACCCGTGAAGGTCTCGATGACCTGCTCGAACGTCACAAAGACCTGGGTTGGCGACGAGCGACGCCACTCAACGTCGGCGGGGCATTCCACTCGCCACTCATGGCGCCCGCCCAGCACGAGCTCGACCAGGCGCTCGCGACGATTCCGTGGCACTCGACCTCGGCAGTGTTGGTGGCAAACGTCGACGGACACTTCCACACCAGTGCGGACGAGTGGCGAGAGTTGCTTTCTCGTCAATTGACCTCACCGGTCCAGTTTCTCGACGCCACCATGGCGCTACCGGCATCGGTCGTGACAACAATCGAAATGCCCCCCGGCGCCGTCCTCACCGGCCTCACCAAACGGATCCGGACCTTCGATCGTCAGTTCACCCTCGTAAGCCCACTCGACCTTCAGGAGATTGCCCTATGAATCGACACATCCTCGTCACCGGCGCCAGTCGAGGCATTGGCGCCGCTATCGCGCGCTACTTCGTAGACCAGGGAGAACGCGTCAGCGCGCTTTCGCGATCGGGTGTCGCACCTGAGGGTTGCGCGATGTCACTCGCCGTGGACGTCGCCGATTCACTCCAGGTCAATGAAGCGGTGCGCCACGCCGTTGGCGAACTCGGCCCGGTCGACGCCGCCATTGTCAACGCCGGCGTCACGCGCGACGGATTGGCGATGCGAATGTCAGATGAACAGTGGCACGACGTCATCGCCACCGACCTCGATGGAGCCTTCTACACTGCCCGCGCAACCATGGCGTCGATGGTGCGCGCACGCTCGGGATCGATCATCTTCATCAGTTCGGTGAGCCCCTTTATAGGCGTGCCCGGCCAGGCCAACTACGCAGCCGCCAAAGCCGGCCTCATGGGGCTCGCACGCGCCCTGGCGAAGGAGGTCGCAACCCGAGGCGTCACAGTCAACGTCGTGGCCCCTGGACTCATCGACACCGAGATGACGAGCGACCTCGGCGCCGCGAAGGAACAAATGTCGGCGATGATTCCAATGGGACGGATCGGACAACCTGCTGATATCGCTGGTGTTGTGGGGTTTCTCGCAAGTAACGAGGCGCGATATATCACCGGAGCCGTCATCCCGATCGACGGCGGACTGGCGATGGGACTCTAAATCCCAGAGGGCGCGAGGGCGATTTAGTAGCATTGAGCGACAGAAAATAAGGGGTAATCCATGGACCGTAACGAAGCATTTTCGAAATTCACTGACAACGCCGTCGAGGTTCTTGCGGTGAAGCCAGACCAAGTAACCATGGAGACATCGTTCGAAGACCTTGGCGCCGACAGCCTCGACCTCGTGGAGTTGGTCATGGCCCTCGAAGAGACGTTCAACATTGAAGTCGCCGAAGACGAACTCAAAGAGATCCGCACCGTCGGCGAGGCCTTCGAACTCGTGTACGCCAAGCTGTAGTGCACGTCGGCGTTTCTCCAACGGGCCCCATCGCCGGGCGCCGCGTCGCTGTCACCGGACTCGGTGCCATCACCTGCGCGGGCGTGGGTGTCGACGCACTCTGGCACGCACTGATGAAGGATGTGGCGCCCGATTCAAAGCGCGTTCCCTCCTTTGACCCCACCCACATTGGTGGGCCCAAGGAGTTGCGTCGTTTTGACCAGTTCACCCTCTTCGCGCTGATGGCGGCCGATGAAGCGTGGCGCCAGAGCGGTCTCGAAGGACCGCTCGTCGACGCCGGGAGCATCGTCACGACCGGTATCGGTGGATTGCAGACGATCCTCGAACAGGACCGGATTCTCAATGAGAAGGGTCCCGACCGCGTATCGCCGTTCCTCGTTCCCATGATGATGCCCAACGCCGCCACCGCCGCGGTTTCGATGCGCTTTGGTCTTGGCGGACCCGCGGAGACCGTCACGACGGCCTGCGCCGCGGGCACCCACGCGATTGGTAATGCCGCACGCCTCGTCGCCTCAGGACGATGCGATGTCGCGCTGGCGGGTGGCGCGGAGGCGGTCATGGTCGAGATCGCCGAGGCGGGCTTTCGTAACATGACCGCGCTGAGTAATGAGGGTCTTTCTCGGCCGTTTGACATCAATCGCAACGGCTTTGTGATGGGTGAGGGCGCGGGAATCTTGGTGCTCGAAGAGTGGGACCACGCCATTGCCCGAGGTGCCACAATCCTCGCCGAGGTGATCGGCGCCGCTTCGACTGCCGATGCCCACCACATCACAGCCCCCGACCCCTCGGGGCACGGTGCCACTCGCTGTATGGAGCTCGCACTCGCCGACGCCGACATCACCCCTGGCGACGTCTCGCACATCAATGCCCACGGTACTTCGACGCCGCTCAACGACCTCGCGGAATCCATTGCGGTGCATCACGTGTTCGGCGACGTGGCACCTCCGGTGACCTCGATCAAAGGTCACCTCGGCCATTCCCTGGCCGCAGCGGGAGCCCTCGAGGGCGTGGCGTCAGTGATGACCCTGCTCAATCAGGTCGTCCCGCCCACGGCCGGAACGACAGAGGTCGACCCAGCCATTGGTCTCGACGTTGTGCTTGGTGCACCGCGCTCAATGGACCTCGACGTCGTGCTGTCGAATTCCTTCGGTTTCGGTGGGCACAACGGCAGCGTGGTGTTTCGCCGTTATCGGGGCTAAAGCAACGGCCACTCATCGTGGCGGCGTGCGACGTAGGCATTGTCGTACGCCCAGCGCGCGTTGGCGATGAACTCACCCAGCAATACCGCATCTTTAACGCCCGGCTCCACTTCCACGCCCGCGCGCACGTCCACACCCCATACGGGGTAGTTCTGGACGACTTCAATGACGTTGGACGAGTCAAGACCACCCGAGGCGATGAGCGGCGTGCGAAGACTGGTGTCCTGGAAGACCTGCAGACACGCGTTCAGAGCGTCGAGGTCATCAACTTCTGGCAACAAGAAATAATCCACGCCCTCGAGCGGATCATTGTTAAGGACCTCCACCCCCGACGGCAGCGCACGAATGACGGTATTGACACGCTCGGCCACATACTCGAGTGCCGTCCTGGTCATGGGGCCCTCGATCTGCACGCCCGACAAGCCCAGGGTGTTCACGATCTCGACTATCCGTTGGGGCATCTCGTTGTGAAAGACGCCTATGGAGAGTGACCCCTGCGGGAGTCGACGCACAATGTCGTGCGCGTCGTTCGGCGAGATCCTTCGCGGGGTCGGACCGAACTCA
>JAJXXA010000120.1:12326-25391 GCA_021781335.1 Actinomycetes bacterium
CTACCGCGGTCGCGCCCAAGCCAATGCAGAACAGCGCGTCCTGCTCGCTCGTGACGCCCGATACTTTGATGAACAGTCCCTCAGTGTTGAACCGCACGCAGTACCTCCTAGGGCCAAGGCTAACTGGCGCTGAATCGCGTACTCAAGCACACGCTGTGATAGTGACGTCCCCGTAGGGGGCCAACGCCCCCTCGACGAGCGCGCTGCGGTGTACGAAGCCCAGACCGCTGACCCCCTCGTCGAGGGTAACGGCGGTCGTGACGCCTTGTGGCCCGTCGGGTCCCTTGGAACGAAGAGCCTCATCGAGACGATCGAGCGAGGGCCCCGTGCACTGCACCAGTCGCCACGGCACCACTGCTGCGCGTGCGTCAAGTCGTCCCACAAGTTCTTGACCCGTGAAGCAACCCTTCGTGAACGACACGGTGTCCGCGACGAATCCCCCTCCAAAACACTGAGGTGTCAGACTCATCGCGAACTCGTTGGGACCAGGTACGCCACGCGACACTTGCTCGCCCAGAGTCGCGATTGGCCCCTCCTGTGCGGTTTCGAGTTCGAACGCACAGCGCGTACGAAGCAGGAACCTCTTCAGTCGAGTCAGCGTGATCTCGGCGACCGCGGTCCCGACAAGGAGTTCGAATCGGTCCTCAACGCGCGTAAGGAGCCCTGAGGTGATGACTTCGCTCGTTGGCGTCAGCACCAGCGTCCACAGACCGTGTTCATCAGCTCTCGTGACGTCTTGGCTCAATTGCCCTTGCAAGAAGCTCTCTGCGTCTTCGCCACGAACGGTGATCAGAGACCAATCGAAGCGGGTGTCGGGGTCAAGAGCGGTCGCACGTGTCACAGACCATTACAGTATGCGCCAACGCGAAACCACGCGCACCTCGAAAGGCCCCGTAGTGTCACTCCAGAACGAGCTCAACACCATCACCTCGAGCATGAGTGAATTGTCGGTGCGCATCACCGCCTTGGTGGAGCTCGAAGGTGCGTCAATGCAGAGCGAGGTCTACAGCGAATTGGTGGCGGCGGAACGTTCCATCGGCACTTTGCTTCGCCGTCTCACTCGGGTCGCAACACGCATCCAGTGAGTGGACGGTAGCCTTCGAACATGAATGACTCGTGGACTCGCACGACCACCCTTAACGCAGACCAGCGTCTCGAAGTACTCAATCTCTTGAATCGCACCGAGGTGGCGCTCGGGCGTGAGGCGCTCGATGAGGGTCGACGTCGTATCGTCGTTCACGGTTGGAAGGGCGTGCACTATTTGAAGTACGAAGACGGTGCCCTCGTCAAGTACGCACTCCTGAACGGCACGAAGACACCCACCCTCGAAATGTGTGGCGGAGGATTCGATCGCGATCTCTTGGGCGAACTCTTCAGCGAACACGAGATTGTCGACTGGTGGACGCGAGGATCGAGCGACAACTGCGAAGGCGACGTGGTTCGAACACTGCAGTTGCTCACGTTGCGTCTACCGGTACCAGTCGTGGCGGTGCCCGCGCACGCGCGCCTTCGCAATTTCGAATCCGGTCGCGACGACGCGGCGTGGTTGGCCCAGAACAATGCGGCCTTCGCAGATCACCCCGAGCAGGGTGCCTGGCTGCCGGTGGACCTCGATGAGCGCACCCACGAGCCGTGGTTCGACCCTTCAGGATTTCTCATCTTGGAGATCGACGGTCGTGTCGCCGCGTCGTGTTGGACCAAGGTGCACGAGTTGCACCCGGACCGATTCGGCGAGATCTACGTAATCTCGGTCTCCCCCGACTTCCAAGGACAGGGACTTGGCCGCGTGATGGTGACCCAGGGGCTCGATGTCCTTCGACGAAAAGGGGTGAACGACGTCGTGCTGTTCGTCGACAAATCGAACATCGGTGCTCGACGGCTTTATGAATCCCTGGGGTTCAAACTCCAGCGTGAAGACAAATTGATCCGATTCGTGCGCGACTAGTGCACGCCAACCAGGCGGCCGACCCCAAAAGTCACCGTTGCGGCGAGCGTGGTTATCAGTATCTGACGAAGTGACCATCGAACAGTGCCGCGTTTCGTGAACCAACCAATCGCAGCGCCCAGCGACGTTGAACCGATGGCGGCGAGAACGATCGAGCCAATGATGTCGTTGCCGTGAGAGCTGATGAGCCACGGCACGAGGGGCACGAGAGCACCTACGGCAAACGATGCCGAGGATCCGATGGCTGCGCCCATTGGTGAACCCGTCGCCGAGGGGTCGATGCCGAGCTCCTCTCTCGCGTGAGTGCGAAGAGCCAGATCCGGGTCTCTCATCAAGTCCGCTGACAAACGCTCGGCGAGTTCACCGTGGATGCCTCGTGACTCAAAGAGCTCACGCAATTCTTGCTGCTCGGCGTCCGGGAACTCCTTCAAGGCGCGGCGCTCCACGTCGATCTCGTACTCGAAGAGTTCTTTTTGCGCCCGCATTGAAAGGTATTCGCCGCTGCCCATCGAGAAACTACCGGCCACCAGCGAAGCCAGCCCCGCCAAGCGCACGACACTGTGTGCGGGGCTGGCGCCGGCAAAACCGAGGATGAACGAGACATTCGTCACCAGTCCGTCACTCATGCCAAAAATCGACGCTCGAATCCACCCGTCAGAGATTTGGCGATGTTGCTCGCCGTAATGATCACGTTGCACGCGACAATCCTAGGGTCCCCACCACGCGGGTCCCAAGCGGGCAAAGTGAAAGATTAGTGTCTACTTGGAGGTATTTATGACCACGCACGTTCACTCAATCGAAGAATTGTCAGCGCTCGTCGGCACCCACCTCGGTTACTCCGAGTACCGCACGATTACCCAAGAACAGGTCAATCTGTTCGCGGACGCTACGGGAGATCACCAGTGGATCCACGTCGATCCTGCACGCGCGGCCTCGGGTCCCTTCGGACACACCATCGCCCACGGGTACCTCACACTGTCGCTGATCCCCGTGCTGCTCGGTGGCGTCATGAAAGTCGACGGCGTGTCGATGGGCGTGAACTACGGCACGAACAAGGTCCGCTTCACGAGCCCGGTGCCGGTGGGTGCGCTGGTGAGGGCCGGAGCGACGCTCGCTTCAGTCGAGCCCGTCTCGGGTGGTGTGCAGGTGGCACTTGACGTCACTGTCGAGCAAAGAGACGCCCAAAAGCCCTCGTGCGTCGCCCAGGTCCTGTATCGCTACTACGTTTGATAGGCGTGCCTACTACCCCACTCCCCCAAGGTGAGGAGAAGACGCGCCAAGTGCGAGCCATGTTCGACTCGATCGCGCCGCGCTACGAACTCGTCAATAAGTTGATGACCTTCGGCCTCGACTCGAGGTGGCGTCGACGGGCCGTTGCCGATCTTCGCCTTCCCCACAGCAGCGTCGTACTCGACATCGCCGCCGGCACGGGTGACTTCACCCGAGAACTCACCCGGCAAGGACATCGCCCGGTGGCCACAGACCTGAGCTACGGAATGCTGCACGCCGGGCGCAACATGGCCGAGCGAGTGCAGGCGGACGCGTCAAAGTTGCCATTCGCCTCTGGCGTCTTTGACGGCATCACGTGCGGGTACGCGCTACGTAATTTCACCGATCTGGCGGCGACGTTCGCAGAGATGGCCCGCGTGACCCGACCGGGTGGACGCATCTCACTCCTTGAGGTCGCCGAACCCGACTCTGGTCTGTTGCGCGCGGGATTTCGGCTCTGGTTCAGACGCGTCGTGCCCTTCATTGGCTCTCTCGTGTCAGACCGCGCCGCATACCACTATCTCCCCAAATCAACGGCCTACCTTCCGAGCTCGCCCGTCATCGTCACCATGCTCAATCACGCGGGATTCACCGCAGTGAACCACCGAAAAGTGATGGGCGGTCTCAGTCAACAATTCGTCGCAACGAGGTCTCAATGAACTTCGTGCGCCACGCGAGTGAACGTCTCGCCCTCGATACCATTCGCGCCCTCGCCGCGAGAGACGGCTGGCTGCTCGAGAGCGCCGGGGTCATCCGGGCGGGTTTTGGGGGTAGTGCGCTCACGATCACTCTCGAGCACGGCCTGGAGGACTCATCTCACGTGCGCTCGCACCTGGGCGAACATACGCTGAGCGGGGAGCCGGGGCCCGCCGGGACGGGAATCGTGGCCTTCTCGTCACTGCCGTTCGATCGGGCGGCGTCGGCGCACTTGGACGTGGCGCGCTTCACGCTCACTCAGTTCAAGGACGGTGGAACGTGGCTCACCGCGCTCGACGATGACGACACCTGGCGCGCACTGCTCGATGAGGTGACGACGCCCTTACAAGAGACCCAGCACGTGCGCTCCATCACCTACCAGCCAACCCCTGACGAGTACGCGCACAACGTCGCACTCGCCGTCGAGATCCTTCGAAGAAAAGAGATCGACAAGGTCGTGTTGGCCCGGGCAGTCCTGGGTTCGGTGCTCGAGCCCTTCGATCCGGCGGCCATTGCGCAACGACTTCGCCAACGAGAACCGAGCTGCACCATTTACAGCATGCCGACCGGTCACGGGTGGCGTTTCGTCGGGGCCAGCCCTGAACTCCTTGCGCGCCGCGAAGGAGCAACCGTACAGTGCCACCCCCTCGCGGGCACGATCGCCCTACCCGCGGGTGCCGCGCCCGATGACTACCAGAACTGGTTGCTCGGCAGCACCAAGAACCTCCATGAACACTCGGTCCTGGTCGATGACATCATCAACATTCTCGCCGACTCCTATGACGACATCGCCGCCGACCCTAGTCCGTCGATTGTGGCCCTGCGCACGGTGGCGCACCTGGGCACGTGGATCAATGGCTCCTCCACTACCGGCGCACCGGCGCCGGACGCGCTCGCGGTGTTGGGACTGCTCCACCCCACCGCCGCAGTGGGTGGCATCCCGCGTACGAGCGCGTACGAGCTCATAGGGCGCCTCGAACAGCATGATCGAGGGCACTACGCGGGACCAATCGGTTGGATTGACGCGAATGGTGACGGCGAATGGTGGGTTGGTATTCGTGGCCTCATGGTTCGAGGAACCGAGTTCGAAGCGTGGGCGGGTGCGGGGATCGTCAGTGAGTCCGATCCCATTGCCGAGCGCGAAGAGACGCGAGACAAGCTGGCGAGCGTCTTATCAGCAGTCCTGATCGATCGCGTCTAGCGAGGTCGAACACCAAATGGACGCTCCAACGCCCATTTGGTGACCAGAAAGAGCGCTTCGACGACGATGGCACTCGACATCTTGGATTCACCGAATTCTCGGTCGTTGAACGAGATCGGGACTTCGACGATCGACGCGCCACCGCGCTTGGCTCGGTAGGTCATCTCGATCTGAAAACCGTACCCGTCGGCGTGCACCGAACGAAAGTCGATCTTGGAAAGGGCCGACGCCGAATACACGCGGTAGCCCGAAGTGGAATCAGCGACGCCCAGGCCGAGCATGAGTGACGCGTACTGGTTCCCGCCTCGCGACAGCAGACGTCGAGACAACGTCCATTGGGGGATCGTGCCACCCGGTATGTAGCGAGATCCAATCACCACGTCGTAGTTCTGAGCCGCTTCGAGCAGAGTTGGCAGGACTCGCGGATCGTGCGAGAAATCGCAATCGATCTCTACGAAATGATCGAAACCTCGCTCGAGTCCCCACCCGAAGCCCGCCCGGTACGCACCGCCGAGCCCGCTCTTTCGCGCGCGCCGCAATACTTCGATCGATCCCAGTTCCGCGCCGAGCGCCTCGGCGCGCTCTGCGGTGCCGTCGGGACTCCCGTCGTCGACCACCAAAATATTGGTCTCCGGAACCACTTCACGGATGGTGCGCAACATCGATTCAATGTTCAAGATCTCGTTAAAGGTAGGCACCACAACGAGAGTTCGCATCGGACAATTCTACCGAACTCACCTAGACTCGTAATGAAGGTTTTCCCTCGCAGACCCTGGAAAGGCACGCGTTTAAACAAGATTTATGTCCGACGCCCCTGCCAAGAAGCGATTCTCGATGCCGCGCGAGATACGCATCATTTTGAGCGTGGGATCGCTCGTCTTCGTCTTTGAGTATCTAGTCCTGCCCCAATTCGCCTCGGCACGCTCGTCGCTGCATCTGCTGGCCCAACTCAACCCACTCATCGTGATCCTCGCCGTGCTGTTCGAGATGGCCGCCCTCTACGCCTACGTCGAGCTGACGCGCACGGTGATGTACCCGTATTCCCCAAGCCGCTTCAACACTCTTCGCGTCAACCTCGCGGGTCTGGCCATTGGCCACGTCGTGCCCGGGGGTACCGCACCGGCGGGCGCCCTCAGTTATCGGATCTTCAATGAGCTCGGCGTGCCAAAGGAGACCAACGCCTTTGGCCTCGCCGCCCAGGGAAGCGGTTCAGCGGTGGTGCTCAACATCATCTTCTGGCTCGCCCTCGTCATTTCTATCCCCCTTCGTGGCTTCAACCCCCTCTACGGCTTCGCCGCCCTCGTCGGGGTCTTTCTGCTCCTCGCGTTCTTTGGCACAATCCTCCTGATCACAAGGGGGCAACGCCACGCGGACGCCTGGCTTCGCGCCGCGACCCGCCATATCCCCGCACTCGACCCCGATCGCATCTCGAGTTTGTTGAGCAAGGTCGCCGACCGTATCACGCTCTTGATCAACAACCGGCGCACACTGTGGTGGGCTTTCACCTGGGCCGGGCTGAACTGGCTCCTTGACGCCTCATGCTTGTGGGTGTTCGTGTGGGCTTTTGGCCACGCCATATCGCCCATTGACCTACTGGTGGCCTACGGTCTCGCCAACATCTTCGCGGCGATTCCCATCACACCCGCAGGACTCGGCGTCATCGAGGGCCTACTCATTCCGACATTGGTCGGTTTTGGCGTGCCCAATAGTCAGGCAATTCTCGCGGTGCTGGCCTACCGACTCGTGAACTTCTGGATACCAATCCCCATAGGTGGCGTGGCCTACGCCAGTCTCCAATGGCGACGGCCGCCTAAAGCTGAGCCAGCGAACGAGAGCGGTCCTTCTCCAAGCGCTTGAACTCCGCCTGGGCCGAGAAATTGTTCACGGGCTCCAGCCGCCGCCAGCGCCGATCTGTACCGAGCGCCCACGTGAAGACGTCATCGCGCCAGGTGATCTCAAACGCCGAGACCAGCTCGCTCTGCAACGTCGGGTTCTCAATAGGCACGAGCACCTCCACGCGACGGTCGAGGTTGCGCTCCATGAGGTCCGCAGAACCGATGTAGACCGAAAAGTCCTCATCGCCCATCGAACCAAAGATGAAGACGCGTGAATGCTCGAGGAACTCCCCCACGAGACTATGCACCGTCACGTGCTCGGAGAGCCCGCTCACGCCCGGACGCAGGCAACACAGCGTACGCACTTCGAGACGAATCTGCACACCCTCGCCACTCGCCTCGTAGAGCGCATCGATGATGGTGGGGTCGGTGAGCCCGTTAACTTTGATCGCAATGCGACCCTGGGTCCCACGATCGCGCTGGCGGTTGATGAGCTCGACGATACGAACGCGGGTCAAGGTGGGACTAACGATGATCTTCTCGTAGTTACCATTTCGTGCGAAACCGGTGAGAAAATTGAACAGCTCGCCGACGTCATGCGTGATCTCTGGGTCACAGGTCAAAAGACCGAAATCTTCGTAGTTGCGTGCGGTCTTTGAGTTGTAGTTGCCGGTGGCGATGTGCGCGTAGCGCACGGTGGTGTCGCCTTCACTTCGAACGACGAGCGCGGTCTTGGAGTGCGTCTTGAGGCCCACGATGCCGTAGACCACGTGGACACCCGCATCTTCGAGGGCCTTAGCCCACTCGATGTTCGCCGCCTCATCGAATCGAGCCTTCAACTCCACGAGCGCGACAACCTGTTTGCCTCGTTCTGCCGCCTGGATGAGTGACGCCACAATCGGAGAATCTCCAGAGGTGCGGTACAGGGTCTGCTTGATACCGACCACCTTGGGGTCGTTCGCCGCCTGCGCGATGAACATCTCCACCGAGTCGGTGAACGATTCGTAGGGGTGGTGCAACAAGATGTCCTCTTCGCGAATCGCGGCGAAGATGTCCCCGACGTGATCGCCATCGAGGAGTCGTTTGGGGGTCAGTGGCGACCAGCCCTCGCCCTTCAAGTCAGGTCGGTCAATGGCGTAGAGCGTCCACAGGTCATGCAGGCCGAGCGGTGCGTCCGTGACGTAGACGCTTGATCGTTCGAGGTCAAGTTGGTTGACCAGTAAGTCCAAGAAGTCCTTGGACATGCCGCTTTGAATCTCCACTCGAAGCGCCTCGCCAAAGCGCCGGCGACGCAACTCGACTTCGAGCGCCACCAGAAGGTCATCGGCTTCGTCCTCTTCCAGCGTCAAGTCGGCGTTACGGGTCACTCGAAACAGGTCAGCTCGGCCCACTGACATGCCGGGGAACAAGCGACCGATGTTGGCCATGATGAGGTCTTCGAGAAGACACCAACGATTCTCCGCAGCTCGCAAGAAACGGGGCAGGGAGTTCGGAACCTTCACGCGAGCGCTTCGCTCCTCGCCCGTCAACTCGTCGAGCACCGTCACGGCGATATTGAGCGAGAGATTTGAGATCATCGGGAACGGGTGCCCCGGATCGACCGCGAGCGGCGTCAACACCGGGTAGACGTTTTCGTTGAAATATGTCGTAAGGGTGTCGCACTCCTGCTCGTTGAGCTCGTCGTAGTGCACTACCTCGATACCGCTCTTGGCCAACTCCGGCAACAACGTGTCAAGCACGATACGGTCCTGGCGCTCGACCAGGGAGAGCACCCGCTCTCTAATGGCCGCGAGCTGCTGACGAGGTCGGACTCCGTCGACCGAGGGAGTCTGTACTCCGGCCGCTACCTTGTCTTCGAGACTTACCACGCGAACCTGGAAGAACTCATCGACCATGTCCGCAAAGATCGCCACGAACTTGACGCGTTCCAGAATCGGCAAACGCTGGTCGTCGGCGAGGTCCAGCAACCGCGCGCCGAATTCCAGCCTCGAGAGCTCGCGACTGGAGAAGCGTTCAGGACCAAAGGAGACGGGGTCGATGGCCAAGGTCTGCAAACTCTTTCTGTCTTCTAAGGATCCGGTTCTCAACATCGTACGACTACTCTTGCATCGTGGCGAAACACGCGAACAGCAGGCCGTCTCCCCCTGAGAAGGTGGCCGTGAAGCCGTCACGCTCCACTGAACTCATTTTGATGGCGCTCGCGTGGATTATCACGACCTCGTTCTACATCCTCGCGTCTCTCGGTTCTCAAGGCCACATGCCAAAGCGCATCTGGTTCTTTCTCGGTGGCATCGTCGCGATCTCCCTGGGGCTGCACTTCGCGATACGTCGCTACGCGCCCAACGCCTCACAGGTGCTCTTGCCGATCGCCACGTTGCTCAACGGTATTGGCTACGTGGAAATCGCACGCTGGAGCTCATCGAACGCCTCGCACCAAGCTCTCTGGTTCCTCGTCAGCGCCATTGCGGTCGTCATCACCCTCAAGCTCGTTCGTCACGTTCGTGACCTCGACCGCTACCGGTACCTGACACTGCTCGGCGCCATCGGGCTCATGTTGGCACCCCTTGTCCCGCACCTGGGCCTCAACATCAATGGTGCACGCCTGTGGATCGCGCTCGGACCCATCACGTTTCAACCTATTGAGATCGCCAAGATCCTGCTCGCCTTCTTCTTCGCTTCCTACTTCGCAACGAACCGAGACCTCCTCTCGACGCCTACGCAGCGCTTCGCCGGTCGACTGATCGTGCCGCCTAAGACGTTGGTGCCGATACTGGTCGCCTGGGGATTCTCGCTCGCGATTCTCGGCGGCGAGAATGACATTGGTTTCGCCATGTTGCTCTTCGCGCTCTTCATATCGATGTTGTGGGTGAGCACCGGCCTGAAGACCTATCTCGTCCTCGGCGTCGGGCTCTTCGCGGTTGGTTCACTCGTGGCCTACCAGGCCTTCAGCCAAGTTCAAGCACGTATCGGATTCTGGTTGGACCCCTGGTCCCCCGCGCACCTCGCGGTGTCCTCACAACTCGCCTACGGCTGGTTCTCCCTCGCGGCGGGTGGCGTCGCGGGGACGGGTCTTGGGCTCGGCCAGTCCGGCAACATCCCCTACATAACATCAGACATGATCTTCGCGGCCGTTGGTGAAGAGCTCGGATTCATCGGCATCATCCTCGTAGTGGCACTGTTCGTGGCATTCGTGGGCGAGGGCTTTCGCATCGCTCAGCGCTCTCACTCAGACTTCGTTCGCCTCGCCGCTACCGGGCTCACCGTCATAATGGGCTTCCAGTCGTTCTTCATCATGGCCGGCGTCCTTCGCATCCTCCCCTTCACGGGCATCACTCTGCCGTTCATGGCCTACGGGGGTAGTTCGCTCTTGGCGAATTACATCATCGTGGCAATCTTGCTTCGCATCTCGGATGAGAACGCGACCGAGACCCGCGGCGGTCAAGTGATCGCCGTCGAGTTCGCTCAGAGATAAAAGCTCGCCAGTACCTCTTCGGCGCACAATATCGGCGCCACGACGGTCTGGCGAAGTGCGAGGATGAAACCGTCACTCGTGCGACAATCGAACTCCTCGCGGCCACGAGGCGTCATCAGGTCGAGATTCGCGTAGAAGACTCCATTTTCGACTCTCAACACCCGCACCGCGATGATGTCGGCTTGCATGCGACGAAGAATCGCCGTCGTGAGCTCGTGGGTGCTCGGACGACGTCCCGTGACACGGTTCAGTGCCGCCCACAAGGACTGGGCTTCGCCGAGCGCGATGGGCACGCTCAGGTGCCGATAGGGCGCTTCGTTCTCCATTAGGTGCACCTGGGGCGAGGAATCACCCAAGTCGAACACCACCGACTCGACGGTCATGACCCGAAACACAGTCGTATCGCTGCGTGGCTCCTCAGCAGATTCAACCGCCGACGTCACCGCACTGTCGTCAGCGCTCGTGTCGGGGGTGGTGACGCTGCTCGCTTCGATCTCGGTCTCGTCGCTCATGAAAATAAAGACTAATTGCCGCTACGGCGTGACACCGACAGCACGGCACCCCCGGCCGCGAAGAACACGAGTTCCGCGGAGCCACCGTAACTGAGGAGAGGCAAGGGGATCCCCGTGACGGGCATGATGCCCATGGTCATGCCAATGTTCTCAAAGCAACTGAACGCGAAGAAGATGAACACGCCGAGCGCGATGAGCCGACCCATCTGGTCTTTGGCGTTTCGCCCGACCATGAACATGCGATAGGCCACGAAACCGAGCAATAGAACGATCAATGACGAGCCAATGAATCCGAGTTGCTCGCCGATCGCAGTGAAGATGAAGTCCGTTCGTTGCTCTGGGACGTAACCGAGCACGGTTTGAAGTCCATTGAAGAGTCCCGCGCCGTGCAACCCGCCTGACCCGATCGCGCTCTTCGCGTTGTTGACCTCATAGAGCAATGGTGCGAGGTTGGCGTTGGTTGAGCCCTGGTTCAGAAACGACACGAAACGGTCGACCTGATACTTCTTCAACAGATCCAGGTAGATCGCCGCGGCGACTGAAATGGAACCGGCGATCGCGAGGAACGCCATGAACCTCGGAGGCACACCGGCGACGACCATCATCGCCGCGACGCACAGCACGATGATGATCGACGTACCGAGGTCGGGTTGTTTCACGATCAACAAGAGCGGGACCCCGGTCATCACGAGCAGTCGACTGACGTCGCGCATCGAGAGCCCCTCGGGCCGGCGCGCGCAAAACGTCGCCACCGCCAAGATGATAAAGAGCACCGTGAATTCACTCGGTTGGATCTGGATGAAGCCCAGGTTGTACCAGCGCTGGGCACCGAGCGCACTTTGTCCCAGCACGAAGACGCCCGCCAGTCCGAGCAACGAGGCCACGTACAGCGGCGTCGCCACGATCTCAAAACGCCGGTAGTCAAACCGTGAGATAGCGAACATGACGACTATCCCGATGATGAGGAAGAGACCCTGACGCTCGAGGTAGTAGTGAGGGTTGTAGCCGGCGTTGACGAGGGCTTGGCGAGTGGCGCTGTAGATCATGACCACGCCCGTCACGCCAAGTCCGACGAGTGCCCAAAAGAGGCTGTAATCCATCGAGTCCTTGGTACGAAGTCTCGACGTGAGCGCCGTGAGCGTGTCGGTCACTCGATCACCTCCAAGAGTCGTGCGCCGTCTATTGGAGTATCCCACCACCACTGCATCTGGCGGGCGGCCTGATACGCCAGCATCCCGAGTCCGTTGGCGCTCTGGCATCCGTGCGCGTCATAGAGCGAGCGCCATTTGGACATTCGTGGCTCGTAGGTGATGTCAATCGCCACGGTCTGGTCATGGACCCCTTCGTGCACGGTCGGCTCGAGGCGCCCACCGATCGGCACGGTGTTGACAATGAGGTCGACCGGCGCCTCGGGGTCCCCAGAGGTGGAGACCACCTCGTAGCGTTCGACGATCTCGAGGACTCGTGACGCCGTGCGACCTTCGACGACAATGGAGCGAACTCCCGCGTGGACCAGAGCGTCGACGATGCCACGCGCCGCACCCCCAGCACCGAGCATGACCACCCGCTTATTGGCCACCTCATAGGACAACTGCGCGCTGAGCGCGTCCACGAAGCCAATGCCGTCGGTACACGCTCCAAGGATCGCCCCGTCTCGTTCCAGGAGAGAATTAACGGCCCCGATACGAGTGGAGACTTCATCGAGCTGATCGCACACGCGAGCCGCACTCTCCTTCAAGGGCATGGTCACCGATAACGCGTCAAAGGTCGTCCCCATGAGCGTTCGCAGTGTCGTGACCTGCTCACCGGTCACTTCGAGACGCGTGGAACTTCCTTGTAGACCCGCGAGTTCGAGACCGGCCTCGTGCAATACCGGCGACAATGAGTGCTCAATTGGCGAGCCGACGACACCGAGACGCCACTTCATCCAACACCCCGCTCGGCCGCGAGGCGCTCATTGGCCAGCTGCTGTGCGAACGTGGTGGAGAACGCTTCGGTCCCCTTCTTATCAACCACAGTGAAGTACAGCCACGGGCCTGGTGGGGCGTGCAAGACGGCGTCGAGGGCCGTAGAGGACACCGTGCAGATCGGCGTCGGCGTCAGACCGGCGTTCAAGTACGTGTTGTACGGCGTCG
>JAJXXA010000124.1 GCA_021781335.1 Actinomycetes bacterium
TCATGATGGAGATCTTCACACGCAGTGGCCTGCTCGTCTCTCGAAGTGATGCACAGGGTTCGCCGGTGAACTTGACGCCGGGGCCGAACGCGGTGGGTGTAGATCTGCCACAGATTCCACTGCTCGACGGTGTCTATGACGTGAACGTGGGGATAGTCGATCACCACGGCACCGTGATTGCCTGGCGCGAGCGTGCAGCATCGATTCAAGTGACCTACAACGGTCGCGAAGGTGGCATCGTCGAGATGGGCGCTTCAGTTCGCCAGCGCTAGGCCAGCCTGCATCAATTGGGTGTCTTGAGTCTGGGGTACTTCCTTAGAGCGCCGAGCACCCCGAGTCGGCCAACATCAAATGGATAGGTTGCTCCTTTGAGCAGGCGCCGGTCCCCGCGCGAGTTGCCGTACGCGTAGATCACCGGCACCTCTTGATACTTCTGGTCCTCAATCCATTCGTTCAAGCGTCGCATCTTCTCGGTGCCGCGACAGTTCTTGCCGAGATAGCTCCCCGTGAGTTTGCCGCGAGCGTCGACCGCGAGCCGTGTGCCCATTCCCGCGGTGGCGTGTGTGGCTTCGACCATGACGTCGACGTAGAGCTGGGGTGATGCTGAGACTATGACGACGTCGTGGCCGCACTCGCGGTGCCACTCGAGGCGATCGAGGATCTTCCTCCTACCTTTGTGCGCGAGGTGCTCGAGCGCGAATGTCCTTGACGTCTGGCGGACTTCTTCGAGGTCGCGGCCCACGAGGATCTTGTGGAAGAGTCGTTCTTTGGCGTCGTCGGCCCACCGTCCACTACGCACCGCGCCGACGCTGAGGGGTATGAGCAAGGAGAGGGTAGCGCGATAAACAGCCGCATTCCCGGCCAGATAGCGCAGCCAGTGATAGACGCTCCCACCCTGGGTGAGTGTGCCGTCGAGGTCAAAGGCGGCGACAACGGGACGTTCGGTTTCACTCATCTGTACAGTTTCACAGGCCCGAGAGACTGAGTAATCCTATTCTCTACAAATCCACTAGATATTTGCACCAATTACGGACCATATGGTTAAACTGGCGGGGTTCAGTCAAGGGACTGACGACTTGCCCGCAAGGAGAAAACACATGGCGATTCGCCTTGGTGACGTGGCCCCGGACTTTACCGCCGAGACCACCGAAGGAACAATCAATTTTCATGAATGGCTCGGCGACAGTTGGGGCATTCTTTTCTCGCACCCGAAGGACTTCACGCCGGTCTGCACGACTGAGCTTGGTGGTTTCGCCGCTCGCAAGGCGGACTTCGACAAGCGCAACACCAAGATCATCGGTGTCTCGGTCGACGACGTCGAATCTCACAACAAGTGGAAGGGTGACATCGCCGAGACCCAGGGTACGGCGCTTAATTTCCCGATCATTGGTGACGAAGAGCGCAAGGTCGCTGGCCTTTATGACATGATCCACCCGAATGCGAACGACACGCTGACCGTGCGCAGTGTCTTCATCATTGGACCTGACAAGAAAGTCAAGCTGACGCTGACCTACCCGGCATCGACTGGACGAAACATCGACGAGATCGTGCGAGTGCTTGACTCATTGCAGCTCACGGCCAACTATCAGGTGGCGACGCCGGTCAACTGGACTGACGGCGGCGACGTGATCATCGCGAACTCGGTGAGCGACGAAGAGGCGAAGACGAAGTTCCCCAAGGGCTTCAAGAAATTGAAGGACTACCTGCGCGTTACGCCTCAGCCCAACAAGTAATTTTCCGTTCTTTGTAACACGGCGGTCACCTTCGGGTGGCCGCCGTGTTGCTTTTGCCCCCTAGGGTTGCTGATGGATAAAGGAGACAACATGAGTGAGCCCACGACTTTTACGTACGCCGACCAGACCGTGCACCGCCTCGGCTTTGGCGCGATGCGCATCACTGGCAAAGGCATCTGGGGTGAACCGAACGACATCGACGAAGCGCTCGCGGTGCTTCGTCGAGCCGTTGAGTTGGGCGTGGACTTCATTGACACCGCTGATTCCTATGGCCCCTACGTCTCAGAAGAACTCATCGCGCGCGCACTGGCCCCTTACGGCGAAGTCAAGATCGCGACCAAGGCTGGCCTTGTACGCACTGGTCCGGATCTCTGGTTCCCGTGCGGTCGTCCCCAGTACTTGCGTCAGGAATGCGAGATGTCCCTTCGCCGCCTTCGCCAAGAGTCACTCGATCTCTTTCAACTTCACCGTATCGATCCCGAAGTAGACGCGGACGAGCAGTTCGGCGTGCTTCGTGAACTGCTCGACGAAGGCAAGGTGAAGGCGGTTGGACTCTCCGAAGTGAGCGTCGAGGAGATCAAAAAGGCGCGAGCGGTGGTGCCGATCTCGACAGTTCAGAACCTCTATAACGTCACGAACCGGGCGAGTGAAGAGGTCCTCAACTACTGCGAGGCAGAGGGTATTGGCTTTATCCCGTGGTTCCCCGTCGCCTCAGGTCACCTGGCGCGAAGTGGTGGGCCGCTCGACACTCTCGCTGCACAGAGTGGTGTGACGGTGGCGCAGTTGTCACTGGCGTGGCTGTTGCGACGTTCACCCGTGATCCTGCCCATTCCGGGCACTTCCAAGGTCGCCCACGTCGAAGAGAACTGCGCGGCGTCGCAGGTTCAAATGAGCGACGACACGTATCACGCGATCGACACACTCCTCGTGGAGGGCTAGGCGCGCAGTTGTGCTTCGAGTGAGTCGCGAAGTTCTCGCTTGAGCACTTTGCCTTGTGGATTGCGTGGCAGGGCGAGCGTTCGAAAGAAGATCTTGGTGGGAACTTCGAAGCGAGCGAGTCGAGCGGCGACGTGGCGAGAGATTTCCTCGCCGTCAACGTTGCGACCTGGTCGAAGTACGATCACCGCGGCGACTTCCTCACCGAGCACGGGGTGCGGCAGGCCAACGACAGCGCAATCCGCCACGTCGGGGTGTTCGAAGATTGCGGCTTCGACGATCACTGAGTACACGTTCTCGCCCCCTCGAATGATCATGTCCTTCGCCCGGTCGACGATGTAGATGAAGCCCTCGTCGTCGACGCGCGCCAAGTCTCCCGTGTGCAGCCAGCCCTTGGTGAACGACTTCGCCGTTGCCTCGGGCTTTCGCCAATAACCTCGAACCACGTTGGGTCCCTTGATCCAGAGCTCGCCAACGACATCGGGACCCTTGGGGAGTTCGTCAGTGGGCTCTTCACCCTCAAATTCTTCGGGGACGATGGCGATCTCGCACACCGGCACGGCAGTGCCACAACTATCGGGTCGCTCGACGTAGTCGGGTCCCGAATTAAGACAGACCGCCGCAGACGTCTCGGTAAGCCCATAGCCATTGCCCGGCTGTCCAACGGGAAAAGCGGCGCGTATCCGTTTGACGAGTTCGGGTGGTGCCGGAGCGCCACCGTAGGACACCGAGCGGACGCTCGAGGTGTCGAATTTCTTGAAGTCTGGGTGATCGAGTATCTGCATTGCGATTGTCGGCACGCCGCCGATCATCGTCAGTCGCTCCGCCTCGATGAGTGCTAGCGCCTTGCCCGCGTCGAAGTGGTGCATCATGACGATCTTGCCCCCCGACGCGGTATTGACCACCATTACGGCAAGGCATCCCGTTGCGTGAAAGAGCGGCACATTCAAGAGCCCCGCATTCTGGATGCTGACCCCATCGCTGTCCACGTTGCCGCCACCAAAGCGCAACGTTGCGCGCTGTCCGATGAAGAAGAGGCTCATCAGGTTGGTGAGGGCATTTCGATGAGTACCGACTGCGCCCTTGGGGCGACCCGTTGTCCCTGAGGTGTAGAACATCGTTGCATCGTCTTCGGGATCTATGTGTACTTCGGGTGGCGTTGCGGTGGGATCGACCTCGCCGAGGAAGTCGTCGAATCCCATGAATCGAATCCGGTCGTGTTTTGCGTCGATGTGCGCGGGGCGCTTCGGGTCGTCGCTCACGACGACGATGGTCTCGAGCTCGGGAAGATTGTCGAGCTGCTTTCGAAGACGTTCGAGCCGCTCCTCATCAACGAAGAGCACCGTCGAGCCGGAGTCGGTCAGTCCGTAGGCCAGTTCGTCGCTGGTCCACCACGCATTGAGGGGTACGACGACTGCGCCCGTGACCATGGCGCCCCAGAAGGCGAAGACCCACTGTGGAAGATTTCGAAGGGCGATGGCGACACGGTCACCCTTGGTGACGCCAATCTCGCTGAGGCGGTGAGCCAGAGTGGACGCGATGCGATAGTGCTGGTCAAAGGTGAAGCGCTCATCTTCGTAGACCAGGAAGTCACGCTCGGCGTGATTGAGCGAGAGGTCCAGGACCTGGCGAAGGTTACGCGGTGCGTGCTTCCATACCGTCATTTCCACACCGTTGATCACCGTCCGCTCTGTCTCGAACATCTGACCTGGAGCGGTCATCTGTGCGGTCGCTTCGGCGATTGAGAGAGGTGTTTCGCTCATGGTCCGTGAGGCTACTTCGTAGTTGCTGGGGGGAACAGGGTCTCGCGATAGTGAACGAGTTCAGCAATGGACTCACGGATATCGTCAAGCGCGCGATGTGAGGAGGACTTGTCAGGCATGGCGGACAGCACCTCCGGGTTCCACCTTCGAGCAAGCTCCTTGATGGTTGACACGTCGACGTTTCGATAGTGGAAGAACGATTCGAGAGTTGGCATGTACTCCTGGAGGAAACGTCGGTCCGTGCCGATGGAGTTGCCACAGAGCGGCACGCTCTGGGCATCGTCGATATACGTCTTTAGAAAGGAGAGCGTTGCAGCTTCGGCCTCAGCAACCGTGGTTGTCGACTGTTCGATGGCGCGCAGGAGTCCGGATTTGGTGTGCATCTCCGTGACGAAATCACCCATCTGTGAAAGCTCCTCTGGGGTCGCATGAATAACCAGATCTGGTCCTTCGGCGACGATATTCAGTTGGTCATCGGTGATGACTGTCGCAATCTCGACGATGACGTGTCGTTGAGGCTCCAGCCCCGTCATCTCAAGATCAATCCATACGAGCACAGTGCGACACTATCGAATATGAGTGCGTGACGGCGAAGGCTCGCGCATGTGGAGGCTAGCCTGCCGAAATGGAGATTCAGATCAAGGTGTTACACGAAGACGCCGTGGTGCCCGTCTTCGCTAACGATGGCGATGCGGGGTGCGACTTGGTGGCAGTGGCGAGCTGTGAATTGGCGTCTGGCGGTGGGCGCGCGATGGTGGGGACCGGGCTCAGTATTGCGATTCCCGAGGGTTACGCGGGCTTCGTCCTGCCGCGAAGCGGCCTCGCCGCAAAGCACGGAGTGACCTGCGCCAATGCACCGGGACTCATTGATGCAGGGTATCGAGGAGAATTGAAGGTAGCGCTCGTGAACCTCGATCCCACGGACGACTACGTCGTGCACAAAGGAGACCGCATCGCACAACTCGTGGTGATGAAGGTTGAGAACACCGTATTTTCACTCGTTGATGAACTACCCGAGGCAGCTCGGGGCGAGGGTGGTTTTGGAAGTTCTGGCCGATAGCGATGTGGAGACCTGCGAACCGGCCGCTGGGGAAGCGGCGTTCTGGTGAGCAGGAGACGCCGTGAGCGCCAGTGCAAGGACTTGGCGGGGCGCTTCAAACATGCGGTGCACCCGAGCGATGAGTTCGGCTATTATGGACGGACACGCGGACGTAGCTCAGTTGGTAGAGCGCGACCTTGCCAAGGTCGAGGTCGCCGGTTCGAGCCCGGTCGTCCGCTCCAAAAGGGGCTCGAAGAAGTGTGTGCTGTCGCCGGCGCAGCCTCATTGGTGACGCACAGGTTCACGGCAGCTACGTAGTTGGCACCGTGCGCTCGATTTCTTATTCTTCTTTCGTAACGATCACCGAAAGTCCACTGGACGCTCTACCAAGATGGTGAGACTTTGCCTAATCTTGGCGAGAGGAGGTGGTCATGGTACATCCGGCGCTTAAACCCTTCGTCGACGAATCGCGGGCTCACCCATCGCCGCATCCTTCGACATTGAGCATTGAAGTTCGACGGGACAATTTTCATAGGCTCGCGATGTCGCGCCGTGGGACCCCCGAGAGCGTCGATGAGGTGCGTGACGGCGAGATCGTCCTCGAGGGCCGCACACTGCGTTCACGACTGTACGTGCCACTCAACGAGGAGGGCAAGGCCGTCGTCGTCTATTTTCACGGCGGGAGCTTTGTCATGGGGGACCTCGAAACCCATGACGCACTCTGTCGGCGACTCTGTGCTGACACGCGGATGCGCTTTGTGGCGGTCGAGTACCGATTGGCCCCCGAGCACCCGTTTCCTGCGGCGGTTGACGATGC
>JAJXXA010000115.1 GCA_021781335.1 Actinomycetes bacterium
CCTCTGTATTGATTCCTGCGTGAGCCCCGCGCTACCTGTTGTCTCTGGTCAAGAGACCGTCACGGCGTTTAAGAAGATTGGCTTTGCAGAGATCGGGCAGCGAGGTTTTAGCAGGTGTCTACCAGTCGTTCGTTGCCTGACTTCGTCCTCTTCCTACTCATGTACGTGACAGGGCACTGAATCTTCTGAATGAAGTTCCTCTGTGTGGTGATCACCCAGGAGGCCTTCCTTTTTTACCGGAGAGCACCAGATTCTCGGTGGCGACAAGGCGAAGCCTTTGGTGGGCACCCTGCTTTGTCATACGCAGTTCAGCCCCCGCTCTGGTCGATAGGCCACGTTGAGTCTTCTGGGCGAGCAACAAGGAATCCATAAGTGCCTCACATTGAAATCACTGTCGCCAATGATGAGGAAGGCTTCACCTGTTGATTTTCGTGCCTCCTATACCCCCATGGGTATATAATCATCGAGAGCGAAGTGTGGTGGGCCTGCATTTAAAGCCCTCGCCAGCTTCGATTTTTACGTGAAGAGGGCAGTGGGAGAGACCGTGGGTAAGCCAAAGAAGAAATCGTCGAACTATACAAAGCCGGTTCAGCCGTCGCTCAGCGGGGTGAAGAAGAGACCGGAGACTAAGGCGGCTCCGGCGCGCCGTCGCACGGCACGCCAACGCCATCAGCTCCGCGTCCGAGCCTTTGGCGTGCTAGCGGTGGTTGTTCTCGCCGGAACTATGGTGCTCGCGTTCACGAATAATTCGATGGCCGGGTACAAGGTGGGTGCCACCGACTGGTCGTTACCCAAGCTCGACGGAACGGGCAAGGTCTCACTGGCGTCACTGCGTGGCACGCCTGTAGTCGTCAATTTCTTCGCGTCATGGTGCCGAGTGTGCGCCGACGAGCTACCCGTGTTTGCTCATGACGCCGTGCTCCTTCGTGGAAAGGTTGACATTGTTGAAGTGAACGCGCTTGAGACGGGTAACGGATCGGCGTTCGCCAATGGCTTCTCACTCGACCAGTCCGCGACCGCCGTGCTACGAGATGTCGGTGGGAGTCAGGGTGATGGCCTCTATCAGAACATTGGTGGCTCGGGTTCGCTGCCCATGACGGCCTTTTACGGTGCGGACGGAAAGTTGATCACGACGCATCTGGGGGGCTACAACTCGCTGACGCTGGCCCAGAGCCTTCAACAGATCTACGGCGTCAGCGTGCCGGCGTAGCGTGAACCTCTCGGGAGTCAGTCTCGTCGCCGCATTCTTTGGTGGCATAGCTTCGTTCGCGTCGCCGTGTGTACTTCCTCTGGTGCCGGCATATCTGGCGATCGTTGGAGGACTTGACCTGGGCGTTGAGAAGACGCGAAAACTGGGTGCCATGACTCGTGACACCTTGTTGTTCATCGCGGGCTTCAGCGTCGTCTTTGTGCTCCTTGGACTGTCGGCGAGCGCTGTTGGTAGGGCCGTGGTTCATCAGCAGACGGTGCTCACCCGGGCATCGGGCGTCGTCATTGTCCTCATGGCACTCTTCATGCTCGGGACAGAAGTGCTTCGCCAACCGGGTCTCGCTCGCGAATATCGGGTGCATCCCACACTGTCCAAGTTCGGTCCCTTCGCCGCACCAGTGGCGGGCGCGGCGTTTGCGTTCGGGTGGACTCCGTGTGTCGGTCCAATCCTTGCCGCCGTTCTGGCCCTTTCTACCCAGCAAGGGCACCTCTTGTCGGCGGGGATCTTGCTCGTGATCTATTCGGCGGGACTGGGTGTGCCGTTTCTCCTGGTTTCGCTGTTCTTTGACCATCTGAAGCGTCCAATGGGTTGGCTCAAACGCCACGGAGCAGGCGTCACTGTCTCTAGCGCCCTCGTGCTCGGCATCTTGGGCATCTTGTTGTTGATGGACCGCTTGGCGTGGCTGACGACCATGGCACAGCGTCTCTGAGTTTTCATGTAATCCTGATCCCTACAGAAAGGATCGTTGACAGACTTTCAACGAAGACTGTTCGCAATCACGTTCTCACTTCGCAAAGGTGACGCGAAGCACACTCGCTTCGAGGACACTCCCGTCCTTCGCTGACAAGGTGTACATCATGATGGCCCCGCCAGACGCGGTAGGCGTTGAATAGGTGATCTTCTTCGTGAATGGGCCCATGACGCCCATCGAACCACCCATCACGGTCGTACGCGCGAGCGGCACGAGTGACGCGTCCTGGCGGATCTGCACGTTGACCACTGCTTCGTAGGCGGTGCTCGTTCCCTTCAGGAGGACCGGGTTAGGAATCGCCTGGAGCGCCGTCGGTGTCCTCAGTAAAATATTCGCTGATACGGCGCCGATCACCCACCACGAATCGTCGCTCGTCACCTGTCGTACCAATATGGTCGTCGTGGGGCCCATAGCACTTGATCGAACGGGCACTTCGCCCGATCGGGTATCGCCCTGTTGGAAGGGTTCCATCACCGGGTTCGTGAATCCGAGATAGTCGAGCGCGAAGGTCTGTGCCGCGAGTTCAGGTGTTGCAAATCTGGTCGGCGTCGAGGCGAACGGCCAGATGGCACTCACTGGCTGGCTCGCCAGTGTCGTGGTCGTCACATTGGTCGTGGGAGCGGACGTGGTTGACGATGAAGGCTTTGCCCACTCGCGTCCGATGACGAGGCCCATGGCGAACACAACAATCACCACGACTGCTAACTGGGCGACACTGCGTCTCTTCATGGTTAAAGGCTCTCACCCTCGTAGGTCGCGTAGCAGAGCAGAAAGTCACATGTTCATCGCCTGGACCGTTGGCGCGTAAGGCGCGCGATGAATCCGGTGCAGTGGCTTTCGACCCTGGCGCACACGGGGCGCACGTAGCAGTATGAGGTGATGGTGAAGATCCGCACGACGGCGGCATCTCGATTGGTGGCACGTTTCGGGTTCGCGCTGCTTCCGTTCATGGTGACATTAGGTCTCTTCCTCGGTGCCGTCCTGCACTGGAGCGGTGCTGGTTACGCGGGAAATGTGGCATGGCTTTGTGTGAGCGCCGTGGGTGCCCTGTATTCGGCCTATACGGTCATCGTCGGTCTGAGAGCGGGTCGTCTCGGCGTTGATGTGGTCGCGTTACTCGCGCTGGTGGGTGCGGTGCTGGTGAAGGAATATCTCGCGGGCGCGGTGATCAGCGTCATGCTCGCGAGTGGCCACGCGCTCGAGGAGTGGGCCGTGGGTCACGCCAAGGTGGAGTTGAAGTCCCTCTTAGAGCGCGTACCAAAATCGGCACATCGCGTGGTGGACGGTCAAGTGACGACCGTTGACTTGGACGAAGTGGTGCTGGGTGACTGCGTGCTCGTGACGTCGGGGGAGCAGGTGCCGGTGGACGGCACCTTGAGTTCTCCATTCGCGGTGCTCGACGAATCCGCGCTTACCGGCGAGTCGTTACCGATCGAGCGCAAGATCGGTGAGCAGGTGCGAAGCGGCGTGGTCAACGCGGGGAACCCTTTCGAGATCCGAGCCAGCGCCACCGCGGCCGAAAGTACGTACTCGGGTGTCGTACGTCTGGTCGCCCAGGCCCAGGCGTCCCAAGCGCCCTTCGTGCGCCTGGCGGATCGTTACGCGGTGTCGTTTCTTGGCGTCTCGCTCGCCACCGCGGCACTGGCGTGGATCATCGGTGGCCCGACTCGGGCCGTCGCGGTGCTGGTGGTGGCAACCCCGTGTCCCCTCATATTGGCGGTACCGGTGGCGTTGGTGTCGGGTCTTTCGCGCAGCGCGCACCGCGGCATCATCGTGAAGAGCGGCGCGGTACTTGAACGCCTTGCCAAGTGCACGACGCTCCTGATCGACAAGACCGGTACCGTCACCAAGGGCCAGCCCGTGTTAAAAGAGGTCGTCACCTCTGGGTTGATCGCTCCCCAACAGTTGCTCGAATTGGGTGCGTCACTCGACCAAACCTCGTCGCACGTGCTCGCTAGTGCCGTTGTTCGAACCGCGCTGGAACGTGGCTATCAACTCCAGCGGGCTGACGAGGTTGAAGAAGTTGCGGGAATGGGTATCCGCGGCGTCGTCGGAGGACGCCAGGTCTCATTGGGCAAGGCGTCGTGGGTCGGAGTGATCGGGAGTCCCGCGTGGGCGAAGGCCGCAAAGCGAAAGGCTCGACTCGACGGCGCGCTCACGGTGTTTGTCGGCGTCGACGGCGCACCAGCCGGGGTGTTCGTGTTCAGCGATCCACTTCGCGCTGACGTGAATCGAACCCTGCGCTCGCTACGAACCGCGGGCATCCGACGCATCGTGATGGTGACGGGTGACCGACTCGAAGTCGCCGAAAGCGTGAGCGCAGTGATAGGTGTCGATCAGGTTTTGGCGGAGCGCACGCCCGAAGAGAAGTTGGACGTGGTGCGTCGTGAGACCAGTCTCGCCACCACGATGATGGTTGGTGACGGCATCAATGATGCGCCCGCACTGGCACTGGCCAGCGTGGGGATCGCGATGGGTGCCCGTGGGGCTAGTGCCGCCTCAGAGGCCGCTGACGTGGTCATCACCGCGGACCGTCTGGACCGGCTCGGCGAAGCGGTCACCGTTGCGCAACGCACGATGCGCATCGCGCGCGAGAGCATGGTGATCGGCATTGGCCTGTCGTTGGTCGCGATGCTGTTCGCGACGTTGGGGATGCTCGCGGCGGTATGGGGAGCGTTGTTGCAAGAGCTCATTGACGTCTCGGTGATACTGAACGCGCTACGCGCGTTGCAAGGTGCGAGCGGAGTGCTCCGGTTGAGCCCTACTGATACGGCGCTGACCCGACGGTTCCAGGCAGAGCATCTGGAGATACGCGGTCATATCGATCAAGTGCGCGCGTTCGCTGACTCACTGGGTAGTGAGACGCCGGGGGTAACACTTCTCCAGGCGCGTGAGTTGCTTCGCATACTGAGTGAAGAGGTCGCCCCCCACGAATTGGCCGAAGAGATGGTTCTCTATCCAGCGCTCGCGAAGGTGATCGGTGGCAGTGAACCACTGGGCACCATGAGTCGAGCGCATACAGAGATCGCCCATCAGATTCGACGTCTCGCGCAATTGATCGATGACATTGACCCTGCGGGGCCGGATGATGTGGACATCGCCGAGATGAGGAGCCTGCTGTATGGGCTGCACGCCATCTTGGCTCTGCATACGTCACAAGAAGAAGAGAGTTACCTGTCGCTCGGTGACGAGTCGGCGATGGTCTAGGTTCTCGAACTGACGCTGAATGCGAACTCGGACCTAGCCATAACTACGCGCTGCGACGTGAAGGTGGCGTCAGGTATCGCACCACGTCTGCCGCGCTGTAGTGACCATGCTCAGCCGCGAGAGTGCGGATGTCGTTGAGTGAATCTCCACTCGTGACGATAGGGGGTTCTTGGCGCCCGTCAGAACGGACCTGGCCCAGACCGCACGTGGCCATGAGGCCGTTGCACAGGCACGCAGAACCTTCGCTGGCGCGCTCCTCGCCACCCTTGCGTACGTAGGCCGCGACAGGCTCGGCCGCGCAGCGGTATCCCACCTGACCGTCAGGGCGCTCGTACGCTTCGCGCAGATATCCGAGATCGCATTTGCGCTCGCGGTGTTCGTAGACCACGGGGTCTGAGATGGTCCCCTCTTCAACGACCACCTTGAAGGGGTAGCCCGTCGAGGATGCGCGAAGCGAGGTGAGAACTTCGATGTCGCCGCTCAGCGCTTCTTTGATGATGTGCTGGCGAAGTTGGGGTTCCATGCCCGACTCGTCACTGTAGGCAAAGAGCGTACCAACCTGGACCCCCGCGGCGCCCTCGTCGAATGCTTCTTGGACGTGTTCGGGAGTGGTCACGCCCCCACCGATCCAGAACGGGACTTCGAGGTTGCGCATTGCCTGGTAGTCAACGACGTCGCGCGGACCGTATTCGGGGTTGCCCTTCTCATCGACGCTGTAGACGCCACGCGGAGGTGCATTATGACCGCCCGCGGATGGTCGCTCGACGACGAAGCCGTCGACTTTGCCCGAACTCCGCTTGGCGAGAGCATTGGCGAGGACGTGGCCCGAGACGATGCCGAGGAACTTAGGGCGGCGAAGAACCTTGTCATTGACGAACCGTGCTGGCTCGAAACGCATGACGGGTGTTGGCGTACCCGGCGACGCACCGACGACATCGATGGGGAGTTCGGCGTCGTGCGCTTGGCTTAATCGGTCGAGGATGCCCGGGATGTGAGTAGGTACGCCCGCACCCATGAGCACATAGTTCACGCCCGCGAGCACTGCGCCGAACAAAGTGGGCAGGGT
>JAJXXA010000099.1 GCA_021781335.1 Actinomycetes bacterium
GAGCGCGCTCTACGGGCCGTTTCGAGAGGCCGTCGACGTCGAGATCGCCGACGGCGGTGATCGTCGCGGGTACCAACAAGACTCGAGGAACCGTCGCGAAGCGCTGCGTGAGGCCACGCTCGACGTCAAAGAAGGCGCCGACATCGTCATGGTGAAGCCCGCCATGACCTACCTCGACATCGTGAGTGACCTTCGACGTGAGCTCAGCGTCCCCGTGTGCGCGTATCACGTGAGCGGGGAGTACGCCATGGTGAAGGCCGCGGGCGCCAACGGGTGGATCGACGAGACGGCCGTTGCCATCGAGCAACTCGTCGCGGTACGACGTGCGGGCGCTGATTTCGTCTTGACCTATTTTGCCCGCGACATCGCTGAGGAGCTCGGACGTTGACCAATACCAATCAGGCGTGGTTCGATCGCGCCCAAGCAGTACTGCCCGGTGGCGTTGACTCTCCCGTTCGTTCCTTTCGCTCGGTCGGGGGCACGCCCTACACGGTCGTGCGTGGTCGCGGTGCCTACGTCGAGGACGTGGAGGGCACGCGCTACCTCGATTTCGTCCAGTCCTACGGCGCGTCACTACTCGGTCACGCGCATCCCGCGGTCGTCGAGGCGATCCGCCACGGCGCGGGCGAGGGCACCACGTTCGGCGCCCCCACCCCCGGCGAGGTCCTGCTCGCCGAGCTCATGTGCGAGCGCGTGAGCGGGCTCGAACAGGTCCGCCTCGTCTCGTCGGGCACCGAGGCGGTCATGAGCGCGGTGCGCCTCGCGCGCGGCGCGACGGGTCGCTCCAAGATCGTGAAGTTCGACGGCTGCTATCACGGCCACTCCGACGCGCTGCTCGTCGCGGGCGGCAGCGGCGTTGCCCAGATGGGACTTCCCGGATCGGCCGGGGTCACCGCGGGCGCGGTCGCTGACACCATCGTCGCGCCCTACAACGTCGTGCCCACCCTCGACGAGTCCGTCGCGGCGGTGCTCGTCGAACCGGTGGCCGCGAACATGAACCTCGTCGCACCGCGCGACGGATTCCTCCAGGGTCTTCGAGACGAGTGCGACCGGGTGGGGGCACTATTGATCTTCGACGAGGTGATCACGGGCTTTCGCCTCGCCTATGGCGGGGCACAGGAGTACTTCGGGGTCACCCCGGACCTGTGGTGCTTCGGCAAGGTCATCGGTGGCGGACTGCCGGTCGGGGCGTTCGGGGGACGACGAAGCGTGCTCGCGTCGCTCGCGCCGAATGGACCGGTCTACCAGGCCGGCACACTCTCGGGCAATCCACTCGCCACCGCGGCGGGGGTGCGCGTGCTCAACTTCGTCACCCGCGAGGACTACGTCGCACTGTCGAACCGCGTCGCCCAGTTCGCGAACGGTCTGCGTGACGCCGTCTCGTCCTCGGGCCTCTTCGCCCAGACGCCGATCGAGGGCCCGCTCATGGGCTTGTACCTCTCTCGAGAGCCCTTCAGCGCCCCGACGAACTTCGCCGAGGCCAAGGCGCTCTGTGACAACGGACTGTACCGACCGTTCTTTCACGCCATGCTCGACCGCGGTGTCGCCCTCGCGCCAGGTGCCTACGAGATCCTCTTCGTCTCGATGGCCCACAGCGACGACGACCTGGCCCAGGCCATTGACAGCGCGCGAGAAGCGGCCATCATCGCGGCGGCGTCATGAGTGACACGTTTCGAAGTGAAGGCTGGGCGGTTCGACCGAGCTTCGTCCCGCATGGTGTGACCTCGGGGGTCACCCTGCTCGGCGACGACAACGGCCTCACGCAACTCTCGGGGGACCCCCAGGTCGCGTGGCAGACGCCGTGGTCTGAGATCAGCTCGATGCAGCTCGTGCGCTTCTCGAGGTCGTTGGCGTTCTTTGCGACCATCGACGGCGTGCGCTACGTGTGGCGCACGAATCGACGAGACCAGTACGACGAGATCGCGGAGTTCTTGGCGGCCAAGGGTGCGCGCGTCGTTCGCCGGCGCCGCCGCGCGGGCGTGATCGCGGTAGTGGTCGTTGTGTTGTTGGCGTCACTCGCCGGGGGCATCGCGTCGTTCTTCACGAGCAACACGTCGGCGACGACGTTGAGCGAACTAAAGGCGGTGAACCTCAAGATCGACGACCTGCCGAGCGGCTTCTACGCGACGACCGGCTCGTTGTTGAACTACCTGTTCTCGCCGCCGGGCAAGGTCTACGTCGCGACCACCACGACTGCACCGGCCGCCAATTCGGCCTGGTCCCAAGTGGCCGCCCAGTTCCAGCACTGCATGGGCGTCTCGGCCGCGAAGGACCGCATGTTCGGCGCGGCCGGTCAACAACCCGCCTACCAGGTCTCCTCACCGATCTTCGCCTCGAGTGCGCACGGCGGCCTCGAGGTCGGTTCCACCGCGCAGTACTACAAGACCACGACCATGGTGCAAAAGGACACCGCCGAGATGTCGGCGAAGAACTTCGGGTCGTGCCTGGTCGCTTCGAACGCGGCCCTCATCCTCTCGGGGTACACGGTCCACGTCCCCGCGGTCGCCGCGGGTGAGAACTGGCGACCCGTCATCTTCGCGAAGGGCTTCGTGCGAGGGGGCGTCACCACACTCGTCGCGAGCACTCCAACGGGTGCCACGACCACGGCGCCGCTGCATCTGGTGATCGCGATCGTGACGGCTGGTCACTACGAAGTGACCTTCGGCGCGATCGTGGCCAAGTGGCCGGCGTCGAGGCCGCTGCTCGGCAACATCGTGAACACCCTGCTCACGCGCATCACCCAGAGCGGCTCGACCGCGGCCTAATGAAGGGTGCGCTTGGTTGTTCGCGGTGAGCGGCCCATGGCGACGAAGGCGCTGACACTGACGACGACGTAGGTCACGTAGACCACGCCCTGCATTATCGTCGGGTGATCGGCGTAGCCGAGCATCGAGTGCAGGATGTCGCCGATATTGGACGACTCGGTGATCGCGCCGCTCGAGTTCCACATCACGTGGGTGCCGATCGAGAGCCAGCCCAGTTGCTGGAGGTTCTCGACGGCGTCGGCGAGCAGGCCCGCCGCGAAGAACATGAGCACGATGCCGAGCACGCGAAAGAAGATCTTGAGGTTGATCTTGGCGCCCAGGCGGTAGATGAAAAAGGCGATCACGAAGGCGACGATGAGCCCGAGCGCGCCGCCGATGAGTAGCAGGGTGCCGTGCACGGGGGCCTGGGCCTGGCGCTGACTCGCGAAGACGATGGCGAGCGTGAAGACCATGGTCTCGAGGCCTTCTCGACCAACGGCCTGGAACGAGAGCACGCCGAGTCCGAGGCGTGTGCCCTTGGAGAGGGCCAGGTCGCTTCGTGACTGGAGCTCTTTTGCCATGGTGCGCGCGTGCTTGTGCATCCAGAACGTCATCCACGTGAGGAACCCGGCGGCGATGAGGTACGTGGTCGTCTCGAAGTAGGTCTGCACGTTCGATCCGTCGTACTGCTTTATGAGGATGTAGGCGCCCACCCCGCCGAGCACGATGAGCACGAACGCGGCCGCGACCCCGAGGTAGACGTCACGAAAGTGCTCGCGCTTGTTGATGCGGCTGAGATAGGACAACAGCATCGCCACGATCATCGACGCCTCGATGCCCTCGCGCAGGAAGATGACGAACGTGGGGATCACGACGGGTCCGCGTCTTGAGCGCTACAGGGGGTCGAACATGTCATGGTGTGCCGTTCATCAACGATGGCCTCGCGCCACTTATTAGGTTAGCCTAAGCGAATAAATTCTCGTGCACAAGGGTGATCACCTTACGATGACACTGTTCGCGCCCTGGTCACTCGAAGCGACCTCAACGGTCTCGACCCAGATCCACTTCGCCGACGCCGACGGCAACGCGAGCGCTCGCTCGTCGATCTCGACCATGAGGTGGGCGTCGAGACTCGCGTGCGCCGAGACAACAATGTGACTGCCCTCGGCGACCCCGATCTCGTGCAGCGAGAGCAACAGTGCCCGCGCCTCGTGCTCGGCGACTTCTGAGATCCGGCGCACCACCGCGACCGTGCCGGGCTCGAGGTCCGCGAGCGTGGTGAGTCGACCGTAGGTGGGCGTGCGTCCAGGGATGGGATTGCCGTGGGGGCAGGTGAGGGGGCTACCCATGGACTCGTCGATCCGTTCGATGACGTCATCAGAGATCACCGAGCTGAGCCGGTCGGCCTCTTCGTCCGCGGCCGCCCAGTCAAAGCCCAGGGTGTCGGTGAGCCAGCGCTCGAGGATGCGGTGTCGACGAACGATCGATGAGGCCTTCGCGTGGCCCTTGGTCGTCAGTTGCACGCTGCGGTCCGCGGCGATGGTGACCCAGCCGTCGCGCTCGAGGCGCTGGACGGCGTCGCTCACGGTGGGGGCGCTCACGCCGAGCCACTGGGCCAGGCGACTGGGGCGCACCACCTCGCCCTCGCCGGCGACACAGTAGATCGTCTCGAGGTATCGATCGACCGTTGTGCTGGTCCCCGATGCGTGAGTATCGCCTGGCACGGGTTCAGTCTACGGTTCGACTCGAACAGCGTCACGACGCGTACGCCCGCCGGGCGAGACGGCTCGCGGTGGTGTCAGTCGTCGGACTTCTGGTCACCGAGGAGTAGGTCGTAGGCGCGCTCTGGTATCACCGACGCCAATCGCACCATGGCGCGGTAGCCGATCTCGGCGGGTCCGCGCTGATCGTTGCTCATCAGGTTCGCCATGATCGCGAGGAGCTCTTTCATCAAGGGTTCGATGCGAAGTCCGAGTCCCACGCACGCGGCGAGGATCTTCGGCTCAGAGATGACGCGCACGAACGCGCGCGCCACCGTGTAATAGTCCCCGTACGCCGCATCGAGGCGCTCGTCGTAGAGCGCGAGGGCCCGCGCGTCGTTAGAGGCGAGTGCCTCGCCGATGACACCCGCGGCGAGCCGTCCCGATTCGTAGCCGTAGGCAATGCCCTCACCGTTGAAGGGGTTGACCGTGGCGGTGGCGTCACCGATGGTCATGGTGTTGGCGCCGACGCGAGGTCCGATCGCGAGGCCCATCGGCAGTCGACCGCCCGTCGCCGGTCCACAACAGGTCTCGTCACTGAGACCCCAGTCGTTCGCCACTTGGGCGACGAAGTACTCCTGGAGCTTGGTCGTGTTCACGCCCTTCCACGCGCCACCCGTCGAGAGCAGGCCGACGCCGACGTTGATGCGGCCGTCTCCCAAGGGGAAGATCCAGCCGTAGCCCGGCACGACGTCGCCCTTGGGGTCTCGGATGTCGAGGTGCGAGTCGATCCACGGTTCGTCGTGGCGATCGCTCGTGTAGTAGCCGCGAAGCGCCATGCCCATGGGCCAGTCGCGGTTGCGAGAAGTGCCCAGTTCACGGCCCATCCGCGAGTTCTGGCCGTCACCGACGACGAGGTAGCGACCGCGGATCTCGCCGGTGGTGCCGGTCGCCTTCTCCTTCACGACAACGCCCGACGCCCCCTTTAAGAAACCCTCACGACCCGGCGTCGGGTCGAGCAGCGCCACGGCTTCTACGCCGTTGAGGAGTGTCGCACCCTTGCTCTCGGCGTGGTGGGCGACCAGTCCATCGAGGTTGAAGCGGGTGATCGTGTAGCCGTAGTTCGGGAACACCGGGTGCTCGGGCCAATTCATCTCGAGTGATGCCCCGAACCCGAAGGCACGAAGTCCGTTGTAGCGGTGACCGTTCGCTGCGACCGCGGGTTCGAGTCCCATTTCTTGGAGTTGGTACACCGAGCGAGGGGTGAGTCCGTCACCGCAGGTCTTCTCACGTGGGAAGTCCTTCTTCTCGATCAGGCACACCGACCATCCCGCGTTGGCGAGCCAGTACGCGCACGCCGATCCCGAGGGTCCACCGCCGACGATCACGACGTCAAAGACGCTGGATGATGAAACGATTTCATTGAGACGAGTCACGCGTCAAGCCTAGGCCGTAGGTCCCTGTCGCCAACTTCGTGCGCGACCTTCAAGGTCTGATAGAAATGATGGACGTGGACCAGTACTTACCAATACTGGGGCTCCTGATTCTCGGAGTGCTGTTCGCATCGGGGTCGTTTGTAATGTCAGCGTGGCTGGCACCGCACAAGCGTCCCACCGATGC
>JAJXXA010000063.1:0-4245 GCA_021781335.1 Actinomycetes bacterium
GGCGCGGTCTTCAAGCCAAATGCGCTACTTGGTTCGTACGTCGTCGGTGACGGATTCTTTCGCGCACACTTCGCGTCTTCCACTCAGCCCGTCGTGTTACTGCTCAACACTTCCTCGGTCTCGCCCGCCTCGGACAACTCGATCAAGGCGGGCCTCAGTGCCTTCACCAATCTGAAGATCCAGACTCGTGACGAATTCATAAAGACCGAACAGGCGCAGGTGAACCAACTGCTCGGTCTTGTCTACGCCCTGCTCGCGCTCGCAATCCTGATCGCACTGATCGGCATCATCAACACGCTGTTCTTGAGCGTGTTCGAGCGCACCCGAGAGATCGGTCTCTTGCGAGCGGTCGGGATGCGCCGACGACAAGTGCGGACCATGATCCGTGCCGAGGCGGTGATCCTCTCACTCTTTGGAGGAGTCATCGGCATCGTTCTCGGCACCGGGCTCGGTGTCGCCTTCTCGTCGTCGCTCAAACAACAAGGCATCACCGACATCGTGGTCCCGTATTCCAGTCTCGTGGTGTTCCTCGTACTCGCGGCGCTCCTCGGGCTCGCGGCGGCGGCGTGGCCCGCGCGCCGCGCCGCGCGACTGAACATCTTGGAGGCGATAACGGTCGAGTGACCTCGCGGCTGGTCAGGCCATTGAACGCAGCGACACTGCAGCGCTGTCATCCGGTACCGTGGCAGCGGAGGTCTCGCGTGTCGTGGTCAGTGAAAGTTCGTCAGGTGTTAGTTACAGCGGTGGTCGCTCTGGTACTCACGGTGCCCGCGGCCACGAGAGCGGGGGCTGCGTCGGTGTCGGCCACGTCGGGACGGCTGCACGCTAGTTTCACGTACTCGGGTCACTTCCCCGAGGCCAAGAACGCACGCCTCGTCATCAGTGACAACGGCGTCGTTCTCTATGATCATCTCGTCTACTCGAAGTGGTGCGGCTATCGGTGCTGGCCCCTGGATTTGACGACGCGCAGCACCGTCCTACACACCGTGCGCTTGCAGGCGACCGCTACGCCGTCAGTGGTGCTCGGACTCTACAGCGGTGGCGCCCATTGCTGCTCGATCGAGCAAGTGTTCTCGCTCGACCCCACGACCAAGACCTTCACCAAGATCGAGTACGACTTCGGTGACCCGGGGGTGCAGGTCGTTGCGCGAGGTCCAGGTGGCAGTTCAGTCTTTTTGAGCGCGGACTCCTCGTTCGCGTACGCCTTCACGGACTACGCGGCCTCGGGCATGCCCATCGAGATCCTGAGCGTCTCGCACGGTCACTTCCTCGATATCACGCGGTCCTATCCGAATCTCATCGCGCGCGACGCGGCGATGTGGATGCGCACGTTCAGGTCTTTAGCGAGCAGCCATTACCAAGACACGGTTGGTCTCGCCGCGGCGTGGGCGGCGGACGAAGACCTGCTGGGCCACTACGCGACGGTGAACACGTTCCTTGCGAACCAGGCCGCCGCCGGACACCTCAACAGCGCGCTCAGTCCTGAAGAACCGAGTGGGCACCGCTTCGTTCTTGCGCTGCAGACGTTCCTTCGACGACACGGCTACGTGAAATAGCGTGCGACTGAACGATCGCCCATCTGCTGGGCGATCGTTCAGCGTGCTCGTTCATCGTTGAGAGGACCGTGACGAGTGACGCGGTGGCGCTTAGAACTCGCCGACCATGACTTCGAGGGCTTCGAGCTCGCCAGCACTGTCGATTGAGACCGACTGCGCGCGCACGACTTCCTTCGCGGGTGACCACAAGACGATCGCGGTCACGAGTAGACCGAGCAGTGCGAGCACTGCGCCGATGAGGAACGTCTCTCGATACCCGGCCGCGAGTGAGGTCACCGCGCTCTGGCCCTGGGTCATGAGCGACGTGGAACGACTCGCCGCGACGGTGCCAAAGACGGCCAACGCCGCTGAGGACGCGAGCCACATCGACACGTTGACGATGCCCGAGGCGAGACCGGCGTCGGCCTTGGGAACATCCGCCATGGCAATGGTGAGAAGCGGCACGGCCGAGACGCTCATACCGGCGCCGAGCAGCAAGAACGCGGGCAGGATTGACGTGAGGTACTGGGCGTGCTCGCCCATTGAAGTCAGCATCAAGAGCCCGACGACGACCGCCGACATGCCCGGGATGAGCAGCTTCATAGGACCGAAGCGCAACAAGAGTCGGCTCGTGAGTCCGAGCGACATCGCCGCCATCACGAGGGTCATCGGCAAGAACGCGACGCCGGTCTTGAGCGGTCCGTAGCCGAGGACGCGTTCGAGGTAGAGCGCACCGAAGAAGAAGACGGCGAACATCGCTGAGAACGTCAAACCGCGCACGACACTCGAGGTGCTGAGGCTACGCAGTTTGAGGATGCGAAGCGGCATGATGGGCTTGGCGACGCGAGACTCGACGACCGCGAAGCTGATCATGAGTGCTACGGCGATACCGGCGAAGCCCAGCGTGTGCGGCGAGGTCCATCCGTAGCTCGACGCCTTCACGATGGCGTAGATGCCGGTGATCAGTGAGACGGTCATGAGCAGCGAGCCGGTGATGTCGATGCCCTCGCGAACACCCAAGCCCTCGTTCTCGGTGATGAGGATCGAACCGAGCAGCAATGTCAACAGACCGATCGGCACGTTGATCACGAAGATCCAGTGCCAATTGACGGCTTGGGTGAGCACGCCGCCCACCAAGAGACCAATCGATCCACCACCGACCGCGACGAACATGTACGCGCTCATGGCCTTGGCGCGCTCGGCCGCACCGGAGAACTCGGTGACGATGATCGCTACGATCACCGACGTCGAGACGGCACCACCGAGACCTTGGAAGAAGCGTGCGGCGATGAGCATCCCTTGACTCTGGGCTACGGAGCACACGAGCGATGAGGCGGTGAAGAGTGCGACGCCGCTCAGGAACACCTTCTTTCGACCGAGCAAGTCGCCCAAGCGTCCCGCGAGGAGGAGAAAACTCCCAAAGGCGATCAGGTACGCGTCGACGACCCACGTGAGATTGGACTGGGAGAAGTGCAGGCTCTTTTGAATCGAGGGCAGCGCAACGTTGACGATTGAAGAGTCCAACGCGTTCATTAGCATGGCGAGGCAGACAACGACGAGCGCGATCCAGCGCCGCCTTTCGGTAATACCTGATGAAGAGGTAGAAGTTTTTTGCATGGAGGAAGCCTTCCTATATGAGGAGTGGAACGACTATCTGTGAAGCAATATCATCTAGAAAGTCGTATAATCACTATATCATGAATATCTCGGAGTCACTACCATTACTTCCGATGGATGAAAATTTGTCCACTGGACCAATCCTCTTACTTACGCAATTATCGCGACTCGTGAATCGCAGAAGTACCCCTGAACTGCTCGGACAGACCTTGAAGCAGTTGGCCGCGCTGTCATTCCTGCGCGACTACGACGAGACGACCCAACAGAATCTGAGCGACGGACTGTGCATCGATGCGAACTACTGCGTGTTGTTGTTGAACGAGCTCGAATCCGAAGACCTCGTGGAACGTCGCCGTGACCCCAGTGACCGGCGACGCCACATCGTGTCGATGACCGAAGAGGGTCGAAACGCTTTGCACCAGGCCGAGCAAGCGCAGCAGAGTCTCGAAGACGAGATCCTCGGGGCGCTCAGCCACGAAGAACGTGCGACGCTCGCGCACCTGTTGAGAAAGGCGATCGACGGACAGACCGTCGCGCCCGCGCGTTCATCAGACTGACGACAGCGTCGCGCGATATGAGTTGTGGTCGCTCAGCGTCGCGCGCGCAGCGCCTTGGCGAGGACCGCGTCGTAGGCGTTCAGTCCCTCCCTGCTCAGTCGCGCCTCGGGACCTGAGGCGATACCTACTCTTTCGGGGATGACCCCCCACACGGGGACCTTCTGGTCCTTCCACCACTCGAGGGCCGCCTCAAGGTCATTCGTTCCTAGTCGCGCGGCACAGATCACGACGCCGCGGGCGACCGACGGGGGGATCAGCTCCAGGGTCGCTGCGACCCTGGAGTATTCAACGCCGCCGGCTCGCGTGGGGATGACCACGGCGTCGGCGAGTGCGACCAGGGTTTGGGTGATCCGCTCATTGCCGGGCGGCGTGTCGACAATGGCGAGGCCATCGACGCGCTGGAGCGCTCGTGTCGCGGTCCTCTCCGAAGGAGCTTCGATCACCTCGATGCCGTCGATGGGCCACAACTCGAGCCACTCCGCGCACGATGCCTGAGGATCGGCGTCGATAAGTATGACCGGCTCGTAGCCGCGCTC
>JAJXXA010000063.1:4345-5928 GCA_021781335.1 Actinomycetes bacterium
GTGAGGACTGAGAAATAGGGGTCGAGTTCTGCGGCGGGTCGACGCAGGTTCTCAGTCGAGAGCACCCATGCCGTCACGGCCTTGATCTCAAGTTCCGCGCACCATTGGAGGAGTTCCTCCAACTTGGCCATGCCGACTTCGTAACTTTTCTTGTATTCGCCGTCAGTGACTTCTCTCGCGAAGCGTCGATGGCCGTCAAGGATCACGCCGATGTGGCGGGGCAGTCCCTCCCTCGGCAATGCGTTCGCCAGGCGGTGTTCGTAGTAGCGGTAGGCGGAGCGACGAAGAGCCATTTTCCCCCTCAGCGCGAAGTTGACGTGTGTCAATAAGGCTAGCCCCAGTTCGCCCCGGTGCATTTGATCGAAGTGCTGGTCCGTGGTGTCGCCGCCGCCCTCACGAGGCATGTGTTTAGGTATACTAATTAGGTAACCTAAGTGATTATGGAGCAACAGTGACACCCATCGAGGTTCCAATCTCGGATGATCGTGAGAGCGCGCAACGCGCCATCGAAGAGTTGACGGCGAGTTTCACCGATGCGGTGGCGCGCCTCTATCGACGGCTTCGAGCCGAGCGCGCGGGCGACCCGATGGGTGATTCGCACCGTTCGGTCCTCAGGTTGCTCGTGAGCGAAGGGCCCCACACCCTTCGAGAGCTGAGCGAGTACGAGCACGTGAAGCCGCCCTCTATGAATCAGACCGTCAACTGGCTCGAAGAGGCGGGACTGCTCGCGCGAACGAGCGACCCGAGTGACGGACGAAAGGTCATCATCGCCGCCACCGCCAAGGGCGAAGCGGTCATAGAAGAATCCCGCCGCCGGCGCAATCAGTGGCTGAACCTTCAACTCGAGGCCTTGACGAGTGAGGAGCGTCGGATCCTCGCCAGCGCGTCGTCGATCATTGTCCGTCTTACCGACTCGTGAGCACGGTCGCCGTTGTGAACCCGCTCGAGGTGTCGCCTCGTTACAAGTGGTTGGTTCTCACCAACACCACGATCGGCGTGCTGCTCGCGACGATCGACTCTTCGATCATGCTCATCGCGATGCCCGACATCTTTCGCGGCGTCAAACTCAACCCCTTGGCCCCTGGCAATAGTTTCTACCTGCTGTGGATGATTCTCGGGTTTCTCATCATCAGCAGCGTGCTCGTCGTGAGCCTCGGACGCCTCGGCGACATGTACGGACGCGTCAAGATGTACAACCTCGGCTTCGTTGTCTACACCGCGTCGTCGCTCGTGTTGACCCTTGACCCACTCACGGGACAACCCGGCGCGTTGTGGCTCATCGTCGGACGACTCCTCCAAGGGGTCGGCGCCGCCTTCCTCATCGCCAACGCCGCCGCGATCCTCACCGACGCCTTCCCCTCCACCCAGCGTGGTCTCGCGCTCGGTATCAACAACATCGCGGGCATCAGTGGTTCGTTCATCGGTCTGATCCTGGGTGGGGTGCTCGGCGCCATCGATTGGCGATACGTGTTTCTCGTGTCGGTGCCGTTCGGTCTCGTGGGCACGGTCTGGTCCTACGTCTATCTGAAAGAGCTCGGTGAACGACACGCGGCCAAGATCGACTGGGCGGGCAACATCACCTT
>JAJXXA010000075.1 GCA_021781335.1 Actinomycetes bacterium
GCAGAGAATCTCGCAGAGACCCAACCACACATGTCAGCCAGTCACGGCATGAGTCTCATTCAAAAATCGGCCCTGGCACTCATCGCGCTTTCCATGATCTCGTTGATGCTGTGGAACCACTTCGTTGGTCTGGACGTTCTGCTCAGTGTGTTGAACGTCTACTTCGATCTCAGCATCATCACCAAGCTTCTCTTCAGCGTCGTGGGGGGACGCCAAGTCCGCCTCCAAGAGGAACAACGTCTCACCAAGATCATCGAGGGAGGCGGCACCATCAAGCGTCGGATCGATGCGGCCCATCTCCCTCGCTACACCGTGCTCATCCCTTGCTACCGCGAAGCCAACATCATTCCCCAGATCCTAAAGAACATGGAACAGTTGGATTACCCGCGATCGAAACTCCAGGTGCTCCTCTTGCTCGAAGAGGACGACATTGAAAGCCTGGAGGCGGCCAAAGCGACTCGGACCTCTGACTTCATGAGAATTGTCGTCGTGCCTGACGGCGTGCCACGCACCAAAGCACGAGCGTGCAACGTCGGGCTCAGTCTCGCCACGGGCGAATTCCTCGTCATCTACGACGCCGAAGACCGGCCCGAACCCGGACAGCTGCGCGACGTGATCGACCGTTTTGACGAGTTGGGACACGAGTATGTGTGTCTGCAGGCGCGCCTCAACTACTTCAACGCCAAGCAGAACTTCCTCACCCGGATGTTCACGCTGGAGTACTCACTGTGGTTTGACTATCTGCTTCTCGGTGTCGAGAAATTGAATCTGCCGATGCCCCTCGGTGGTACGTCGAATCACTTTCGAACCCAAGCCCTGCGCACGCTCGGGGGGTGGGACCCCTATAACGTCACCGAAGACGCGGACCTCGGCATCCGTTCGATGGCGCTCGGATATCGCGTCGGCGCCATTGAGTCCACGACGTGGGAGGAGGCGTGTCCCGAGGTGCGGGCATGGATCCGTCAACGCACCCGTTGGATCAAGGGATACATGATCACTGCAACCGTGCACTCACGGTCATTGAATGAACTTCGCCGCACCACCGGATGGCGCGGCATCGCCAGCATGATTCTGTTCATCGGTGGAACGCCCGCAACGTTCCTGATCAACCCCATCGTCTTGGCGTGGGGTGCATACGGAGTCTTTGGATTCCCGCTCCACAACTTTCGCATCACCGGACCGATAACCGAGTTCAACACCATCAGCCTGATCTTTGGCAATACCACCATGATCATCCTCAGCCTCATGTCGGTTCGCCGACGACGACAATGGTCGCTCGCCGGCTACGCCATCTTCAATCCCGTGTTCTGGCTCTTACACTCGGTAGCCGCGTGGCGAGCCCTCTGGCAGTTGTTGCGAACACCCTCGGAGTGGGAGAAGACACCTCACGGACTCTCGGTGGTCGACGACGGCCAGGGCTACGGCGAAGAGAGTGACGGCATGATCGTCCTACGTCCCTGAGCAAGCACGCACCGAGCATCGACGTCACATACACCACACTCTTGTTGGTGCCCAGACAGCACAACGCCGCCGACCACACGCGAGCGCGATCGGCGGCGACTGGTGTGCTCAACTACGCAACGATGCTCAGTGCGTCCACAACGGCTGTGGACTTGCCCACGTACTTCCCCGTCACCGAGACCGACTTGCCTTTGGCGAGAGTCGCGGCTGTTCCCTTGGTGAACTTGGTCGTCGTCGAGTAGTCGACCCGGTACGTCTTGGCGCCGACCTTGATCCAGAACACATCCTTGCTCGCCTGGATCTTGGCGATCACGCCCGTGAGCTTTGGTGCGGCCTTTGCGGGGGCCGAAGCGGCACCAGCGAACGTTGTCCCAGCCAGTCCCATTCCCGTGGAACCCGCAATCAGTAGTACCGGAACAAATACCTTTGCAATTGACTTCTTCATCTTCTTCTCCTCGTATGTTGATCACTTCTCTTCGAAGGTTCGTACGACTCGTCAGTCGCGTTAAACCCTTCTCTTCGAAATTAACGATGAAGACCAATCGACGGTGACGCGTTTCGGTAAAGAAACGTCCAAGATTGCGATGTGATGAAGTGCGGTCCTACATCTCGTCACTTTGTGCGATGAACTCTTTAGACGTTTCCTACAACGCTCTTAACTTCGCGCCGAGTGTCATCGTGATGGCGCAACGTCACTCTGCGCGAAATGAAACCGTGGCATCGATCCCGCCGCCGCTCGCCTCGCGCAATTCAACTGATCCGCCTGAGAAGCGGACCAGTTGATCAACGATGGCGAGACCGAGTCCCGAACCGTCCTTGTCACCGTGTCGTCCCCGCCAAAACCTTCGAATCGCGAAGGTCCTCTCCTCACGGGTGAGTCCGACGCCCGTGTCTGTCACGTGCAGCTCGACCTTTGAGGCCACTCGTGCCATCGTCACGCGTATCGTTCCGCCACGGGGTGTCGCGTCGAATGCGTTCGACAAAAGATTGTCGAGAATCTGTTCGAGCGCGCCGTCGATGACCACGACGGACACGTCGTTTGGCACGCTGACTTCGAGCTCCAAACCGTGCTCCTCCGCGTACGGCCGCCAGTACTCGACGCGTTCCACCACGAGATCGTGGACGTCGAGAGCCTCAAGCACTGGCGTCCTCGATTCGTTTCTCGCCAACGCCAGCAGCGAATCGACGAGCCGATTCAAGCGACCTACCTCGGACAGCACCGATGCCACGTCGTCGGCGCTCGATGCGCCGTCGCCCGTCTGCAGGTTCTCGAGGTGCAGTTGGAGTGCCGTCAATGGTGTGCGAAGTTGATGAGAAGCGTCTTCGACGAAGGTTCGCTGCGCCTCGAGCAAGGTGATGAGCCGAGCGGTGGTGGCGTTGATGGCGTGCGCGAGCCTTCGAAGTTCTGCGGGGCCTTCGCCATCTGGCACACGCACTTCGAGCTCACCATTACCAATCGCGTCAACGGCTCGACCGATCTTTCGAAGCGGCCTCACCAGCGAACTCGAAATCACTACCCCCAAGAGACAAGCGACCGCGAGCATCAAGAAACCCACCAGCGCCAGGTTGCGCCAGTCGCTTCGTATGACCTTGGTGACCACCTTGACGGGAAACGTCACGATCAGTTTCACGTCACCAATGGATTTATCGGGATCCCCCGCATGCGCGAGAGACATCGCAACGTAGTACTGCGGTGACTCCAATACCGAACCGGCGGTCACGCCATAGAGTTGCGCCGAACCCACATCACTCGCAATAGCCAGCAGCGACTGATCTGTTGCCTGTTTTGGTTTGCTCGCGATGAGAATCCCCGTACTGTCGATCACCAGTATCTGGCGCCCCGTCGAATGTGCGTACGATTTGGCAAGCTTTCTCGCCTGGGCCAGATTGTTTCGGGCGATGTCGTTTGAAAGGATGGTTGCGAGAGCGTTGGTGTCGCGTCGAAGCGCACTCAAGGTATTCGCATTTTCGTGTGCGTCGAGAGTGAAACCGATCGGCACGAGAAGCAATGCCGTAGCCAGCACCGCAAAGAGAATGAAGCCCACGAGCAGCCGACTCCTCATTCACTCACCACCAGTCGAAAGCCAATACCACGGACCGTCTCGATGACGTCGGGCATAGAGAGTTTGCGACGAAGAGACGCGACGTGCACGTCAATCATCTTGGTCGAACCAAACCAGTGCGGCCCCCACACGCCGTCCAGTAACTCTTGTCGCGTGATCACGGCACCCGGGTCGCGAGCGAGGAACTCCAGGATGCCGTATTCCTTCGGGGTGCAACTGATCTCCTCGCCCCGCGTCCTGATCGAGTGAGTTCGTCGGTCGATCTCAATGCCCGAGACCACCTGGACCAGTTGCGTGTCGTTCTCTCGTGCGCCCGTGCGACGAAGCACTGCGTTGATCCTCGCCACGAGTTCTCGAAAGCCGAAGGGCTTGACGACATAATCATCCGCCCCCAGGTCCAGACCCGCGATCCGCTCCTCTTCCGCACCTCGCGCGGTCACCATGATTATCGGCGCCTTCGACACAGCCCTCAGTTGATGAAACAGTTCTAGGCCGTCACGGTCCGGCAGGCCCAGATCCAACAGGATGAAGTCAACCGGTAACGAATTCAACGCCAGTGCGCCCGTGGCCGCCAACACGGCCGAGTAGCCCTCGCGCTCGAGTCCCTTGACGAGCGCCGCGCCGATCGCCACATCGTCTTCGATCACCAATATGCGCACACACAAGTATTACCGCGACATCGACTGCCCACACGCTCGACCCTACGACGGCGTAACTACAGCTCGATGTGCGAGCTCCTCACACGATCGGTCGCCCCGACGCGATACGACGCCTCGCGTCGCGCAGCACGAGATTCCAGGGAAACTCACGTAGTAGCGACGGAAGCACGTGATTGAGCGCCGCGAGGAGTCTCAACAGCACGCGAAACAACGCCTGTTGCGAAGGACCCCACGGCACACCGAGCGCATCACGAAACACCGGTGCCAAGAAGCCGGTTGTGACGAAGCGATTGATCGGCCCGAGCACGGTGCGAACCACTCGCGGCAGGAATCCCAAAGAGATGAAATCACGCAAGTACGCTCGGGTGGCCGCGTCCATCTCCACCGTGGTCAGTGCGGAGGTCCAGTATTTCTCAAATGACTCGCGATCGCTCGGCCACAGTGAGTCGGGTACCTGCAGGGTTGTCGCGAAACGAGCGCTGAACCGGTAGATCTCGTCGAGCACGTCCTCGGACTGCTCACCGTAGAGAAAGTTCACCGAGTCAAGGACCCCCTGGTACATGCACGCCGCGACCCACAGTTGCAACGCCGGATCAAATGCGTTGTAACGCACCTGATCAGCGGGCGATGATCGTACCTGTCGGTGCTGCACGTTCACCGCCGCGCGAAGTGCCGCGCGTTCTTCAGGTGTTCCGAATCCCGCAATCATGATGTAGCTCAGCGTCGTGCGCGTTCGCTTGATCGGATGATGATAGAGCGACCCCGAGCTCACCCGACTCTCGAGTACACCATGACCAACACCCAACTGGGAGAGTTGCATTACGACGTTCGCTCCTGCCGGCAGCAGCGCCAGGCCGTTCAGGATCACGCGACGTACCTCAGGCGACACCGCGTCCGAGAGACCCTCATCGCCCCCACCTGCGCCGCCCGCTCGAGAGTCAGTCGTTCTTTCTCCCATCGAGCCGAGTGTAGGAGACCTCAGGGCATCTGGCTCACGCCTTAGGCGGCCAACCACCTATCACGCCCCGGCCCGATGGAAACCGCACATTCTTCGCACGAACGAATTCGTGCAATGTCTCGGGACCGTATTCACGCCCGTATCCGCTCCCCTTCACCCCACCGAACGGCGAACCTATGAAGGTGCGACGGGTGTAGTTGTTGACGAATACCATGCCAACCTCAAGGCGTTCGGCGAGATTCGCCGCGCGCACCTCATCGCGAGTGCAGATCGCCGCAGTAAGGCCATACTGCGTACCGTTCGCGATCTCAACGGCCTCGTCGTCACTCTCAAATCGCATCAGGCACGCGACCGGGCCAAAGATCTCGTCTTGGGCGACCGTCATCTCTGGCGTCACGTCACCTAGGACACGTGGCGCCACGAAGAATCCCTCAGCCCACGAGGGGTCGTCTGGGAGCGTCCCCTCATACAACAGGGTGGCGCCCTCTTCGATCCCGAGGCGTACATAGTGCTCGACGCGCTCCTGCTGACGAGCGTCGACCAGGGGTCCGATATCGGTCGTAGCGACCAAGGGGTCGCCCACGACCAACTCCTTGGTCGCATCAACGAAGCGCCGGGCGAACTCGTCGTAGATCGAGGTTTGGACGAGAATCCGAGACGTTGACGTACAGGCCTCACCTTGGTTGTAGAACATTCCTTCGATTGCGATGGGCACCGCCTCGTCGAGGTCCGCGTCGTCAAGCACCATGAGGGCGTTCTTACCGCCA
>JAJXXA010000024.1 GCA_021781335.1 Actinomycetes bacterium
GTGGGGGTCTGCTCGTACTGGCTCGTGAGCTACTACTTCGACCGCGACTCCGCGGCCTCGGCGGGCAAGAAGGCGTTCATCTACAACCGGGTCGGTGACCTCGGGTTGTTGGCGGCGATGTTCTTGCTCTTCTCTCACACCGGCACCCTCGTCTACCGCGGCGTCTTTGAGAAGGCGGGAACCCTTTCACCAACGATCGCCACCTTGACCGTGCTCGCGCTGCTACTCGCGGCAACCGGCAAGAGCGCGCAGATCCCGCTCTTCAACTGGCTGCCTGACGCAATGGAGGGCCCGACACCGGTGTCGGCCTTGATCCACGCCGCGACCATGGTGACCGCCGGCGTGTACCTGCTCGTGCGCATGTCGCCGGTACTGGCCATGTCGTCTTCGGGTCGCATGACCATCGCGGTGATCGGTGGCGCGACCGCGTTCGTCGCGGCCACGATCGCGACGTCACAAAAGGACATCAAGAAGGTGCTCGCCTTCTCGACCGTGTCCCAGATCGGTTACATGGTGCTCGCGGTCGGCGTGGGCGCCTACTCGGCCGCCATCTTCTTGATGGTGAGCCACGCCTTCTTCAAGGCACTGCTCTTCCTCGGATCGGGTTCAGTCATCCACTCGCTCAACGGCGAGCAGGACCTTCGAAAGATGGGTGGCCTGCAGAAGTACCTGCCGCTGACCTTCCCCACGTTCCTCATCGGATGGCTCGCCATCTCGGGCATCCCGCCCTTCGCGGGCTTCTGGTCCAAGGGTGACGTGTTGACCAACGTGTTCCAGCACAACAAGGCCCTGTGGGTGCTCGGCGTCATCACCGCGATCCTGACGGCGTATTACATGAGCCGTCTGTTCGTCTTGACCTTTCGCGGCACCGAGCGATTCCGTGAGGTCACCCACGGCCACGACCCTCACGAGTCACCGTGGGTCATGACCGCGCCGCTCGTCATCCTCGCCACCCTCTCGGTGCTGGGTGGCCTGTTGGACCTTCCCTGGGTGCACCACAATTCATTGGCCGGCTTTCTCGCGCCGACCTTCGGCTACGTCGCGCCGCTCGGTGCGCAGTCCACCATGTCCCAATGGGGCCTCGCGACCGTCGACGTCGCCGCGGCGATCATCGGTCTGTTCAGCGCGTTCACCATCTGGCGTGGCATCTCGTCGTCGTCTCGCTACGAGTCGTCCTTCCTCGAACACGTATGGCGGTGGGATGACTTCTATGACGCCACGATCGGGCGTCCGCTCGCCAAAGCCGCCGCGTTCACCGACACGGTCGTCGAGGACAAGGTCATCGACGCCGGCGTCATGGGACTCGCCACGGGTGTTCGCCGCAGCGCTGACGGCGTGCGAAAGGTCCAGTCGGGCTTCGTGCGTCACTACGCCCTCGCGACGGTGCTCGGCGTCGCGGTCATCGTTGTCTACCTCGTAGCGAGGGTTGGTTAGTCATGCACTCGTCTCTCTGGTTAAGCGCGCTGCTCGTGGTGCCCGTGCTCGGCGCGGCGCTGGCCGCGCTCGTTCGAAAGCGCGAGGGTTGGTCCTACGCGGTCGCGGTCACGGCGTCGAGCGTCGAGTTCGTCCTCACGATCATCATCGCGTTTCTCTACAACAGTCACGTCGCGCACGCCCAGACCTTCGACTTCGCGACGCGACACGTGCTCTCGGCCCCCTTCGGCCTGGCCTACGACGTCGCGATCGACGGCATCTCGTTGTTCCTCGTGGTCCTCACTTCGTTCGTGGTGCTCGTGGCGTTGCTCGGCGCACGCGACCGGCGTCGCGAGCCCGCGTTCGTGTCGTGGCTGTTGTTGCTCACGGCACTCACGATGGGCAGCTTCATCGCCCACGACGTGCTCGAGTTCTTCATCTTCTTCGAACTGACGCTGGTGCCGAGTTACTTCATCATCGCCCAGTGGGGTGGCGCCGAGCGTGTGAAGGCGGCGTTGAAGTTCTTCATCTACACCTTTAGCGCCTCGGCGTTCTTGTTGATCGGGATCTTGTACCTGGGCTTCTCGCACCAGCACCAGACCCAGGGGGCGCTCACCTTCGCCTACGGTGCGCTCGCCCAGACCCAGATGACCCACTCGACTGCCATCTGGCTCTTCATCGCCTTCGCGATCGCCTTCGCCGCCAAGTCGCCGATCTGGCCCCTGCACACGTGGTCGCCCATCACGTACGCCGAGGCCCCGACGGCGGGTTCGATCGAGTTCTCGGCGCTGCTCGCCAAGCTCGGTTCCTACGGGTTGCTGCGTTTCGCCGTGGGGCTTTTCCCCTTGGCCCTCCCCGACATGCGCCCGGTCGTACTCACCCTCGCGGTCATCGGCATCCTCTACGGCTCAGCGGTGGCGTGCGTGTCTCGTGACCTCAAGCGCTTCGTCGCGTACTCGTCGCTCGCCCAGATGGGCTTCATCACGCTCGGCGTCATGACCGGCTCCAAGATCGCCATGGTCGGCGCGGTGTTGTTGATGTTCAACCACGGTGTCATCACCGCGGGCTTCTTTCTCATCATCGGCTTCATCGAACAGCGTCGCGCGAGCATCCAGATCCGTGACCTCAACGGCCTCCAGGGCCCCGCACCGGTGATGGCGGGACTCTTCACCGTCGTCATGCTCGCCTCGATCGGCCTACCGGGCCTCTCGGGCTTCGTGAGCGAGTACTTGATCCTGATCGGCACGTTCGCCACGCACACCTGGTGGAGCGTCGTCGCGACGCTCGGCGTCGTCGGTGCGGCGCTCTATCTGCTCTGGGCCTATCAGCGGGTCTTTCACGGCGAGGCGGTCGGCGCGAACGCGACGATGGCCGACGTGAACAGCAAAGAGCGCTGGGTGCTGGTGCCGGTCGTGGTGTTGATCGTGGCCCTCGGTGTGTTCCCCAAACCCGTACTCGATCGCATCTCGCCCTCCGTGCAGCAGTTGATTGAGCACGTCGCCCCGAGCGGAGTCTCCAAGTGAACCTCGTCGTCCCCCACATCCACTATCTGGCGATCATGCCGGTGATCGTCTTGTTCGCCGGGTCGGTCGTGCTCTTGTTCGCCACGGCGCTCGTACGCACCAAGGTCACCACGGTCGTAGCGACGGGCGTGACCAGTCTCGCCGCGCTCGCCGCGCTGGTCCTCACGTTCTTCCAGTGGTACTCCCTCGACCAGCACGGTGCGACCACGACGGTGGCGCACGCGATCACCCTCGACGGCTTCTCGGTCGTGGCGACCGGGGTCATCGCGGTGTGTCTCTTGATGGCGACACTCGTCGGTCACGATTGGGCCGTGCGCGAGGGCGTCGTCGGCGCGGAGTACCAGATCCTGGCGCTCGCCGCGAGCGCGGGCGCGGTCTTGATGACCCAAGCGAACGACCTCATCGTTGTCTTTCTCGGCCTCGAGATACTCTCGATCGCGCTGTACGTGCTTGTGGCCTTTGACCGTCACCGTCGCACCTCGGCCGAAGCCGCGCTCAAGTACTTCCTGCTCGGGAGCTTCGCGTCGGCGATCTTCATCTACGGAGCGGCCCTCGTCTACGGCGGCACCGGCACGACGAACCTGTCGTCGATCTCGTACTTCTTGGGTAACAACGTCCTGCTTCGACCGGGACTGGTCTACGCGGGCGGCGCGTTGTTGCTCGTCGGCTTCGCCTTCAAGGTCGCGGCCGTGCCATTCCACCTCTGGTCGCCCGACGTCTATGAGGGCGCGCCCACGCCGGTGACCGGTTTCATGGCGGCCGTCGTCAAGGTCGGCGCGTTCGCCGCGTTGGTGCGGGTGTTGATCTCGGCGCTCGGCACCCAACTCGACACCTGGCGTCCGATCCTGTGGGTGCTGATCGTGCTCACGACCGTCGTAGGTGCCGCGCTCGCGGTCGTCCAGCGCAACGCCAAGCGCATGCTCGCGTACTCGTCGATCAACCACGCGGGCTTCATCCTCATCGGCATCTGGGCGGGCACCGTGCGCGGTGTCGCGGGCACGCTCTTCTACCTGATCACCTACGCACCCACGGTGGTGGCGACCTTCGCGATCGTGACCCTCGTCGGAGGTCTCGGTGACGAGCAGCACGACGTCGCGAACTACCGTGGCTTGGCGCGGCGTCAGCCGTGGCTCGGTGCGTCGCTCGCGGTACTTCTGCTCTCCCAACTCGGTGCGCCGCTCACGACGGGTTTCTACGCGAAGTACTCGGTGCTCGCCTCCGCGCTCGACACCAACGGTGCCTCGCTGGCGCTGATCGCGTTGTTGAGCGCCGCGATCGCCGCGTTCTTCTATCTTCGCTGGACCATCACGCTCTACTCTGAGGAGTCGGTTGACGCGACGCGCATCGTGGTGCCGCGCGCTACGGGTGTGGTCATCGGTCTCGGTGTCGCGTTGACCCTGGTCTTTGGTATCTGGCCTGGACCGCTGGCGACGCTCGCCCAGCACGCGACCGTGCTCTTCGTGCCGTGAGTCGCGTCGCGATAGCCACCTGCACGGGTGAGAACGTCGACCCCGACACACCGGTACTGCTCGCCGCGCTGCACGACAATGGGCTCGACGCGACGTTGTGCGTCTGGGACGACCCCGCGGTCGACTGGGATTCGTTCGACTTGACGGTGATCAGATCGACCTGGGACTACACGTCGCGTCACCTCGAGTTCCTCGAATGGGCAAAGAGCGTGCCGCGCCTCTACAACCCCTACGAGGTGGTGCGCTACTCGGTGGACAAGCACTACCTCGGCGACCTCGCGACGCGCGGACACCGGGTCGTGACCTCGTTCTTCGCCGACGTCGGCACCGAGGCGCGCTTCCCCGAGGGCGACTTCGTCGTCAAGCCGAGCGTGGGCGCGGGCTCGATGGAGGCCGCGCGTTACAGCTCCTACCAGAGCGAGGACGCCGCGCACCACGTGCGCCGTTTGCACGACATGGGTCGCGACGCCTTGATCCAGCCCTACGTCGCGTCGGTCGACGAGCGCGGAGAGCGCGCCCTCGTCTTCATCGACGGACAGTTCTCGCACGCCATGACCAAGGGCGCGATGCTCAACGTCTCCCAACTCGATCGCAACGCCCTCTTTCGCTGGGAGCAGATGTCGCGCGCCGAGGCCGAACCCGACGCCCTCGCGCTCGCCATCGACGTCCTTGAAGGGCTCGGCTTCGAGCTGCTCTACGCGCGCGTGGACCTCGTGTGGACACCCGAAGGGTGGGCGCTCATGGAACTCGAACTCGTGGAGCCGTCGTTGTTCTTGTCCTTTGACGAGCAGGCACCCCAACGCCTCGCGCGGGCCATCAAGGCGCGCAGCTAACGCGGCGTCACCTGGTCTTCGCGCTTGGCGGCTTCGAGGACCTCGGCGGGCACGACGGTGCCCGGTCGGTTCGAAGGGTCGTTGGCGAGGAAGCGTCCGATCACGGGGATCTCGGTGATCGATTCGGCGCGCAGTATCGCCGCGACCACCGGCACGAAGCTCTCGGCACCCGGGTAGACCACGTGTCGTGGCAGCCACGTGGGCTGGTACTTCGAGTTGAACGTCCACAGGGACTCGATGGGCAATATCCCCGAGAGCCGCTTCAGCGCCCAGCGCTCGACGCGCGTGAAGGTCCCGTCGCTGCTACCGCCCTCGAGGACCGAGCGAAACGCGGCGAAGTTGAGGCTGAGACCCTTGGCACCCTGCTCTTTTAGGTGCGCGATGGTCGAACACAGCGCGTAGTCAATGAGACCGTTGGGGTGGTCCCCGGGGTCACGGCGCATCAGGTCGAGTGAGTAGCCGTTGATCGCGGGCGAGGGGACGAACTGGCAGACCGCCGCGGGCTTGTGGTCGGGGCCGTGGACAATGGTGAGCAGGAGCCCCTTGTCCTTCGGGTTGAAGAGCCGACCGAGCATCATCGAGAATCCGCGCTCACCCTCGCCGCGGCGCAGCATCGAGATGAG
>JAJXXA010000001.1 GCA_021781335.1 Actinomycetes bacterium
GGTTGCCACCGCTCGATGTCGTGCACGTCGCGGGTCTGGCGACGCCACCCACCGCGAATGTGCCTCTGATCATCTCGGTGGACGACCTGCGACCGCTACGTGGTGAATCGCGTGAGCATCAGCGCATCAACCAATTGCGTCGGGCCGCCGCGCGCGGCGCCGTGTTGGTGGCGTCGAGTCGCTCGGCCAGTCACGAAGTGCAGCGTGAATTGGGTCTGCAGCGCAGTCAGGTCGTCGTCGTTCCACCCGCTGTACCGCTGGTCGCGGCGACGATCGATGGGGGCGAACTCGTGGTGAACATCACCGGCCTCGACGATCGTTTTCTCGAACTCGCACCTCGACTCTTGGAATTCGTGAATCGACACGGCGCGAAGGTCGTGGCGGTCGCGAGTACCGCGGTGGGTCAACGCATTCGATCGAGCGGTTTGCCCGTCAAGGTGCTGGCCCGTCGCGACGCCCGCGACGCCCTACGTCAAGCCCGAGTGGTCCTGCACATGTCAGACGGGGCGCGATTCCCGTCATTTGCGATCGCCGCCTTGGGCGCGGGTATACCAACTATTGCCCTGGCTACCAGTATCAATCGCGAACTCTTGGGCGGCGCCGCGGCTCTGGCGCAAGAAGACGAAGAAGTCCTCAGCACGTTGCCCGACGTGTGGTCGAGTGCCGAGCGCCGATCAATCATGGAGGCCGCGGGTCGCGCCCGCGCGGTGGACTTCGCACCCGCCACTGCGGCGCGGGCGTACCTCGCGCTCTATCGTGATGTCGTGCGAGGCTAAGAGTGTGAAGCGGACTATCGCACTCAGCGTCGATCAGCTCTACCGACCGCAGCCCGGTGGCATCGCCACCTACGTGCGCGGACTCATTCGAGGGCTCGCGGCACTGGACGACGACGTGGATCTGGTGGCGGTCACCCCGAGCGGCCCGGTACCCGGCGAGTTGTCGACCCTACCGATTCGACGTCACGCCACAAGAGTCCCATTGAGCGTCCTTAGTCGGTTGTGGCCCTATTGGCCGCTCGGCGTGCCACGATCGAGTGCGGTGGTGCACGCGACGTCCATGGCGGGTCCCTTTGATGGCGGCGTGAAGGCCGTGCACTCGATTGCCATGCACGACCTGCTGTGGCGCGACGAGCCCGCGGCGTCGACGCCCGCCGGTATTCGATTCCATGAGGCTCGACTGACGCGTATCGCTCGCGATGCGCGGCTACGGGTCTTCACCACGTCGCCGGGCCTCGGGGAGCGCCTCGTGGACCTTGGCATCTCGAGCGATCGGATACACCCCGTGCGCCTTGGTGCCGACGATGAAACGCATCTCGCCGCCGACCCCGCCTCCGTCGCGACGCTTCTCGAGGGACACGGCGTGCGCGGGCCCTTTACGCTCTACGCCGGCACCCGAGAACCGCGAAAGAACCTTGAACGACTGATTGAAGCGCACGCTCTTGCCCGACGCGAGCACCCCGAACTCGGCCCACTCGTGCTCTCAGGACCCGCGGGCTGGGGTGACGTGTCAACCGCAGACGCGGTTGTACTCGGCCACGTGGAGCGCTCGATCCTGCTCGGCCTCTATCGCGACGCGACCGTCTTCGCCTACGTGCCACGCCGTGAGGGTTGGGGGCTGTCGCCCGTTGAGGCGCTGCACGCGGGCACACGGGTCGTGGCCAGTTCTACGACGCCGAGCGTGAGCACCAATGAGACGGTCATCCGCGTTGATCCACTCGACGTCGAGGCGATCGCGGGTGGACTGGTCGGGGCCATCGCGCTCTCGAACGACGACGTTGCGCGAACTGCGCGCCGCCAATCGGTATCGCAACTCACGTGGCGCAACGCTGCGCTCGACCACATGGCGGGATGGCAATGAAGCTCGGACTGGACGTCTCGGCGGTGCCGACCCAGGTCGCGGGCGCCGGTCGCTACGTCGTTGAAATCGCTCGTCGACTACCCGGGCTCGGGATTGACACGACGCTCGTCTCTCGTCGAGACGACGCTCGGCGTTGGCAACTGTGGTCGCCCGATGCCCACGTGATGCCCGTGGTGCCCACGGCCAGGGTCTCGCGCCTGGCATACGAAGCGTGGTTCATAGGGACTTCCCCCGGCGTACGTGGCCTCGACGTCTGGCACGCGCCGCACTACACCATGCCCCATCGACGTACGACACCGACCGTGGTCACCGTGCACGACCTCACGTTCTTCACGAATCCTGAATGGCACGAGCGTGCCAAGGTCGGCTTTTTTCGAAGAGCCATCCGATACGCCGCGGCGAATGCTGAAGTGTTGATCTGCGTGAGCACCTTGACTGCGACACTGCTCGACGAGATCATTCCAGACCATGCACCGGTCGTCGTCGCACCGCACGGTGTCGACCTCGAAAGGTTCGTGCCCGACGATCACGACGACCAAGCACAACTCGCTGCGCTGGGCGTCCCCGACGTCCCCTTCATCTTGTTCGTCGGCACCGTGGAACCTCGCAAGGGTCTTGACGTATTGCTCGACGCATTTCGAGAGGTCGGCGCGCGCGACGATTCGGTGCAGCTGTTCATCGCGGGACAGGCCGGGTGGGGGATGAATGATCTCACGAAGTCGATCGACTCCCACGATTTCTCTTCGCGGATCCGCCGACTCGGTTTCGTGGATGATGCAGCGCTACCCGCTCTTATGCGCCGAGCGCGAGTGGTGGCGTATCCATCACGCGGCGAAGGTTTTGGACTTCCGGTGCTCGAGGCGTTGGCGTGTGGAGCGACCGTGGTCACGTCACGCGACACCGTGATGGAAGAGGTCGCCGGCGGTGCCGCGATTCTGGCGCGCGTTGGCGACGTCGAAGAACTGGCTGAGGCGCTTCGTAGCGCCCTCGCCATGGACGAGGGGCGGCGACTGGCCCTATCGAGCAGGGCTCGTCAGCGTGCGGAGCACTTCACATGGGAGCGGTCACTCGAGCAGCACCAGGTGGCCTACAGTCTCGCTCGAGGACAGGAGTAGCCAGTGCGCGCATTCGTCACGGGTGGAGGGGGATTCGTTGGTGACCACCTCACTCGTCATCTGATCTCGGTTGGAGACCACGTCACGAGCGTCGACAAGGAGTGTGATGTGACGAACGCCGAGGAGGTAGAGCGATTCCTTCGCGCACATACGCCCGACGTGATCTATCACCTTGCGGCCCTTACGCACGTGGGAGATTCGTGGAATGACCCGGTGGGGTTCACCCGGGTCAACGTGCTTGGCACGAAGAACCTTCTCGACGTGGCGCACGGAGTCTGCCCCGAGGCGGTCGTTCTTCTGGTGAGTTCTTCTGATGTGTACGGTGTCGTTAGTGAGTCGGATCTGCCACTTCGCGAGACGTTTCGCACCGCTCCGGCGAATCCTTACGCGTCAAGCAAGCTAGAAGCAGAACACTTCGCCCACAAGGCGTGGCGAACGAGAGGTCAGCGGGTGGTCATTGCGCGCCCGTTCAACCACCTCGGGCCCGGTCAGTCCACTAAATTCGTGGTGCCCGCCTTGGTGAGTCGTCTCCTCGATGCTCGCGACAAAGGTACGCGGTCAATCCCGGTCGGCGATCTCTCGACCCGTCGTGATTTCAGTGATGTTCGAGATGTCGTTCGAGCGTATCGGCTGCTTGCGCGATACGGCCGGGCGGGAGAGATTTACAACATCGCGTCGGGCGTCGATACTTCACTCACTGACATCGCCGAGATCCTGCGACGCGAAATCGCCTCGACGGTTGAACTGGTAGTCGACCCTGATTTACTGCGACCCGTTGAAATACCCGTAATGCGGGGCAGTTTTGAGAAGCTCCACGAAGAGACGGGCTGGGAACCCTCAATTTCGCTGCTCACGTCGCTGCACGACGTGATTGAATTTCTCGACGGCCCTTGAACAGAACTGATAAGAATCTTGTCAATTCGTCTCATTATTGACCTGTCGGGGCCAAAACGCTTCGCGCGTTCCAACTAGCCTTGTAGGACTGATGGAATCTCGTGCTCCGGCCGTTGTTGCCGTCGTCGTTACCACTGGTTCGGGACCCGGCCTGGAAGCCACATTGGCTTCACTCGCGGCCCAGGACTATGAGGAACTAAGCCTGCTCGTTGTCGCGAACGGGGAGAGCGAACACGTTCCTGCTCGGGTCGCGTCGGTCGCGCCGAGCGCCTTCGTGCGTGTTCTCGAGGAGAACAAGGGATTTTCGGCTGCGTGCAACGAGGCGTCATTGATGGTCGAAGGTTCAGCCTTCTTCCTCTTTTGCCACGACGACGTCCTGCTCGAGTCTGATGCGGTTCATCTGATGGTGGAGGCGGCGTTTCGGATGAACGCCGGGATTGTCTCGCCCAAGGTGGTGGCCTATGAGGACCCGCTGGTGCTCTTGCACGTGGGTCAGACCTGCGACCGATTCGGTGTCGTGCACGAACGAGTCGAGCCCGGCGAGATCGATCACGGCCAACAAGACCTTGAACGCGACGTGTTCGTGGCCCCCGGGGGCGTCACACTGGTCCGTTCCGACCTTTTTCGGTCTCTTCGAGGGTTCGATCCACTCATTCCGGCGTTGGGCGAAGATCTCGACCTGTGCTGGCGGGCACAGGTTGCGGGCGCGCGCATTGTCGTCGCGCCGCAGGCGAAGATCGCGCACCGCGAGACCATTGCTACGGGCGAGCGAGCTGTCTTGGCGCGCGGCACACGTCGCACGAGTCGTCAAGACCTTCAGCGTCGACATCAGCTCCTGGTGATCGCTACGGGTTGGGGCCGGCGTAACACCTTCACGACCCTCTTGTTCTTGATGTTCATGGACGTGATGGAGTTCACGTTGGCGCTGCTCGGGCGCGACACCGATCGGGCCGGCGCGATCGTGGGTTCGTGGCGTTGGCTGGTACTCAATCGAAAGCGCATCCGTGAACGTCGCCGGCAACTCGCAGAGACCCGGGTGCTGTCGGACGACGAACTGCGGCGCCTACAAGTTGGCGGCGCGAGTCGCCTCAAGCGCTTCTTTCTCACGTTGTTGCGAGACGGTCTCGATCGAGCCCGCGGGATACTGCCGACCAATCCCGAGGTGGTCGAACAGGTTGATGAGGACATCGCGGGTGTTGGATTCGCCGCCGCGTTCTCTGAAGAGGAGGAGTTCGACGAGATTCCCGAGAGCGGGGCGATCGAGCTACGTACTCGTCCCTCGAGGATTCTCACCTCATTTCGCTCACAGGCTGCCGTCGTACTGACGGTGCTCATCTTGTGGGCGATTGGCTCACGAAATCTCGTGGCGATGCACCTGCCATTGATCGGTCGTCTCGCGCCGTTGGACTCGTGGTGGTCAACGTGGCGTCACTTCTTCGCTTCCTGGTCGCCGAACGGTCTGGGTACGAGCACCCCGGGTGCGCCCGCCTACGGGGTACTGGCATTCGCGGGCACCTTCGTGTTTGGCCGAATGGGGATCTTGCCTCGATTCGCACTCATCGCGCTGGTGCCAATCGGCGCGCTCGGGGTGGCCCGACTCTTGAAGGGCCGCGTTTCGAACCGGGCACGGGTCGTTTCGTCAGTCGCGTACATGGCACTGCCACTCGGTCTCAACATGATCGGACAAGGCAGAATCGACGCCTTGTTCGTTCTTGCGGGAATGCCCTTCGTGGTGCGCCGACTCTTCGAGCTCTTAGCGGTACCGGGTTTTCGTACCGGGCCGTACCCCGATCCAGTGCAATTCGGACATCGCGGATGGCGTACCACCGAGGCCGGCAAGCGCATGAGCACGATCATGCTCATCGCGCTACTGAGCGCGATGGCGCCCGCGACGTTGGTGCTCGTCGTACTCGTCATTGGTGGTGTCGTCGTCGCGAGATTCTTCGAGCCAGATCAACTCCCCACCGTTGTTCGCCCTTGGCG
>JAJXXA010000034.1 GCA_021781335.1 Actinomycetes bacterium
GCGGGATTCTCGTCACTGCGACACATCTTGATGACGTCGCCCGACGTGATCAAGCTCGATCGCAGCATCGTCGCGGGTGTGGCCAGTGATCCGGTGCTCTACACACTTGTCCGATCGCTCGCCGACTTCGGCCACGGCGCCGGTGCCCGCGTGGTCGCCGAAGGGGTTGAAACCAAGCGTGACGCTCTCGCGTTGCGCGAGGTCGGCGTCGACTACGGACAGGGCTGGTACTTCGCTCGACCCGGACGAGCGGACCAACTCCTCGATCACTATCAGATCGACGACACACCTACCGCTGGGTCGAGTTAGCGCCCGCACCCGAGCTCAGCGTCCTTCGCTGAGCTCGCGGCACCCGGCCCAGACCGCACCGTGTCGAGTACGTCACAGCTCGCGTAAGAGCTCATCCATCGCCTCGACGTCCAGAGGTCGCGCGAAGAGGAAACCTTGACCCATCTCGACCTCTTCTGAGAGGAGTTGGCTACGTTGCTCCGAACTCTCGACGCCTTCGGCGATTGTCTCAAGACCGAGGGCCTTGCCCAGTTGCACCAGGGTGTGCACGAGCGCGGCCGACTCCTTGGTATCAGCGATGCCCGACACGAAGCTCCGGTCGATCTTCAAGACATCGATCGGGAACTGGCGCAGATACGCCAACGACGAATACCCCGTGCCGAAGTCGTCGACTGCGAGGTGCACGCCCAAGCTTTTGAGTGCTTGGAGTCGTGGGACGATTGCCGCGACATCACTCATGAGACTCGTCTCGGTGAGTTCTAACACCAACAAGTCGGGGTCGAAACCACTCTCCGTCACTGCGCGTCGCACGTCGTCGACGAACTTGTCATGGGCCAGCTGTTGCGCAGAGACATTGACCGACACCGAGAAGCTGTGACCCGTGGCGTGCCACGCCGCGCCTTGTCGACAAGCTTGGTTGAGTACCCACAAGCCCACCGGGACGATGAGACCGTTCGATTCGAGTGCGGGGATGAAATCGTCTGGCATGACGACACCTCTGAGCGGATGTTGCCAGCGCAACAGCGCCTCCACCCCCGTGAACGAACCAGTCGCGAGGTTGACCGTTGGCTGGTAGAGCAGGAAGAACTGGTTCTGCTCAAGTGCAGTGCTGAGATCAACGGCGAGCGATCGGTGTTCGTCGACCGCAGTCTGCATCGAAGGCGCGAACACGACCGCGCAGTGCTTGCCCGCACTCTTGGCGCGGTACATTGCGATATCGGCGTCGCGAAGCAGTTCCTCGGCCTTCGAACGCACCCCCTCGGCGATTCCGATGCTCGCGGTGACGCTCAGGGGGATCTCGCTCGCGGGGATCTCGAAAGGCGAGCGCAGCACGTCGAGGATCCGGTCGGCCAGCGCTTCGGCGCCGGGGGCCAGGGACGCGCCCTCGGACAAGATCACAAATTCGTCACCCCCGAGACGTCCGACGGTGTCGGTCTGGCGCAACACGTTCGATAAACGCACGCTGACCCCGACCAGGAGTTGATCGCCCGCCACGTGGCCCAAGGTGTCATTGATGTCTTTGAAATTATCGAGGTCGAGGAAGAGCGCAGCGACTGCGACGTGGTCGCGGCGGGCGCGGGCCATCATCTGCTCGACGCGGTCAAGGATCAAGACCCGATTGGGAAGGCCGGTGAGCGCGTCGTGCAACGCCTGGTGCTGGAGTTGATCGGTACGCTCGTGCACCATGGCGAGCGCGCGCGACCGGCTCGTGCCGAGCACCACGATCAGACTCGTGAGCAAGAACGTGAACAACAACCCGCCGAGCAATAAGGCGAGGGCGTTCGTGTTCGCACCCAAACTGTCACTGACCAGGACCCCGTAGGTGCGAACACGCCAACCGTTATGGAGGTCGACGGTCATTACCTGGGCCCCGGGCGGGCGAACGCCGGCCGAGAAGCTCACGCGTGGCGACGAGCCGATGTACTCGAAGGTCACTGCGGTATTCGCCCGATGGGCCAGTGCGGTCGACAAGAGTGAACCGGGAGTGACCTGGGTGCCCACCCACCCGATGAACGTGGCCCGGCGGGCTTGGACAGTTTTTGGTGCGTACCCCGTTGAGTAGATCGGGGTGCCGACGACCAGTTGTTTGCTGGTGCCGTTGCCGTAAGGCAGGTAGGCTCCCTCGCCCGAGTCTCGACCCTTCAGGAATTGCGGACCCAGGGCCGAGGCGCAGTAGTCGAATCCCGCGGGCGTCACGGACTGACCCACCCTCGCCAGGGCGGCGTTGGCGAAGCAGTAGTAGGGACGAGTGCCCGGCGGCGTGATCTGGAACGTGTGGTTGGGCCCGAGGGTGCCCGCCGGATCGGCGAGGGCCCGGGCCTCGAATGCGGCGAGCTGTGCGGCGGGCACCACCACTACTTCAGCGATGCCGGTGAGTTCCGGGTAACGCTCGAAGGTCTCTGATGCCGCCATCCAACGCCGAAAGTCTGTTTGGGTCGCCCGGGGACTCTGTACGAAGAAAGCGCCGGCGTTCACGACGAGGTCCTGCTCGTGTTGGATCGCCAACTTGAGTGTCGAGGCGATCTCCAGCACCGTCGCGCGAAAATTCTGACGCGAGGTCTGCGCGTCGTTTCGTGCGACGACGCTGCTCGCCCAGATCGATCCGAGCGCGCCGACGAGAACGATCACGACCGCGACCGTCAACCACAATCGAGCTCGCATCGAGCGCCACCGCGACTCTCGCGCACGCTTCGAGCGAACAGGTGAGTCCGTCATCGACGTACCTCAGTCGAACTTCGCCGTGAGGCGAGCTCTGACGCAACGAGCTTGCTCGTCATCACCTTGGCGAGGCCGCTGGGCAGTGACGAACCATTGTGGGGCGCAGCGCGAGACGGTACGGACTCGCAGATGCGCAGGGCCCATCCGCTCGCATGTCGAGGGCTACGGTCATCTCACCTATCTACTCACTGACAACTTAACGACTCACGACGCGACGGAGCCACTTTGCATTGAGGTGAGGCGCATATTCAACGTGATGAAGTCACGCTTAACATCAGTGGCGACAGCCACCTCCACGCCGGTGCCGAGGATTAATGTCGCGCGTCTCGATCAACGCACGACTGACGTACCTGATGTGCCTTCCACGAGACCGAGCACGTCGTCGAGCGCCCCGATCACGGCGCGACGGCCAGTCGCCTCGACGAAGCGGCACGCCGACTCGACCTTTGGACCCATGGATCCTGACGCGAACGTCCGACCCCTCAGTTCATCGACCGTCGCCGTCGAGAGCACTCGCGCATCGGGCGTGGCGAAGCCGTCGATCACCCCCGCAACGTCGGTCACGAGCAACATGAGATCAGCACCCACCGATGTAGCGAGTAGCGCGGTAGCGAGGTCCTTGTCGATCACGGCGTCGACGCCACGAAGCTCGCCTTCTTCTCGCACCACCGGCACGCCCCCACCCCCGACACCGATCACGATCGTGCCGCGTCGTGCGAGCTCTTCGATGACGGCGCCCTCGATGACCTCGCGTGGCTCGGGTGACGCCACCACCCGGCGCCACAGCGCCCCGTCTCGCGCGATGCTCCAGGAGTTCTTCGCGGCCAAGGCGCGTGCGTCGGCCTCGCTGTAGCCGTGGCCGACGAACTTGGTGGGGTGGGTGAATGCCGGGTCATTGACGTCGACGAGGGTCTGGGTGACCATGGCGACGCTCTCACGGTTGGCCACCGCGTTATTGAAAGCCTGCAGCAGCCAGTACCCGATCATTCCCTGGGTCTGGGCGCCGAGGACGTCAAAGGGGTAGGCGCGCTCGAGTTCCGGATCGTTCGCGCTCTCGAGCGCCAGGAGTCCGACCTGGGGGCCGTTGCCGTGGGTGACGATCAACTGGTTCCCCGCGCAGAGCCGCGCCAACTGCGCGACCGCGTCGACGACGTGGTGTTGTTGGATCTGCGCCGCCAACTTCTCACCACGCTGCAAGAGCGCATTGCCTCCGAGTGCCGCGACGATGAGCATCACTCGCCCGTCAACGACGCGACCATGAGGGCTTTGATGGTGTGCAACCGATTCTCCGCCTGTTCAAAGACGAGTGACGCATCGGACTCGAAGACGTCGTCGGTGACCTCGAGGGCGCTCACGCCGTAGGTGGTAGCCAACTGGGCGCCGAGTTCGGTGTCGGCGTTGTGCAACGCCGGCAGGCAGTGCAACACCCGCACGTCGGGGTTGCCCGTCCTCGTCAAGAGTTCACTGTTCACCTGGTAGGTGAGCAGTTGGGTGATCCGCTCACCCCACTTCTCCATGGGTTCACCCATAGAGACCCAGACGTCGGTGTAGAGAAAGTCCGCGTGCGCCACGCCCGCATCGATGTCGCTCGTGACCAGCACCCGTGCGCCACTCGCGTCCGCCAAGTCGCGCGCGGTTGCCTGCACACTCTCGCTCGGCAAGAGTCCCTCGGGCGCGACCACTCGCACATCGAGTCCGAGCATCGAGGCGACGACGAGCAGGGAGTTGGCCGTGTTGTTGCGCGCGTCACCGATGTAACACAACGTCACGTCGGAGAGCGGCTTTCGCGCGTGGTCGCCAATGGTCATGATGTCGGCCAGCAGTTGGGTCGGGTGCCACTGGTCGGTGAGCCCGTTCCAGACCGGCACGCTCGCGCCCGCGGAGAGTTCCTCGACGTCGGCGTGCGCGAAGCCACGAAATTCAATGCCGTCGTACATACGCGACAACACCCGCGCCGTGTCGCGGATGGTCTCTTTGTGACCCAACTGGGTCTCACCGGGACCCATATAGGTCACGTGGGCGCCTTGGTCGTAGGCGGCGACCTCGAAGGCGCTACGCGTGCGCGTCGAGGTCTTCTCGAAGATCAGCGCGATCGAGCGACCCGTGAGTCGCTGACGCTCGACGCGCTGACGCTTCTCGTCGCGCAACTCTTCGGCGAGTTCGAGCAGGCTCAAATACTCCTCGGGGTCGAGGTCCGTATCGCGAAGTAAGGAACGCCCCTGCAATCGTTGCCACGCTCTGGTCATCTAGCGCACCGCCTCTCGTTCGATCGGACACGTCATGCACCGCGGACCGCCGCGACCGCGACCGAGTTCGCTGCCCTCGATGGTGACGACTTCGATCCCGTGACGACGGAGCATCGTGTTGGTCGCCACGTTGCGGTCGTAGCCAACGACCACCCCGGGCGCGACGGCCAGGAAGTTCGTCCCGTCATCCCACTGCTCGCGCTCCGCCGCGCGCACGTCCTCGTCGGTCGCGAGCACGCTGACCCGGTCCACGCCGAGCACGTCGGCGAGCGTCGACCAGAGGTCCTGGTTCTGGGAGATCTCGAGGTGGTCGCCCTCACCCGGCGTGATGCTCCAACTTCGAAGTGCTCGGTCGAAATACGGATAGAGGACGAACGTCGAGCGGTCGATCATGGTCATGACGGTGTCGAGGTGCATGAAGGCGTGACTGTGCGGCAGTTCAACCGCGATGACCCGCGTGGCCTGGTGGGACGCGAAGAGCCGCTGGGCCACCATCTCAATGGCGACCGGCGTCGTGCGCTCGCCCATGCCGACCATGACGGCACCGTGGCCGAGCACGTGCACGTCCCCGCCTTCGAGCGTGGCCGCCGGGTGGACCACCTCTTCGTCGAGGAGTACTTCGAAGTGTTCGTCTCGAAAGAGCGGGTGGAATCGGTAGATCGCTCGCGTGTGCAGGGACTCTCGCTGTCGAGCGGGCTTGGCCATCGGATTGATGGTGACCCCGCCGTAGATCCAGCACGAGTTGTCGCGCTGAAAGAGATGATTCGGCAGCGGCGCGAGGAGGAAGTCGTCACTTCGAAGCATCTCCCACGAAAGGCTCTTCGCACCCTTTGGGTGCAGGTCGGCTTTGA
>JAJXXA010000136.1 GCA_021781335.1 Actinomycetes bacterium
CAGAGGATCGGGTTCACCTGGAGTACGAAGGTGCCCGAGCGGCGTCTCATTCCCATATGAGTTCATCCTCACGCTCGAGCGATGGCACATTGGCGAAGTGCTTCGTAGCGCGCGACCCAGCGCACGCTACGCCGTGAACGTGGGTGTCAAAGTCCGCGTCGAAGACCTCGAGGGCAGTGCGGATGAAGCGGATGACGCCGTCGGGGTGGCGACAGGCCCCGCGTCCTTCGATGACGCCACAGCGCTCGATGAGACGGTGATACGCCAACTCGGCGTCACGGGTCGCGTGCGCGATGTGGGTGAGGTCATCGGCGAGTGACGGAAGGCCAAAGGCGCACGGTCCACACTGGCGCGCGCTCTCGTTGGCCATCCAGCGGACGACGCGTTGGGTCTCGACGACGCCGCAGGCCCCCTTGGGCACCACGACGATGACACCGGCGCCCGTAGCGACACCGAGGTTCTTGAGGGCGGCGTTGTTGTAAGGGGTGTCGAGGTGTCGCGCGTGCAGCCACGTGCCTCCGTATCCACCGAGGAGCACTGCGGCGGGATCGGTGTCGGCGCCGGCCAAGTGCAGGATGGAACGCACGGTGGTGCCGAGTTCTATCTCAATGACCGTGGGGCGCTCGACGGCTCCGGTGACCGAGACGAGGGTGCTGCCGGGGTTCTCTGGGGTACCGAGCGTTCGATACCACGCCGCGCCGTAGCGGCCAATGAGCCCAACGTTTGCGCACGTCTCGGCGTTGTCGACGAGTGCGGGGCTGTGACCGATGCGCAAGATATGGGGGCGACGAGGTCGATACTGGGGGAGCGACTCGTTGTCATCGAGCCAGTGGATCAGCGCCGACTCCTCACCCGCCACGTAGCGCCACGGTGGCGTGTGCAGTTCAAGGCGTGGCCCGCGCAGACTTCGCCGAGAGCGTTCGTGCAGGGCGCGCTCGAGGTGGTTGACCACTGCGGGATTGTCGCGTGCGACGCAGATGGCGATGTTGTTCGCACCGATGATCGAGGCCAGAAATTCCGCGCCGTCGAGCACGAGGTGAGGATTCGCGCTCAAGAGGGCTTGGTCCTTGTGCGACGCGGGTTCACCTTCCATTGCGTTCACGACCATGAATTTGCTGTGACCGCGTTGTTCTCGAATGAGCCGAGCCTTCTGCGCCGTCGGGAACCCCGCGCCGCCGCGGCCCGTGAGACCCGACGCCTCGAGTTCCTCGAGTAACGAGGTCGAGAGGGACATCGATCCGAACGCGCTCTCGTGCTGGCTCAGCGTGAGCGGTCGCTCACCCGCCGCGTGTAAGAGACGTGGCAGTGTGCTCGGCGCGATCACGGGCGCCGCTTCTTGGTCTTTGGGAGCGGACTCGTTGGAAATGGCCGCTGTTCGGGTCCCGACGTTCGAGGCCGGCTCGGGGGAGTTGCGGGGACTGGTCGAGATTGCTCGAGCGGTCGTGCCGTTCGCGTCGCGGGTCTCGAGGGGGGCGCCGGACGCGGTGCCCCAGAGGCCACCGGACCAGCGGTGCCCGCGAGGGGCGAGAGCGCCGTTCGACCAGCGGCACGGGTCGGACGACCGAAGAAACGCCACAGGGCCGCGATGAGAACGGTCAGGGCACACGCGATCACGACGATGAGGCCGATGCCTTTTCGACTGTCGGTGCCGGTCATGATGCCGTGCACGAGAGCGGTACTGAAGCCGAGCCAGCTGAACCAGTGGATGAATCGCCAGGTGGTATTTGGTATTCGAAGTTTGAGCAGGCTCGACGTCCAGACCGCGAGGATCAAGTCGAACGAGATGGCCCCGATGCCCACGGCGACTCTTTTGTACTGCGAGGTCATGGGTATCACCACCGAGATGAGACCCGTGGGGACGTAGCTGTCGAGCACGGTGGTGAGGATGTGGATTGCGAGGAACGTCATGGCGACCATGGTGAGCGATCGATGCAATTCGTTGATCTCGAAGCGTCCGACGATGGTGCCGCCAATACGATTGGCGACGAGCGTGCCGAGCGAGACGACCATCGTGAACAGGATCAGGGTCACCATTCCCGTAGCCCGGGTGGTGTACCAGAGATACGGCGTGGTAAGGGCGATCATGGAGCGACCTTCTCTTCTGTAGGCCATCCGCCAACAAACTCGACGTTACCGTCTCGGCGCACCAAGCGGCCCGACCAGCCCGCTTGGGCGATGTGGTACCCGGCATCGTCTCCCCACAAGAGCGCCGCGGTCGCAAAGGCGTTGGCGATGACGCAACTCGACGCGCTGACGGTCGCTGTCGCGATGGGTCCGCTCGCGAAGTGTCCCGTGCGCGGGTCGATGATGTGATTGACGATCTGTGAGCTGGCACGCCACGTGCGCGTCGTCGCCGACGACGTGGCAATACCGCCGTTGGTGAAACTGACGCGAGGTTCGTCGCCCGTGATCGTAAGGGTGTCGGACACCCCGATCACCCACGGACCGCTAGGACCCTTTCCTCGCACCGCCACGTCACCCCCGAGTTCGACCACGATCCCGCCATATGGGGCGAGATCGTTGGCGACCAGATCGACGACCAGGGCCTTGGCGCTGGCGCCGAGGTCCAACTGGCATCCGGGCTGCAACTCGACGGTTGAATGCTCACGATTGAAATTGATCGCGTCAATGCCCGGTGCGGGCTTCGTTGGTGCGAGCTCGACGTCATTCGCAGTCGCGAGCTCGTCGTAGTCACGGTCGTAGCCGAGTGCCAAGAGTGAGGGAAGCACGGTCGGGTCACAGAGTCCGCCGGTTCGTTGTGCCGCGTCGAGTGCGGCTTCGAGCGCCATTGCGAGCGTGTCGCTCACGACGACGGGTCCGTCGTGGTGAGTATTGAGCCGAGAGATCTCTGAGTCGGAGCGGAAACGATTGCACGCGACGTCAAAGGCGTTTACCCAGTGCCAGAGGCGTTGCTCCGCGAAGGGCATTTGCTGGTCGAATTCGGTGGCGAGTGAGCCCGAGAGTCCCCAGATTTGGAAGTTCATTAGTCGCCTAGTAGCAGGTCGTGGTGCCCGACGGTGTGGTCGTGCACACGGTGGTCGTCGTCACGGGGGCGCTCACTGGTGGGGTGTAGACGGTCGTGGGTGTGACGTTGGAGGCACTTGGCGAACTTGGTGTAGTCGGGGTCGTCGTGCTCGGAGTTGTGGCGGCGCCGTTGGGGGCGCTGTTGAGGGTGGAGGTGCTGGGCGGTGGGGTCGTCACGGGTTTGGCGATGCTCGCCGCGTAACCAATGAAGACCGCGGAGATGACGCCGGAGGTGACGAAGATGGACATCGTCAAGTTGCGCACTCGGGCGAATCGTCGGTCGCGCTGCTGGGGGGTTCGAATGGAGGGGCTCATAGTTCTTTGTAGTAAAAGTCTGACACGGTGGACTAAAGCACCGGCAATTACTTCGTAAGAAAATGAAAAGAACTAAAAGTCCTCGTCGTCGACCGGTGATGTCGGGAACGTGAGCACGAATCGCGCCCCACCCAACATCGGATCGCGGTCAACGGTGACCGAGCCGTTGAACTCTGAGACCACCTGGGCGACGATGGAGAGCCCAAGACCTGATCCGGGCAGGGCCCGCGACGATGCTGATCGCCAGAATCGGTTGAAGACGAACGGTTGGTCCTCTTCGCTGATGCCCGGGCCACTGTCACTCACGATGACGGTGCCGTTCGATGATGCGATGTGGATCTGGCCCCCGGTCGGGGTGAACTTCACCGCGTTCGTCAGCAGGTTGCTGATCGCGCGGATCAATCGATCGTGGCGTCCCTGGACGGTTGACGGCGTGACGTTGACATCAATTGAGATGTCCTTGATCCGTGCGTAGGTGCGAGCTGTGTCCACACATTCGTCCACGCACTCGTCGAGACGTAGCGCTTCGATGGCGCCCTCACTTCGCTCGCCTCGCGCCAGTTCGCCGAGGTCGGTCACGAGCGACGCGAGTTCGTCGACTTGGGTCACCATGTCGTTGGTGAGCTGGCGAAGGTCGCTCGGATCCAGTTCGCTGGCGCGTGAGAGGACCTGGGCATTGGTGCGCAACGATGTCAAGGGGGTGCGTAGTTCGTGGCTCGCGTCGAGCACCAATTGACGTTGGAGGGTCTGACTGTTCTCGACCGAGTTCAAGAGTCGGTTAAAGACGCGTCGTAGCCGGCCCAGTTCGTCGACGCCTCCCTCTTCGATGCGGTGGCGCATGTCGTTGGTCTCGGTGATCGTCTCGATCTCGTTGGTGACCTTCTCGAGGGGGTGCAGCGCAGCGCGCGCGAGCAACAAGCCGAGCGCCAGCGCGAGCAAGAGCCCACCGGCGGCGACGAACAGGAGCGTTCGCACCAGGTTTCTAAGTTCGGTGATCTGACCGGTGACGTTGACCACGAAGAGTTGGGCAGAGGTTGTCTTGATCTGACAGATACCCGTAGTGCACGCGACCAGAGAGCCGGCCGGAAGTGGCACGATGAGTTCGCGGTAGAACTCGTTTCGAATCTTCACCGTTCGAAGCAGTTGGCCGGACTTGCCCTGCGCGTAGCTTCGAATGACTGCGTCAATCGGCACGCCCGATGCCGGGATGGTCTGTCCGTTGGCCAAGACCAGTTCCGTATAGGAGCCCGTGAAGTGATCGTCGCCACCGTTGGAGCCAACGGCTTGCTGGGACGCTTGGGTCAGTGATTCGTCAACTGCGTGCAGGAGGGCGTTTCGAGTGGTGAAGTACGACGCGAAACACGCCAGCACGACCGCGAGCGCGGCCGCCGCAACGGTCGCTGCGATGACGCGACTGCGAAAGGTCACGAGGGACGAAGTGAGTAGCCCACGCCGCGCACGGTCTGTATGAGGCGGCTCTCGGCGCCCTCTTCAAGCTTTCGGCGCAGGTAGCCAATGTAGACAGCCAGTGAATTGGTGCCGGAGTCGAAGTTGTAGCCCCAGACGAGGTCGAGGATCTGGTCTCGGGTGAGGACCTGGCGCGGATGCTGCAAAAAGAGTTCGAGAAGGTCGAACTCGATCTTGGTCAACTCGATACTGCGCGTACCGCGGTGGACTTCGCGCGTCTGAGGGTTGAGCGTGAGATCCTCGAAGCGAAGGACGGTCTCGTCGCCGTCGCCAACGTTGCGTCGACGAAGCAGCGCTCGAAGGCGAGCGAGCAACTCAGCGAGGTCAAAGGGCTTCACCAAGTAGTCGTCGGCGCCGACGTCGAGTCCCTCGACGCGGTCGTTGACGGCGTCACGTGCGGTCAACATGAGAATCGGCGTGGGGTCTCCGGCGCGTCGGATCCTGCGACAGATCTCAAGTCCGTCGATGTCGGGCAATTGCAGGTCAAGCACGATCGCGTCGGGCGCACGTAATTGGATCTGGCGCAGCGCGCTGGTGCCGTCTTCGAAGAGCTCGACGTCGTAGTTCTCCATTCGAAGTGCTCGTCCCAGGGCGGTGCGAATGGCTCCGTCGTCATCGACGATGGCGATATACGGATTTGGTGATGGGACGGTGGTCACGGGTCGGCTTTCCTACTCCATTGTCTACAGGCTCTAGTGTTGCTGGTTGGTATTAATCTTCTCCAGTCATTCGCTAAGAATCTCAGAAGAAGGTTACGGTACACGTAGTGGCGGGTAGTTCAATTGGCAGAACGCCGGACTTTGAATCCGTAGGTTGGAGGTTCGAGCCCTCCCCCGCCAGCTCATCAGACACAGAATCGTTGCAGTAAGGCGGCCAGCACGAGCGGGGCGTCGCCTTGAATCGAGTGGCCCGAGCCCGCTACGGGGACGACATTCGCGTGAGGACATCGACGTAGGAACTC
>JAJXXA010000003.1 GCA_021781335.1 Actinomycetes bacterium
ACGAGTCCGCTGCTCTTCCAGCCGGGAAGCCGCTGGAACTACTCGGTGGCGACTGACGTGCTCGGGCGTCTCATTGAAGTGTGGAGTGGGATTGCGCTCGAAGAATTCTTTCGAACCCGCATCCTCGAGCCGCTCGGCATGCACGACACGCACTGGTGGTGTCCACCCGAGAAAGCTGACCGGCTTTCAATGCTGTACGTACCGTCTCACGGGGACTCCGTGCCCTATGAGGAACTCGCCAACACGGTGTTGCACGCCCCGCGAATCCTTGGCGCTGGTGGTGGTCTGTTGTCGACCGCCTTTGACTACAACCGATTCATGACAATGTTGCTCGGAGGTGGTGAGCTCGACGGCGTTCGTCTGGTCTCTAGTCGCACGATCGAGTTCATGACCGAGAACCATCTGGCGGGTGGCGTCGATCTCGAAGCACTCGCGACGGATTCGTTTTCCGAAGTGGACTACGCGGGAGTGGGCTTTGGTCTCGGGTTCTCAGTGGTGACCGATCGGGTGAAGAACAAGAGTCTCGTCTCAGAAGGCACCTACGGGTGGGGTGGCGCGGCGTCGACCGCCTTCTGGGTCGACCCCGTTGAGGACCTCACGGTGAGTTTCTTCACTCAATTGCTGCCGAGCGGGACCTACCCGATCCGACGTGATCTGCAACAGCTCGTCTATCAGTCGTTGATCGACTGACCAAGGGTCTAGGTGCCCTCGCGATGGGGCGCTCGGCTACGTGGACACCTGTGACGTCGTGAATCGAGCGCGACCCGCCTCGGACGCGTCCGCGACCAATCACTCGGGTTCGATCTCGAGGTCCTCGGCCTCTTCATTGGGGGCGTCGATGCCACCCTCGACCCCGGTGTCGCTGATGACGTCAGGCGGCGTGTCTGTGCTGTGAGCCCCGTCACGTAGCGCGGCGGACGGCTCGGCGGACCCCGTCTCGATGTCGAGGCGCTCGTTGGAGGCGCTTTCTCGTGCCATAGCTTCAACATAAGGGGGATAGGGTCACGCTGAACGTGATTCTTAGAACCTTTGGATACATCCACTCTACGAACACTTGTTCGTAGTACCGTAATCCCAGGTGGAGACGACCGATGTCACGGGGTACCAATAGCGTGCCCACATGACAAAGAACAAGGAGACAGCAATGGCAACCGACGATCGCGCAAAGGCCCTCGACGCCGCGCTCGGCCAGATTGAGAAGCAGTTCGGCAAAGGCTCGATCATGCGTATGGGCGAGAACCTGCACATGAACATCGAATCGATCCCCACGGGGGCCCTCGCGCTCGACATGGCGCTCGGCATAGGTGGCTTGCCGCGTGGTCGAATCATCGAGCTCTACGGCCCCGAATCGTCCGGTAAGTCAACGCTCGCGATGCACGTGGTTGCCGAGGCGCAGCGTAACGGCGGGGTGTGTGCGTACATCGACGCTGAGCACGCAATGGACCCGGTCTACGCGCGCGCCATCGGCGTCAACGTCGACGACTTGCTCATCAGCCAACCCGACACGGGCGAGCAGGCCCTCGAGATCTGCGACATGCTTATCCGCTCGGGCGCACTCGACGTCATCGTGATCGACTCGGTGGCCGCGCTGACGCCGCGTGCGGAGATCGAAGGCGACATGGGTGACAGCCACGTCGGGCTCCAGGCTCGTTTGATGAGCCAAGCGCTCCGCAAGCTCACCGGTGGTCTCTCGAAATCGAACACCGTCGCTCTCTTCATCAACCAGTTGCGAGAGAAGATCGGTGTGATGTACGGCTCACCCGAAGTGACACCTGGTGGGCGAGCGCTCAAGTTCTATTCGTCGGTCCGTCTTGACATTCGACGCATTGAATCCATCAAGGACGGCACCGAGGTCGTTGGTAACCGCACGAGGGTGAAGGTCGTGAAGAACAAGTGCGCGGCGCCCTTCAAGCAGGCGGAGTTCGACATCATGTACGGTCAGGGCATCAGTCGAGAAGGCTCGGTCCTCGATGTCGCCGTGGAACTCGGTTTCGTGAAGAAGGCGGGAGCCTGGTTCACCTACGAAGGTGAGCAGATGGGTCAGGGTCGTGAGAACGTCAAGAACTTCCTGCGCGAGAACCCTCAGACGATGGCCGAGATCGATGGCCGCGTACGCGAACATCTGGCGGACGCCATGTCACCCGACGTCGTCGGCGCAATCGACGAGATGGACATCGATTCACCGTTGTCACTCGAGTAGTCGTCGGGACGGTGACAATGTCGAGGATCACCGCACGTTGACGTGATCACGAAGTTCGAAGCGACGAGTCTGCGCGCGGAACTTGAACGTGAAATCCGGCCAGATCGTGGTGTTGCGTCCGCGCTCGTTGAGATACCAGCTTGAGCAACCGGTGCCCCACACCGTGCCCGGTAATTTCTCCTGCAACGACGCGGTCCAACGATGTGCCGCTTCTCGAGTCGGCTCGATACGTGTGTTGTTGCTCAGGGCGTATTTCAGTGCGTCGAGTACATAGTTGAGTTGACTCTCCAACATGAAGATGATCGACGAGTGGCCGAGTGATGTGTTCGGCCCGCTCAGCATGAACAGGTTGGGAAAGCCTGGAAACATCGTGCCCTTGTAGTTCTCCAAGTCGCCACGCCACGCCTCGGCCATGGTCTCGCCACCGGTACCGTGGACTTTCTCCCCCATTGGGTTGTCGGTGACGAAGAATCCCGTGGCCGCGATGATGACGTCGCATTCGTGCAACACGCCGTCAGTCGTGCGAACGCCTCGAGGCTCGATACGCGTGATGTGATCCGTGACGAGAGAGACATTGTCGCGCACGAGCGCGGGGTAGTAGTCATTACTCAACAAGACCCGCTTGCAGCCAAGTCGGTATGAGGGCGTCAGTTGCTCTCGCAGGTTGGGGTCAGGTACCTGGCGCTCGAGGTGATCGCGCGCGATGGTCTCTGCTCTCGTCATGCGCGACGGGTCCTTGACGAATCCGAAGAGGAGCAGCTCTCGCTTCCAGTAGCCGTAGACGCGGTTCAACTTCTGCGCGAAGGGGAAGGACGCGAAAAGTCGTTTCGTGCGCTCAAGCACGGGGTGTCCTTGATGGGGTAGTACCCACGACGGGGTGCGTTGAAAGACGTCGAGGTGAGCGACGATCGGAGCGATTTGAGGGATGGTCTGCACGGCGCTGGCCCCAGTACCAATGACCGCGACACGCGTGCCGGCGAGGTCGATCGACGAGTCCCAGCGAGCCGTGTGCATGATCGGGCCCGCGAAGGTGTCCACCCCCATGATCTCGGGGAGGCGCGGCTCGGCGAGTCCGCCGGTGGCGAGTATGACGCTGCGCGCGACGTAGCGACCCTGACTCGTCGAGACGGTCCACAAATTCACGTTGGCGTCGAAACTGATGTCGGTGACATCGTGGTTGAACTTGATCGACGCACGCAGGTCGTAGCGGGTTGCAACGTCCTGGAGATATTCCCATATCTCTGGCTGGTAGCTGAAGGTGTTCGACCAGCGCGGATTGGGTGCGAAAGAAAAGGAGTAGAGGTTGCTCGCCACGTCACAGCGGCATCCCGGGTAGGCGTTGTCACGCCACGTGCCACCCAGGTCACTGGCGCGCTCGAAGATCACGACGTCACTGACGCGCGCCTCGTGGAGTCGTATCGCGGCGCCAAGTCCCGCGAAGCCCGATCCGATGATCGCAACGTTCAACACCATCTCTTGACGTTACACACCACGAGTCCGCCGCCGGGTGGTTCACGATAGCGTGACTCGGGTGAACGCGCACCTCCACTTTCGTCAGCGTCTCGGCGCGCTGGTTCGTCGCACGCGTCACTATCTCAACGAAGTCGCAACCGTTGGTCCGCGTGATCCCTACGCGGGTCGCTTCTTCTATTTCGGCGACGGTGCGGCATTGATGGCACCCCAGGGCGTGGTCTATAACGAGCGCTATCTCTCGATCGGCGACGAGACCCTCATTGGCCCGAACGTCTGTCTCACGGCGGGCATTAATGGCGACCAAGAGATGCTCACGTGCCCCGTGGTCAGCATTGGCAAGAAGTGCGTGATCGGGCGAGGCTCGCACATCATCGGACACTGGTCAATCACCCTGGGCGACGAGATTCAAACGGGTCCCTACGTCTACATCACCGACCAGAACCACACGTACGACGATCCCGATCAGCCCATTGGCTGGCAGACCCCTCATGAGGCCGCCGTCAGCATTGGATCGGGCAGTTGGATCGGCACCAACGCCGTCATCTTGCCGGGTACTGTGCTCGGGCGAAACACCGTTGTTGCCGCGGGCGCGGTCGTTCGTGGCACGTTCCCCGATCACGTGGTGCTCGGCGGCGTGCCCGCGCGCGTCCTACGACACCTCGACCCCGTCACGGGGTGGCAACCAGGTGCCGGTGATGCCTAAGGCCTCATTCGGCGTCGACCTCTCGCCACTTCGCGCATCAAAGCAGTACCGGCGTCTCTACATCGCGGGTCTGGTCACGGCGCTCGGCAGCCAGGCCACCTACGTCGCGGTGCCCTTCCAGTTGAAGCAGTTGACGAACTCCCCCTTTGACGTGGGCGCGCTGGGGCTCGTCGAATTCGTGCCACTGGTCCTGTTCGGTCTCTACGGAGGGGTCCTGGCCGATCGGATGAACCGACGTCGCTTGATCATCGCCATGGAGTTGCTCTTGATGCTGACGACCGCGCTGCTCTTCGTGAACGCGTCCCTGGCGCACCCCACGGTGTGGGTGCTCTTCGCGAACGCGCTGGTAGCGACGTTCGCGTCGAGTCTGCAACGACCCAGCATCGAAGCGCTCAACCAGGTCCTCGTGCCCCACGAACTGCAGAGGGCCGCGTCGGTGCTCGTGAACATCCGCTACTACATCGCGTCGATCATCGGACCATCGGTCGGCGGGCTGCTCGCGGTATCGATCGGGGCGTCGTCGGTGTACGCGCTCAACCTGGTGACCTTCACGTTCTCGCTCGGCCTGCTCTTCACGCTGCGCGTGACGGCACCATCAGCGAAGTTCGACGGCGGTGACATGGCGGCACTGTGGTCGGGGATTCGCTACACGTTCTCTCGTCCCGACATCATCGGCACCTACATCATTGACCTCTTGGCGATGATCCTCGCATTTCCCGTGGTGATGCTGCCGTTCGTGGCGGAGAGGTTCCATGAGAGCTACGCGTTGGCCCTGTTGTACTGCGGTCTGCCCATCGGCGCACTGGCCGCGACCTTGACCTCGAACTGGACCAGGCGGGTCCACCGATACGGTCGTGCGGTCGTGGTGGCGGCGGCGCTGTGGGGTTTGGGCATCGCACTCTTTGGCTACTCGTCGACGCTCTGGCTGGTCATGCTCGGACTCGCGATCGGCGGCGGGGCAGACGCCGTGAGTGGGATCTTTCGGTCCACGATGTGGAACGAATCGATCGCCCCCGACATGCGAGGGCGCATGGCTGGCATCGAGATGATCTCGTACTCGCTGGGCCCGACCGCGGGCCAGTTCCGGGCCGGGGTGATGGCCGCGTGGACCACGCTTCGATTTTCTCTCACCTTTGGAGGTCTCGCCTGCACCGGGTCGGTCGGTGCCGTGGCGCTCGCCCTGCCGTCCTTGTGGCGATTCGACGCGAGTACCGACCTCAACGTCGCCGCGGTTCGCGCGCTTCGTTCGACGGAGCGATTCGACTAGGTCGCGATGCGGCGTCACTCAAGCGGTGTCGCTCGAGGCTCTACGCTCTTGGCATGGCAAAATCGGCGTATCTGGTCACGGTGAGCGGCCCGGACCGCGTGGGCGTGGG
>JAJXXA010000117.1 GCA_021781335.1 Actinomycetes bacterium
GAATTATCTCCCCCACGACGTCGTCGATCGTTCGACCTGTCGTGTCTAGCACGATGGCATCGTCGGCCTGGCGAAGGGGCGAGACCGCGCGCGAGGCGTCAGCTTCGTCGCGACGGGCCACGGAGTGCTCACTCTCGTCCTCTCGTCGGCGCGCGCGTTCTTCGAGCGAGGCCGTCAGAAAGACCTTGAGAGTGGCGGCGGGAAAGACGACAGTCGTGATGTCTCGACCTTCAACGACGGTGCCATGCTCCTGGGCTGCGGCGAATTCGCGTTGACGGTTCACCATTGTCTCTCGGACCCCGGGATTCGCCGCGACGACCGAGACAGCGACGTTCACCGCGTCAGTTCGAAGTTCGTCTTCTATGTCTCGACCGTCGACACTCACCCGCGGCAGCGTGTTGATGTGAAGTTGCGACGCGAGTCGGGCAATGGCGTCATGGTCGTGAACGTCCATGCCCCGTGCGAGTGCCTCACAGGTCACGGCTCGGTACATGGCGCCGGTGTCGAGGAATGACCATCCGAGCTCGTTCGCGAGCGCGCGCGCCACGGTTGACTTTCCAGATCCCGCCGGTCCATCGATGGCGATGACGTTGGCGCTCACGAGAGTGACGCCATGTCGTCAAAGAACCCCGGGTAACTCGACGAGACCGTCTCCGCGCCGAGGATTGCGCATCCTGATCCCGCGCTACCCGCGACGGCTGCGGACATGACAATGCGGTGATCGAGACCCGCGTCGACGTTGAATGAGGAAAACGCCCTCGCGCTGGCGAGCCCGTCTACGAAGAAATCGTCTCCCTCACTCCACACTCGCGCACCCACCAAGCTCGCCAACATCATCGAGCCTTTGAAGCGGTCGGACTCCTTCACGCGCAGTTCCCCCATGTCTCGAAACACGCTCACACCGCGGGCCGCCGCGGCGGCGACTGCGAGTATCGGCACCTCGTCGACTGACGGGATCTCGTGCGCGTGGATCTCAGTCGCCGTGAGGCTGGAGCTGTCGACCGTGATCTGGCCGCGTCCTTCGAAGGAATCGAGTTGCACCCGTGCACCCATGCGTTGCAGCACACCGATGAAGCCAATGCGCTCGGGTGAGATGTCGACATCGTGGATCACCACGTGGGCGTCGTCGTGGATCGCCCCGAGCACACAGAAGAATGCGGCTTGGGATGGATCTCCGGGTACGCGCCAGCTGCGAGGACGCGGTCGACCGGCAGAAAGGACGACGACGCGACCCGCGTCGAGGTCGGTACTCGACACCGAGATGCCGGCGTCACGCAACATCTCCTCGGTGGTGGTCCTCGTTCGCACGCTCTCGCGCACAATGGTCTCACCCGACGCGTGCAGCCCGGCGAACAAGATGGCAGACTTTACTTGTGCGCTCGGTGTCGGCACACGGTAGTCAATGCCTCGCAGGGCTGAGGTGCCGATGATTTCAAGTGGAGCGGTTAGGCGGTGACCCTCCCCCTTGATCGAAGCGCCCATGAGCGATAACGGGGTGGCAACTCGGTCCATTGGGCGTCTCGAGAGCGACGCGTCTCCAACCAACCGGTGAGAACCTTCTATCGCACTTACGACACCACAGAGCAGTCGCATCGTCGTCCCGGAGTTCCCACACTCGAGTTCGCGCTCACTCGCACGAAGACCTTCCTCGGGCCCCGTGACGGTCACAATCTCGTCATCGCTCGTGACCGTCGCGCCGAGTTGCTGCATGATCCGACTCGTCGACTTGACGTCCTCACCGTGGGAAAGTCCCTCGATCGTGCTCTGGCCGTGCGCGAGCGCACTGATCATGAGGGCTCGGTGCGAGGTGCTCTTGTCTCCAGGAACGCGAAGGTCGCCGTGAACCGATAACGCGCGTGCCACGCGCCGCGGTTCTGTCACTGCTCTCTCGCAACTTTGAAGCCCAGATCGTGAAGTGCGTCGTACAGGGTCTCAGCGCGCAGTGCATCTACCGTCAAAAGCAAGGTGCCCGCAATCCCCTCGATGCCGTGAGCGATCTCGATGTCGTAGATATTGATCAATAGCTCTGAAGCCGCACGCGTGACGGTGGCGAGAGAGCCGGGCTGGTCGGATATCTCAACTCGAAGATACGCGAGGTTCTCCGAGTTGAGTGCGCGTCCGGGCAGTTGTCGGCGTGCGTCAGACGCTGTGCGCAGACCTTCCTCGATCACCGTGCGATCCCCCTCGACGAGTGCCGCACGAAGCCGGGCCAGGCGAGCTTGCAGCGACGTCAGTGTCGCGGTGATGGCGTCACGGTTCTCAAAGAGGATGTCGGGCCATATTGTCGGATCGCCCGCCGCCACCCGTGTCATGTCGCGAAACCCGCCGGCGGCCAGTTGCAAGAGCACTGCGTCTTGCTGGGCGGCCTGGGCGGCTTCATTCATGAGCGCCCCGGCGAGCAAGTGGGGCACGTGGCTTGCCAGGGCCACCAACCGGTCGTGGTCCGCGGCACTCACCGCGACAACATTCGCACCGATCTCGCGAAGGATGCCGTGCAGCGTGCTGTACAGCGCGGGTCGAGTGGTGTCGGTAGGTGTCAAGACCCAGGTGCAGCCCTGGAAAAGGTCCTCGCGGGCGCCGCGCAGGCCTCGAAGCTCCGAACCGGCCATCGGGTGGCCCCCGAGGAACCTCTCGTCAGTGACCTCTTCTACGATGGCGCTCTTGACGCCGGCGACGTCGCTTACCACGAGCTCTGGCTGTGTGAACTGCGCCAAGAGCCGAGTGGCGGTGTCTGCGACCGCGCCGGCGGGCGTGGCGATGATGACGAGAGTGTGCGCGGCGCTCATCTCACCGGCGTCGATGATGCCCTGGGCGAGGGCCAAGGTCAACGTCTCGTCGTTTGCGTCCTCACCCGTCACCCTCCAGCCCGCCTGCTTGAGCGCGAGTGCCATCGAGGCCCCGATGAGGCCGAGCCCGATGACGTGGGCGTGACGACTACTCGGGTAGATCATCGCGAAGCGACTGCGCGTTGCGCAAGTAGACGTGACGCATCTCGGTGCGTTGGCGGGTGGTGTACACGTGCATCAAGATCCGCACGCACTTCGCCATCGAACCCGGTACCGCAATCTCGCTGGCGCACAGGAGAGGGATATCACCGAAACCCACCCCACGCGCGGCAGTCGCTGGAAACGACGACGTGAGGTCGGTGGAGGTGGTGAAGATGACGCTCACCACGTCGTCGTGGTCGAGCTCGTTCCTCTCCATCATGGTGAGTAGGAGTTCTTGGGTGGCGACGCGAATGTCCTCGGGGGTGTCCGCATCGCAGGTGGTGGCGCCTCGAAGGCCACGTAGAAGTGGAAAAGTCATGATGGCATCGTAGAGGCGATCGCGTCACTCATTCCGACAGCTTCCATGAGGCGACGAACTTCGCTCAGCGACAACTGGCGCGATGAGCCTGGCGAGAGTGTGGCGTCTTGCAGAGGGCCAATGCGAGTTCGCACCAATCTCGTCACGTCGTGACCGACCGCAGCGCACATCCGACGAACCTGACGGTTACGACCCTCATGGATCACGATGCGCAACAACCCTTCGCTCACCCGGCTCACCTGCGCCGGGCTGGTCAGGCCGTCCTCCAACTCGACGCCCTCGCGAAGGCGGCGTATCGCGGCCGGTGAGGGGTCGCCCTCGACGCGAGCCAGGTACTCCTTGGCGATGCCGGAACTCGGGTGGGTCAACAAGTGCGCGAGACGACCGTCGTTGGTCAAGATCAACAAACCTTCGGTATTCATATCGAGGCGCCCTACCGGAAAGATCCGAACTGAGGATTCCACCAGATCGAGAACGGTGGTTCGACCCTGGGGGTCTGATGCGGTCGTCACCACCCCATCGGGCTTGTTCAAGAGGTAGTACACCGTGTTCTGCGCCGTGGGGGCCAGCGCACCGTCAACGCAGATGATCTGTTCGGGACGAACCCTGTTGCCGAGTTCCGCCACTCGTCCGTCAATGGTGACGCGACCTTCGTCGATCAAGATTTCACAAGATCGACGAGAACCGAACCCCGCCCGGGCGAGGGTCTTTTGGAGTCGTTCGCCCTCGTCCAACTACGCGTCCTCGGACGAGTCACTCGCGACGGCGAACAATTCTTCAACGAGCTCGTGGGCGGTCTCGACGGGCGGCATGAACTCTTCGATCGGGGGCAGATCCGACAGTGACGCCAACCCGAGGCGGTCCAAGAACAACTCCGTGGTGCCGTAGAGGATCGATTGTCCCGGCCCGGCGGCTCGACCTTTCTCCTCGATGTAGCCGCGTTGTTCGAGCAAGCGAGCGACGCCATCGACGTTCACCCCGCGCAGTGCCGTAATTTGTGCTCGCGACACGGGTTGACGGTAGGCAATGATCGCGAGCGTCTCGAGCGCCGCAGAACTGAGACGGTGCGAGACATCACGGTTGGCAAACTTGGTGACCCACTCGGCCACATCGGGCGAAGACTGCATCACCCAGCCACTGGCGAGTTCCACCACCTGGAACCCCCTTCGCTCAGCGATGTACTCCTCGCGCAGCGTGCGCAACGTTGTGAGCACCGTGGCCGCGTCGGTCTCGACCACGTCAGCCAGTTCTTCGGTGGAAATCGGCTCGAGTGCGACGGTGAGCATCGCTTCGAGTTTCTGTTCGAGAGAGAGCTCATCCCTCATAACTATCAACCTTTCCAAGATCAAGACCGAGCGAGACGTCGAGCCATTCGATTTCAACGTCACCAAACGTCGCACCCTGGCCCAACTCGATATGACCGAGCTTGCACAATTCGAGCAGCGCGAGGAAGTGAACGATCACTTCTATGCGGCTACCGAGCCCTTCAGTCAAGGTGCGAAACGACAAACGGCCCATCGCGGGAAGACGCTGCGAAAGAGCGACGACAGTTTCGGCGACGGTGACCGCATCAACGGTGACGTGGTTGAGACGCACCACCGCGACCGGCTTTTCTTCGATACCGCGCAGGTACGCAGCCGCCAACTGGGTCGTGGTGACGCCGGCGAGCAGGTCCGGAGGTTGGACAACGAATCCTTCGTCAATTCCACGAAGTCGCGGGTATGCCCGACTGGCGCGTTCGAAGAGCGAGACGAAGGCGTCAGAGAGCGCAGCGTACGTTCGTAGTTCCAGCAGTCGCGCGAGCAGCACGTCGCGCTCCTCCCAACCAACGAACTCCTCGTCGGGCTCGGTGCTGTCACGGCCCGGCAACAGACGTTGGCTCTTCATTTCGAGCAAGATGGCCGCGATGAGGAGGAATTCTGAGAGCTCTTCGACTTCAACGCTCACCGATTCGTCGCGAAGTGAGCCAACGAAGCCGTCGACGATCGGCGCGAGTGGGATATCGAGCACGTCGAGCTCGTGAGCACTGATCAACTGGAGCAGCACTTCCATTGGGCCGCTGAAGGACGGCGTCGTCACGACGTAGGTCACCCCGACAGTGTAGTTGGCGACCCTTCTTCGCAGCTGATTGTTGAGGCGGTTGGCTTTACCACCTCGACAGGCTCCCCTACGATGGTCAGATGCGCATTCTCTCCGGCATCCAACCCTCGGGCGTCATGCACCTTGGAAACTATCTTGGCGCGATCAAGCAGTGGGTCCGCGCCCAGAATCCAGAGGCGTTCTACTGCGTGGTTGATTTGCACGCCTTGACCTTGGAGATCGACCCCGATGTCCTTCGCACCCAGACTTTGGACTGCGCCGCGACCTTGTTGGCGTGCGGCATAGACCCCGACG
>JAJXXA010000079.1 GCA_021781335.1 Actinomycetes bacterium
CGCAGTGTTGGCGCCACGTGCGAGACGAAGTGGCCGCCGGTCGTCGAGCCTTCGTGGTCTGCCCCTTGGTTGAAGACTCCGAGCGCATCGAGGCGACGAGTGCCGTCGAGGAGCGGACCCGGCTCGCGCTCGAAGAGCTTCGAGGACTGAGTGTCGGGCTCTTACACGGTCAGATGAAGGGGTCCGATAAGGACGAGGTCATGGCGCAGTTTCGAGCGGGCGAGCTTCAGGTGCTGGTGGCGACGGTGGTGATCGAAGTGGGTGTCGACATCCCCGAAGCGAGCATCATCGTCATAGAAGACGCCTGGCGTTTCGGACTGGCCCAGCTCCACCAACTTCGAGGAAGGGTTGGCCGCGGAGCTGACCAGGGGTATTGCTACCTCTTGGGGGAGCCGCCCGCCCCCGAAGGAGAAGTCCGTCTGCAGGCGCTGGTTGATTCATCAGACGGTTTCGCGCTCGCTGAGATAGATCTGGACCTTCGCGGCGAAGGGACGCTGCTCGGCGCACGCCAACGTGGTCGAAGCGATCTGCGTCTCGCGTCGCTGCGTCGAGACGAGGAATTGCTGATCGCGGCGCGCGACGTCGCGTCGATGATGGTGCGAAGAGACGCGCTGGCGTCGAATCCGGAGATCGTGGACGAACTTCGCCTCTTCATCGATGACGAGGAAGCCGCGTACTTGTTCAAGTCCTAGACGCCGAGCGCCTACCCTTGGTAGGTGCGAGTTATTGGTGGTGTGGCGCGGGGACGACCGCTCAAGGCGAAGCTCCCGCCCACGGTGCGCCCGACAACCGACTACGCCCGTGAGGCCATCTTCTCGATGCTCGAGAGTCGCGGAGGTCTTTCTGGACTCGTGGTCGTTGATCTGTACTGCGGTTCGGGCGCGCTCGGCATCGAGGCGATGTCGCGCGGTGCCGCCAAGGTCTACTTCGTTGACAACGATCCCGCGTGCCTCGCCGCCGCCAAGACCAACCTCGAGCCACTGCAGATGAAGGGCGAGGCGATCTTCGTGCGAGCCGCGCTCCCGCTCTGGCAGCCACCGACCGATCTTGACCTCGTGCTCGCTGACCCGCCGTACGGGCCGATGGACCTCGCGGCGCTCTTGCACGGCGTGCACGCGTCGCGCGTGATCGTGGAGAACGATCGTCATATGCAAGCCCCTCACGGATGGGCGGTCACCAAAACCAAGCGATACGGCACTACGCTCGTAACGATGTTGGAACCGTACGAAGGGGATGAAGAGTGACGGTCGGTCTAATTCCGGGCTCTTTTGACCCTTTTCACAATGGACACCTTGAGGTGGTCGAGCGAGCGTCGCACATCTTTGACGAGATCGTGGTGGCGGCTATTCGCAACCCCCAAAAATCAGAGGCGATGTTCGACCTCGACGAGCGTCGAGAGATGATCGCGGACTCGTGTGCACATATCAACAACGTGCGCATCGTGTCGATCTCCACGCTTTTGGTCAACGTGGCGCGTGACGTCAACGCCACCGCCATCGTCAAGGGTCTTCGCGCGGTCTCAGACTTCGAGAGTGAACTGCAGATGGCCCAGATGAACCGGTCGCTGTCGGGGGTGGAGACGCTCTTCATCCCGACGAGTTCCAACCACTCGTTTATTGCTTCTCGACTGCTGCGTGAGGTTGCTCGCTACGGTGGTGACGTGTCCCAGTTCGTACCCGCGGCGGTCGCGACCAGACTGAAGGCACTCTTTCCCGGAGGTGAACATGACATCGTTTGATGGCTACGACGACCCCCAAGAGTTCGCGGAAGTCCCTGGGCGCCACCTGCGCCGAGACATCGAATCCGACTTACGCAGCTTGATCGAGTTAGTCGCCAACGCGAAGCAGATGCCGTTGTCGAATTCTGCGCTGGTGCCTCGTGAGGACGTCCTGGGACTGCTCGAGCAGGCGTTACGCAGCTTGCCTGATGAGATCCGAGAAGCACGATGGGCGTTGCGCGACCGAGAAGAATTGATGGCCGCGGAGATGCAAAAGGCCCAGCAACTCATGGATCAGGTGCGCGCCGAAGCGGCGCGCATGGTCGACAAGACCGAGATCGTGCGACAGTCTCGATTGCGTTCGGACCAGATCATTGCCGATGCGCAGACCCAAGCGCGCCAGATGATCAACCAGGCTGAGGATTTCATCGACGGCAAGCTTGGCAATTTTGAGATCGTCTTGGAACGACTCTTGAAGACGGCGCGGTCGGGCCGGGAGCGCTTGAGTGCGCAGGGTCTTCCCACATCGATGCTCGAGCCTCCACCCACCCACGTGGAGGAGCCGACTCCGTACGACACCAACTACACCGAGGCGGCGACCCAGGACGACTCATCCTTCTTCGATCAGGACGCCTACTAACAGCCGTGGCCTCGCCCTACCTCGTCCCAGTAGCCCAGCTGCTGCGCGACATCCCTTCGACCTACGAGTGCGACTTTTCGGCGCCGTTCGATGAGGAGCACGAATTTCCTCCTCGGGGGATCGCGGAGACCGACGTCGCGCCTGATGCCCCCGTCAAGGTCCACATTGTGCTGCAGAGCTACAGCGGCGGGTTGCGTGCCAAGGGTACGGTCGAGGCACCGTGGCACGGGGTGTGCCGTCGGTGCTCGAACCCGGTGCTGGGGGTGAGCAAGGTCTCGGTGGACGAGCGATTTGTTGACACCCGTGGGCCTGGTGACGACGACGCGTATCTGATCGAGGACGATTTCGCGGACCTGGCACCGCTCGTGCACGACGCCATCTTCTTGGATCTGCCGCTCGCGCCACTGTGTCGAGAGGACTGCCAGGGGCTCTGCCCGTACTGCGGAATCGACCGAAATGAGGCAACGTGCGACTGCCAAGCTCCGATCGACTCACGCTGGGCTACACTTGATGGACTCAGATTTATGGGCGTCGAGCCCGACGAATCCAAAGAAGTGTGACGGGCTCGCCCGTACTGGCGAAAGAGAAGATCGATGGCAGTTCCAAAGCGCAAGACCAGCAAAGCCAAGACCCGAAGCCGTCGTGCGGCCAACTGGCGCCTGGAGCGACCCGCTCGTAGCGTCTGCCCCCAGTGCGCAACGTCCAAGTTGCCCCACGTCGTGTGCCCCAACTGTGGCTGGTACAAGAATCGCGTAGCGGTCGAGGTCAACTGAGTTGACCCTGCCCATCGCCCTTGACGCGATGGGTGGTGACTTCGCACCCGCAGAGATCATCGCTGGCGCTCGTCGCGCGGTGGATGAACTGGGACTGTCGGTCACCCTCGTTGGCGTTCGAGAACTCATGGGGGATCCCCTCGGCCTCGAGGTCGTCTCCTGCAGTGAAGTCATTGCCATGGACGACGACCCGGCGTCGAGTGTGCGAAAGAAGAAGGACTCTTCACTCGTGCGCTGCGCCGAGTTGGTTCGAGACGGTAAGGCGTCAGCGATGGTGTCCGCGGGTAATACCGGTGCCACCATGGCGTCGGCCCTGCTTCGAATGGGCCGCCTGTCGGGCGTGATTCGACCTTGCATTGTCACTCCGATACCTCGCTTGAACATGGCCCCCGCGGTACTCGTCGACGCGGGTGCCAACGCGGAATGCACGCCCGAGATGCTGGTGCAATTCGCCCAGATGGGTGCCGCGTTCCACAGTGCCCACTACGGCTCGGCGAATCCTTCGGTGGGTTTGCTCTCCATTGGTGAAGAGCCAACCAAAGGCACACCACTGGTGAAAGAGACGCACGCGTTGCTCGCGCAACTCGAGGGACTCAATTTCGTGGGCAACGTGGAAGGTCGTGACCTCATTCCCGCACCGGTGGACGTGATCGTGACCGACGGTTTCACCGGCAATGTTGCGCTCAAGACCCTCGAAGGTGCGCTGCGTTTCATCATGGGTGCGGTGCTCAACGTCATTGGCACCAACGAGACAACGTCACAGGCAGGCGAGGCGCTGTTTCCGTATCTGATGCCGCTCGCGAGCCAGCTCACGCCAGAGAACCAGGGCGGGGCGATGTTGCTCGGTCTGAAGGGAATTTGCGTGATAAGTCACGGGTCGTCAAACGCAACCGCGATCATGAACGCGCTACGGGTCGCGGCCGAAATGGACGCCGCCGACGTCGTCGCCAAGCTGGCTAGTTCTATAGTCACTGATCAAAAGGCATAATCAACCCACTGGGGTCCGCTTCTCGGTAATCTAGAGCAGCAACACAAAGGAGTGGTCATGACCGCAGACGCTGGAAACGCATCATCACTCGACCGGGTGGCAATCCTTGGAATTGTTCGAGATCAGCTCGCCGAAATCCTTGAGAAGAGTCCTGACGAGATTGGCGAAGACGTGCCATTCGTGGACCTCGGCGCAGATTCCTTGGCGCTCATTGAACTGGTGGAGGCCCTCGAGGAGAATTTGTCCACGTACGTGGCGGGATTTCATATCGATGACGAGGACCTTGAAGGTCTCGTATCGGTGCGAGATGCGGTCGACTACGTTTCCGCCAAGCTGCAAGTGGCGTAACGAGGTTCGTGAGCACTTTGCTCTCGCCACTTGACACGTTGGCTCACCGTCTGGGACTCGAGCCCACCAGTGAGACGCTCGTGCTGGCCCTCACTCACTCGAGTTACGCGGCCGAACACGCCACTGAGTCGAATGAACGTTTGGAATTCTTGGGCGATGCGGTGGTCGACCTCGCCATTGCGGATTTGATAATTCGAGAACACCCCGAACTGAACGAGGGGGCGAGTTCTGTACTTCGTTCACGTGTGGTCAACGAAGACTCACTGGCCACCGCCGCAACGGAGCTGGATCTCGCGGCGCACCTACGCATTGGTCGTGGCGTCATAAAGGAAAATGGGCTGCAGCGCCCCTCAATACTCGCCGACGCGTTCGAAGCCCTCGTCGCCGCCATCTATCTCGAGCGGGGGTACGACGCCGCGAAGGAATTCGTCCAACGCGCTCTCGCGAGCGCGGTGGCGAACGCGTCGTCGGTGACGAGCACGCTCGACGCCAAGACGCGCCTGCGACAGTGGTCCGAGGCCGCGGGGCTGGGCGTGCCCGTCTACGAAACGGTGGCGAGTGGCCCATCGCACGACACGGTCTTTCAAGCGACGGTGCGCGTGGGCGAATTGTGCGCGACCGGTGTCGGACGTTCGAAGAAGCGCGCAGAGACTCGGGCCGCGGAAGCCGCGTGGGAGGGACGTCGACATGCCGGAACTACCTGAAGTCGAAACGGTACGGGTCTCGCTCGCGCGTGACATGATCGGACGAAAGATCAAGTCCGTCACGGTCACCAACGGACGCGTCGTTCGTCGACACAAAAGCGCCAAGGATTTTCGCGCACTGCTCGAAGGTCATTCCATCAAAGCGGTCCAGCGACTGGGCAAGTACCTCATCATGGAACTTGATAATTCCAACCATCTCGTGATCCACCTAGGAATGAGCGGACAGTTATTGCGCGCAAAGGGCGCGAAGGACCCCAAGCCGAAGCACACCCACGTCGTGATCAGTTTCACCCAGGGCGAGGAGTTGCGCTACGTCGATCCAAGGACGTTCGGCGAGCTGTTCGTGTCAGTGCGCCCCCCAGAGGACGCGGAGATTGAGATATCGAAGTTCGCGCGACTCTCGATCGGCGGCGAGGGCGTGGGACTTCGCCATCAGATCCCAGAGCTCGCGCACCTCGGTATCGACCCCTTTGAGGACCAGATCGGCTGGGACCGCTTCGCCGCGATC
>JAJXXA010000130.1 GCA_021781335.1 Actinomycetes bacterium
TCACGTCACGCCGCTCGCAGGGACGAAGTGACCATCCACTCATTGCGGGCGACTGCGCGTCGAGAAGTTCGCGACCGCGTCCGCCTCGCGCAGGTAGAGCGGCGTGATCACGGGCGACGGTGACCTCGCCTCGCCGAGCGCGAGCGCCGCGTGCAGTGACGGCACCGTGTCGTCGATGACCACGCCGTTGGGCACGGCCGAGAAATCCTTCAGGTAGCGCTGGACCCCGTCGCCCGTGAAACTCACCGGCGCGCCGTTGGTCGCGCATTCGATCACCACGTCGCGCGCCGTTCGAACAACGGGCGCGTCGAGCGCCTGGAGCGTATCGGCGAGCGCAAAGCGTTGCACGAAGATCTCACCACGACGACCGTCGACCGCGGCGAGCAGCGTCCCGCGCGTACCGCGCTCGTGCGCCGCATGCGCGAGCAATTCAAGTGAGGTGACTTCAACACTGGCGCACCCCACACCCTCACAGAGCCCGATCGCGCTCGCGATTCCCACACGCAGACCCGTGAAGAGACCCGGACCGACGTCGACAACCACTCGGTCGAGGTCGCGGGCGCGAAGAGCGAACTCCTCGAGCAGGGCCGCCACCCCCGCCGCCAGCACCTCGGTGTGGCGTCGATCGTGGTCGAGGATGCGCACCACCTCACGCTCATTGCTTCTCAGCCCGATCGCACAGACCGGCGTCGCGGTTTCAATGGCGAGGATGTTCATAGTTGTGCCCACTGTTCGAGCGCGTCTCGACGTTCGTCGTCGAGCAGTCCCTCTACCCGCAAGGTCCGCGCGTCATCGTCGTCGATGTCGATGGTGACGTGCAGTACCTCACGCCCAAAGAGCGACTCGGCGAGTTCTCCCCATTCAATAAGCACCACCGCGGACTCTTCGGCGAGTTCCCCGAGGTCGAGGTCGAGCACCTCGGCGAGGCTCTCGACGCGATAGACGTCACAGTGCTGCAGGGTCGTGATGCCCCGGTCGTTGTGGCACTCGTGCTCGCGCACCATGGTGAAGGTGGGGCTCGTCACGCGCTCGCGCACCCCGAGGCCGGCGGCGACCCCCTTGGTGAAGGTGGTCTTGCCCGCGCCCAGGTGACCCGAGAGCAACACGATGTCGCCGGGTCGTAGGACCCGTGCGAACTGTTCGCCCGCGCGCTGGGTGTCGGCGTCGAGTGCGCAGCGTCGAGTGCTCACGCGTCCTCCAGCAGTCGTTTCAGGATTCGAAGGTCGTCGCGCATCACATCGACCACGCTAGAGCCACCACGCAACGCCGCCGCCGGATGATAAGTGGCGAGACCCCGGGTGAGGGGCGCCGACGGGTCGCGCTCAGTGCCGTCACGCAGGTCGAGTGCGACGACACGACCGTGGGTGACCCCGACGCCGTCACGAAAATCGAACAAGGCGCGCGCCGCCACGTTGCCAAGGGCCAGCACCACCGCGGGGGCGTAGTCGTGCACCTGGCCGGCGATCCAGTCATGACACGCGAGTATCTCTCGACGCGTGGGCGTGCGATTACCCGGCGGACGGCATTTGACGACATTGGTGACGAAGCACTCCTCGCGCTCGACGCCCACCTCCTCGCGCATCAACTGAAAGAGGAGTCGGCCGCTTCGTCCAACGAACGGCTCGCCGCCCTCATCCTCGTAGCGTCCCGGTGCTTCACCCACGATCATGAGGCGAGGGTGTTGCGGTCCCGAGCCGATCACAACGCGCTGGCGGGTCGTACTCAGTGCGCAACGCGTGCACGAACGAAGTTCGTCGACGTCGATCACGACCTAGTCCACGAGGACGCGGGGCACTCTGGCCCCGATACCGCACAAGATCTCCCACGTGATGGTCTCGCCGAGACGCGCCCATTCCTCGGCCGAGATCGCCTCGTCACCCTGGCGTCCGAGCAGGACCACGTCGTCACCCGGGCGCACTTCGTCGTCACCGCAGTCAATGAGGAGCTGGTCCATGGTGACGGTGCCCGCGAGTGGATAGCGCTGCTTGTTGATGAGGACCTGGGCACCCGCTTCGAAGAGTCGACGCGGATAACCGTCGGCGTACCCGAAGGGCACAGTCGCGACGTACGCGGGTTTGGTGAGCGCGCGATTTCGCCCGTAACTCGGACGCTCGCCCGCCTCGAGGTGGCGAACGGCCACGACCTGGGCGTGCAGGCTGAGGGCGGGCATCAAAAACAGACCGCGCGCTTCGAGTTCACTCGAGAGCCACCCCTCGGGGAGATATCCGTAGAGCGCGAGACCAACGCGCGCCATGGTCCTTCGCGCCTGTGGGTAGCCGAGCGCGCCGGCGCTGTTGGCGAGGTGCACGATGCGCGGACGCACCCCTCTCGCGCTGAGAGCAGCGAGCACCTCGTCGAAGAGGTCGATCTGGTGACGGGTGAAGGCGCGTGACTCCCCACTCGATCCGTCCGCGACGCTGAAATGCGTGTAGATCCCCTCGAGGTCGATGGTCGCAGAACTGAGCAGGACGTCGACGACCTGGTCGACCTCGCTCGGGTCGACTCCCATGCGGTGCATGCCGGTATCGATCTTCAAGTGCACCCGGTGGATGCCACCGAGTTTCTCGGCGCTGGCGACCGCGGCGTGCGCTCCGGCGAGCGATCCGACCGTCAAGGTCAGCGAGTGGGTCAGGGCGTCGAGGATCGTGTCGGGTGGAATCTCGGCGAGCAGGAGGATCGGCGCGGAGATGCCACTTCCTCTCAGTTCAATGCCCTCGTCGACAATTGCGACCGCGAGCGAATCGGCACCCCCCGCGAGTACGGCCTTGGCGGTGAGTTGGGCGCCGTGACCGTAGCCATTCGCCTTCACGACCGCGCACAGTTTGGTGTCACCCAGCAAGGTCTTGATCACGCCCACGTTGTGCGCGATCGCCGAGGCCGAGATCTCAGCCCACGCGGGACGACGCACGCCCTCAACCGGCACGAGAGACCTCGGGGCCCGACCCGACGACGAACGCGACCGCACTCAACTCGGTGTGCGACAACGACACGTGCAGACTCGTGACGCCGTGACGGCGAGCGAGTTGCGCGGCGGGTTCGTGCAAAAGGATCGACGGCGCACCATTCGGCGCCTTTCGCACTTCAATACTGCGCCACGGGGCCGCGCCGACACCGCACTGGAGTGTCTTCAGGACCGCTTCTTTCGCGGCGAAACGAGCAGCCAGACGCTCGGGGCGCGACCTCGCGTCGAGGCGCTCTTGATCGGTGAAGAGGCGCTCGACGATGCGCGGGTGACGCGTCATCGCCACGGCGAAACGTTCGACGTCCACGATGTCAACGCCGACCCCCACTGTCGCCACTACTCGACCGTCACGGTCTTGGCGAGGTTGCGCGGGCGGTCCACGTTTCGCCCGAGCCCGCGCGCCATGGAATACGCGAACAATTGCAAGGGCACGATGTCAACCATCGGCGTGAACATCGGCTCAGTGGCGGGAACTCGCAGCACGTAGTCGGCGACCGCGTCGATGTGTTCATCGTCATCAGTAGCGACCACGACCACACTGGCCCCGCGGGCCTTCACCTCGGCGAGGTTGGAGAGCATCTTCTCGTGCATCGACGGGTCGGTCGCGACCGCGACGACGACCACGCCAGGCTCGATGAGCGCCAAGGGTCCGTGCTTGAGTTCGCCCGCCGGGTAGCCCTCGGCGTGCAGGTAGGTGAGTTCCTTCAACTTGAGCGCGCCTTCGAGCGCCGTCGGGTAGCCCACGTGACGACCCAGGAAGAAGAAGTCGTGGGCGTGCACCAATTCCTTGGCCACTAGCTGCACGTGTTCACGCCGATCGAGCGCGGTGGCGACCTGGTCGCTCACGGCGTTCAGACCAAGAAAGAGTGCGTCGATGTCCTGGGGCTCCAAGGTCGAACGCAACTGGGCGAGTCGAAGCGCCAACAATTCGAGTGCGGCAACTTGGGCGACGAAGGCCTTGGTCGAAGCGACCGACACCTCGAGTCCGGCGCGCGTGTAGATCACGGCGTCGGCTTCTCGCGCGAGCGACGAATCGACGATGTTGGAGATCGCTACGACGTGCGCACCGCGGCGCTGCGCTTCGCGGGTGGCTTGGATGGTGTCGATGGTCTCGCCGCTCTGGGACACCCCGATCACCAAGGTGCCGATCTCGACGATCGGGTCGCGGTAGCGGTACTCACTCGAGATGTCCACCTCGACACTGATGCGCGCCCAGCGTTCGATCGCGTACTTGGCGACCAGCGCGGCGTGGTGTGAGGTACCGGCCGCCACCAGCACGACCCGCTTCACGTCGCGCAGCTCCTCGTCACTGATGCGAAGTTCGTCGAAGGCAATGGTGCCGTTTCGTCGACGTCGGTCGAGCAGGGTGGCGCGAATGGCGTCGGGCTGCTCGTTGATCTCCTTGGTCATGAAATCGTCGTTGCCGCCCTTCTCGGCGGTCTCGAGGTCCCAGTCGATCTGCAATTGGCGCAGGCGAACTGGTGCGCCCTCGAGGTCGATCGCGCGAAAGCCCTCGGGTCCGAGGCGCACGATCTCGTCGTCGTTGACGGCGTAAAAGGCGGTCGCGCGGTCGAGGATCGCGGGCACGTCACTCGCGAGGTAGGTGACACCCGGTGCGGTGCCGACCACGAGCGGCGAGATCCGACGCGCCGCGACGATGACGTCGGGCTCGTTCGCGTCCATCGCCGCGAGCGCGAACGCGCCGCGCACGAGCAGCAGGCTCTGTCGAACGGCTTCAATCAGTTCCAGGCCGAGTCGACGCTGGTCTTCGATGAGGTGCGCGAGTACCTCGGAGTCGGTCACCGACGTGAAGCGGTGACCGCGCGCCTCGAGTTCTTCTTGGAGCTCGGTGTGGTTCTCGATGATGCCGTTGTGGATGATGGCGATGTTGCCCGAGCAGTCGAGGTGCGGGTGGGCGTTCATGGCCTCGGGGGCGCCGTGGGTGGCCCAGCGCGTGTGGCCAATACCCGAGTGAAAACCAGTCGGCGCACTGCGACATTCATCTCGAAGAGCCGCGACCGACTCGGTGCCGGCGGCGGTGCGCGCCCGCCAGGTCTGGCCCTGTCGCACCAGGGCGATACCCGCTGAGTCGTACCCGCGGTACTCCAGTCGCTGGAGTCCTTCGAGCAATGTCTCAAGCGTGTCGGAGGATCCAACGACCCCGATGATGCCGCACATGGTGGCCATCCTACTCGGGGCGATAAATTAAGCGCCTTCGATCTTCGAAGCCCGCGTGACATGGCGTCGGCTCTGTCGAGCTCCTCGAGGCAATTGCTCAACTGTCCACGCGTTGAGCGACGTGTGCACCTACACCACTGCGAACAAGTGCGCGGACCCACGCGATGGTTTCATCTGAAGGGAACTTTCATGGTTTCGCGCCACACGTACCTCTAGCAAGTACCCCTCATGACGACAGGAGCCGTTCAGAGCGACTCACTGGCCGCGCGCGATTCCCTGGCCTGAGTGACGCACATTTCGTTGCGCCTCGGGTCAGGAGACGCCCGAGACCTCGAAGCACGAACGAAGTCGGGTCGTGAATTCGCTCACGAAGGCGCCGTCGAGGGCCTCGATCATCACGCGCACGACCGGCTCGGTGCCTGATGGACGAACGAGCAGACGCACGTCGTCGTCGGCGACCGCGTAACTCACGCGCAGCTCGTCGTACAAGGTGTGCACCTTCTGCGCGTCGA
>JAJXXA010000104.1 GCA_021781335.1 Actinomycetes bacterium
TTCGACCGACGAGTGATCCGATTCGTATCTCCGGGCGTCGGTATTCGTTCCACGACCTTCACATGGCGCAGGCCCAGAGTGACCTTCGCGCGATGAGGGCAGCGGGACGTCAAGGCTTCCAGTTGATCGTCGATGACGTGGACGAAGCGGCCGAATTGCTCGGTGTCTAGACCTAGGATGCCAGTATGACAACGTACGAGGAAGTTTCCACGCACGACCTGTTGCACGCTCCTCTTGATGAGTTGAGTGCACTGGCATTTGCGAACGCACGCCGCAATTACGGTACGACGATCACGTACTCGCCCAAGGTGTTCATCCCCCTCACGAAACTCTGTCGAGATCGCTGCGGTTACTGCACGTTCGCCCAGGCACCAGCTCACGTGTCGTCGCCCTTCATGAGCCTTGACGAGGTGATGAGCATCGCCCAGGCCGGCAAGGAAGCGGGGTGTACCGAAGCGCTCTTCACATTGGGAGAACGCCCGGAATTGCGTTATGACGAAGCCGCAAAGTGGCTGGCGTCACGGGGCTACCAGTCGACCGTTGACTACGTCGCCAATGCCGCACAGATGGTCCTCGAGGGAACTGGCCTGCTCCCCCACATCAACGCGGGCGCGCTCTACCGGCACGAACTCAACCAGTTGCGCGCGGTGAGCGCATCACAGGGCATGATGCTCGAAACCCTCGCGGACGTCGACGCCCATCGCTTGGCACCTGACAAGGACCCCGAACGGCGACTGTCGACCTTGCGCGAGGCGGGAGAACTAAAGATTCCATTCACCACGGGATTGCTGGTGGGAATAGGTGAGAGCCGAGAGGACCGAATCGAGACCCTTGAGGCGATTCGACGCTCTCACGAACAATACGCTCATGTTCAAGAGGTGATCATCCAGAACTTCTTGCCCAAGGCCCGAACGCAGATGGCCAGTATGCCCCCCGCCAGCGACGAAGAATTCCACTGGACGATCGCCGTGGCACGCTTGCTATTGCCTGACGATGTCCATCTTCAAGCACCCCCGAACTTGAGCGATGATCCAACGCGGCTGCTCGCGTTTGGCATCGATGACTTCGGTGGCATATCTCCTGTCACGAAGGACCACGTGAATCCCGAGCGTGCCTGGCCCGTCATCGAAACCTTGGCCGACGCGTGTGACGAAAAGGGGTTCACGCTCGCTGCCCGACTCACTGTCTATCCGCAGTTCATTGGTCTGGACTCGGCATTCATCGACCCGGCCGTGCGACCGCATGTGCTGGCCCACGCCGACGCCGCCTTTCTCGCCAGAGACGACCAGTGGTTCTCCGGATCGGATGTAGCGCCACCACCTGCGCCACGAAACATCCCACGGCGCAGTGCCGTTACGGAGTTACTCGAGCGTTATGAGCCTGGATATGAATTCACGCGCGACGAATTGACCGCATTATTCTCAGCGCGAGGTGCCGATTTCAATGCCGTGGTTGAACGAGCGAACTCCGTGCGCGAAGCGTTGGTTGGTGACGCAGTGAGTTTTGTCATCAATCGCAACATCAATTACACCAACGTCTGCACATTCAAGTGTCGTTTCTGCGCCTTCTCGAAGGGGCCTCTATCGCTCAACCTTCGAGGTGACCCCTACCTCTTGACGCTCGATGAGATCAGCGAGCGGGTGCGCGAAGCGGAAGCCAAGGGTGCCACCGAGGTTTGTCTTCAGGGTGGCATACACCCGAATTTCGACGGGGACTACTACATAGACGTCGTGGCAGCGGTGCGCGCGGGTTCGCCGTCAATTCATATCCACGCGTTCAGCGCACTCGAGGTCTTCGAAGGCGCACGACGATCGCAACAAGATCTGACGACGTATCTGACAAGGTTGAAAGAAGCCGGCCTGAAGACGCTCCCGGGGACCGCCGCCGAGATTCTCGACGACCGCGTGCGCTCGATACTCTGCCCCGACAAGATCAACTCGGATCAATGGCTCGACGTTCACCGCGCAGCTCACAGTGTCGGGCTGCACTCGAACATCACGATCATGTTCGGTGCGGTCGAAGGCGTCGAGAGTTGGGTGACGCACTTGCTGAGAACCCGGGCGCTTCAAGTAGAGACGGGAGGCTTCACCGAATTCGTGCCGCTCCCCTTCGTGCACATGGCGACCCCCATTTTTCTTCGTGGACGCTCACGTCGCGGTCCGACGTTTCGTGAAGCGGTGCTCATGCACGCGGTGCCGCGTCTTCACTACGCGGGACTCATCAACAACGTCCAAGTCAGCTGGGTGAAGATGGGTGTGGAGGGTTCACGTCGCATCCTCAATGCGGGCGCGAACGATCTGGGCGGCACGTTGATGGACGAGAACATTTCCCGGGCTGCGGGAGCGACGCACGGTCAAGAGATGGACGTCGACACACTGCGAGAGCTCGTGGCCCCGCTCGGGCGTCCATTGCACCAACGAAGCACCCTCTATCAGACGCTCTGACCATGAAAGAGTTGATAGACCGCTTCCTCGAGGAGCTCAACGCCGAATCCGAGCAATCGCCGGAACGTCTGCAAATCTTGCGCGCCCTGGTCACACGGGTCATCGAATTGGCCGAGTTGGACCCGGACACCTCGGACCTTCGCATAGCCTCTACAGCCCTTCGAGAATTGCTCGCGTCCGCAGAGCTCTTCGCAGCATGGCGTGATCGTCCCAAACTCACCGTCTTCGGCTCTGCGCGCACGCCGCCCACCAGTCCCCTCTTCGAGATGGCGCGCGAGCTGAGCGGCGAAATGGCGGCTCGCGGTTGGATGACGGTGTCGGGTGCGGGCCCTGGGATCATGGCGGCGTCCTCCAAGGGGGCGGGTAAAGAATTCACGCTCGGAATCAATATTGAATTGCCCTTCGAGCACGGCGCTAATGAATTCATCGACGTCGAACAGATGCACGTCGCAATGAAGTATTTCTTCACGCGCAAAGTGGCGATGACTCGAGCGTCGAGGGCATTTGTCGCGTTCCCCGGTGGAGTTGGGACAATGGATGAACTCTTCGAGATTCTGACTCTCGTCCACACTGGAAAGACCGATCCCGCGCCGATTGTGTTGGTGGATGAGCCGGGCGGCCAGTACTGGCTGGGGTGGCTGCGCTTCATGCGCGAATCGATCATCGCCAACGGCTACCTCGACGAGGTTGACACACATCTCTTCGCCATTTGCTACAGCGCGGGTGACGCGATTGAAGAGATAGAACGCTTCTATTCGAACTTCGTGAGCTTCACGAAGACTGAAAAGGGTGCACGCCTACAACTTCATCGCGTACCGAGCCCCAGCGAACTCGCTCGATTGACCCACGAGTTCCCGATGTTCTCCTCGAACGGAGGATTTCGACTGAGTGACGACGAGTGTCTGCTCTTCGATTTTGACGGACGTGATTTCGTGAGTCTTCGTCGTCTTATCGACGACATCAACGCACTCGCCTAGTCCTCTCCTTCGTGGCGCAAGAGGTATTCGGCCTTTTGTAGACTTCGACGAACTTTCGCGAGTCGACGTTCGAGGTCCTTGGCGTCGCTCGCGTCTCCACGAAGCTGTGCCCTCACGGCATCGAAGATGACGTCCGATACCCGCCGTTCAATAGCCGCAACATCATCGGCGAGAGACTCGAAGTCTGTCACGGTCGCAGTTCGATGACGTCGAGCTCTCCCTCGTGGTACTGAGCGCGAAGCACCTTCTTGTCGAACTTGCCGACGCTCGTCTTGGGCACTGCGTCGATGAATGTCCATCGCTCCGGGAGCCACCATTTAGCGACTCGCGCGGCTAGGAAAGCGCGTAATTCCTCAGGCGTCGCACTTTCACCGGGGCGAAGCACCACGCAGCACAGTGGGCGTTCCTGCCATTTTTCGTCGGGCACCGCGATGACGGCGGCCTCGAAGACCGCGGGGTGGGCCATCATGGTGCTTTCGAGCTCGACTGAGCTGATCCACTCCCCGCCCGATTTGATGACGTCCTTGGTCCGATCGCTGATGACCATGAAGCCTTCCTGGTCAAGGGTGCCGATGTCACCCGTGCGCAACCAACCGTCTCGGAACTTCTCGTCGTCTTCGACGCCAAAATAGGAACCCGTGATCCAGGGGCCCCTGATTTCGAATTCTCCCACCGTCACACCGTCACGTTCGAGCACGGTGCCGTCTTCGTCGGTGATGCGCACTTCAACGCCGGCCACGACTCGTCCGGCCTTCACGCGATATTCGATGTCGCGCTCGGGCGCTGACCCCGCGGGAGGCAATGATACGGCGGCCAGCGGGCTGGTCTCGGTCATCCCCCAACCTTGGATCATGTCGAGGCCGTACTTGTCGCGAAACGCCTCGATCATGACACGAGGCACGGCCGCGCCTCCTGCGAGGAGAGCCCGCAGGCTCGAGAAGTCCACTTCATCGTCGAGCTGCGCGGCACGAAGCACGTCGTTCCAGATGGTCGGCACCCCTAGTGAGATCGTGGGACGGAGCTCTCGGATCATCTTGACGATGGGCTCACCTTGGAGGAACATCTGCGGCATGATCAACTCGGTGCCTGCGAGAAATGCCGTATAGGCGGCGCCCCACGCGTTGACGTGGAACATCGGCACGATGAGCAGGCAACGGTCCTTTTCGCACAGCCCTATCGAGTTCGCAGACGTCGACGCCATCGAGTGCAACCAGGTTGATCGGTGCGAGTAGACCACGCCCTTGGGGTTGCCCGTCGTACCAGACGTGTAACACATGATCGCGGCGGAGCGCTCGTCGAGCACGGGCCATTCGTAGCCCGGTTCCTGGTCTTCAATCAACGTCTCGTAGTCAATGGTGTCACCGAGCAGGCCAGTCTCGTCTGGTCCGTGCACAATGATCGTCTTGACCGAGGGGATCTGGTCACGTACCTTGGCGAGCAACGGCACCAAGGAGTTGTCGACGATGATGAACTTGTCCTCGGCGTGGCGGATGATGTAGGCCAACTGCTCAGGGAACAGTCGAATGTTGAGCGTGTGCAACACCGCCCCCATGCAGGGCACCGCAATGTACGCCTCCAGATGGGTCTGGTTGTTCCACATGAAGGTGGCCACCCGGTCGCCTCGCTTTACCCCCAACGCCTCGAGGGCCGCAGCGAGGCGTTCTGCGCGCTTGGAGACTTCATAGAATGTCGCGTATTCGACGCCATCAGGGGTGACGGTCATGATCTTCTTGTCCGCGTACAGCCATTCACCGTGACGGATGATGTCACTGATCAGCAGCGGTGCGTCCTGCATTGTGCTCTGCACGGTTCCCCCTCGTTCCAACGGTCAACTTCGATGCTACAAAAGAACCCGATGGTGGCGTCGCGCTACCAGGAGAGCATGTAAGGCTCGACGGGCGCGGGAAGCGCTGACGGCGTGGCGTTCAATCGTGCGTCTATGGCGCTCGCGGCACTTCGGCCTTCGGCGATCGCCCAGACGATGAGGCTCTGTCCGCGTACCGCGTCCCCACAGGCGAAGACCGGGCTCGCGCCCGTCAGCCCGTTCACTTGCCACTGATCGTCCACCGCGAGCGTGGCTCGCGCAGTGACGTGGGGCTCTGCGTTCAAACCCAACGCGTCGAGTTCGGG
>JAJXXA010000132.1 GCA_021781335.1 Actinomycetes bacterium
CTCGACGCCGCTTCTAACAATGGTGTCGACGACATGCGCGACATCACGGTTGGTGCGTGGCACGGCACGCCGGGACGCTGGAAGGTGTACATCTTCGACGAGGTCCACCAGCTCTCAAAAGCGGCGTCGGCCGCGCTGTTGAAAACGCTCGAAGAGCCACCCCAACACGTCGTGTTCGTGCTCGCGACGACCGATCCGCACAAAGTCCTCCCGACGATCCGCTCGCGTACCCAGCACCTCGAGTTTCGCCTCATCGCCGGCTCCACCCTCAGCTCGTTGCTCCATGACGTCCAAGGTGCGGCCGGGCTCGGCGCCGACGAAGCGACCATCGAAGCGGCGGTTCGACTGGGGCGAGGGTCCGCGCGCGACGCACTGAGCGCGTTGGACCAACTGATCGCCACTGGATCGATCGACGAGACCCAGCCGCAGTTCGACGGCTTGTTCCACGCACTCGTCAGTGAAGACCCGGTCGAAGCGCTCACTACGCTTGCGCACCTGCGTCAGGACGGCTGGGACCCTGAGCAATTAGCGGAGAACTTCGCGGCCGAGGTTCGTCAGGTCTTTCTCTTGCAAGTGGCCCCCGAGGTCGCCGACGCCGTTGATGCGGACCGGGCGCGCCTCAGTGCGTGGGGCGAGCAGTTGGGACTTGCTCGCACGGTGCGGATCCTTGAGACCTTTGGGCGTTCGATGCGAGAGATGAAGAGTGCGCCAGAGAAGATCGCCATCCTCGAAGTCGCTCTGGTCCGATTGATCAAGCCCGACCTGGACTCCTCGATTGACGCGCTCGCACAACGGGTGAGCAAACTAGAACGGTCAGCGAACCGCGCACCCGTGGCGCCCGAGCCCGTGGCGCCCACTCTTCGCCCCATTGGCGCAACTGAATCGAAGCCCACGGTGAATCCAGAGACCAGGACGGCTGCGCCAGTGGCGCCGAGCGCGATCACGCCCCCACCGCAGACACCGCTCGCGCCGCCTACACCCGAGCAAGCGACACCAACGACGAGCGTGAGCGCTTCGCCGTTGGTGTTTGATGACGTGCGCGAGCGTTTCATCCAGAGGGTCGTGCCGCGCACGTCGCGCTCGGCGCAGTTGTTGTTGAAGTCCGCTGACGTGCGCGCACTGGACGGACTACGACTGACGATTGCTCTGCCGAGTGAGGAGATGCGCCAGAACACCGAAATGATCTCGCAAGGTCTTCGTGGCGCGCTCGAGCACGAGTTCAAGGTCGCCATGCACGTCGAGTGGGTCGTGGACCCGTCGCTCGCGAGCACGACGCCCGCGCCGACCCAGCGTGCACCGCGCTCGCGCCCTCTCGCGAGTGAACTGCCCGACGAGCCCTATTCACCTGACGAGAGTTCTATCGTGGTCCAGTCCGTCGCGGACCACTTGATCACCGAGATGTTCCCGGGCGCCGAGGAGATCTCGTGACCTATCCGCCACCACTGCAGGCGGTCGTCGACGAATTGGGGCGTTTTCCAGGCATTGGTCAAAAGTCAGCGCAACGTATCGCGTTCTGGCTGATGCGCCAACCCGATGAAGACGTGTTGCGCCTGGCGACGTCGCTCGAAGACATGAAGACGCGGTTGTCATTCTGCGAGCGGTGCTGCAATATCGCCGAGACCGGTGGCCTCTGCCCGATCTGCGCTGATGAGCGAAGAGACCAAACGACGATCTGCGTGGTGGAGAATCCACCCGACGTCGTGGCGGTTGAACGGTCTGGTGCTTTTCACGGCACGTATCACGTTCTTCATGGCGTCTTGAACCCTCTTGAGGGGGTGACGCCCGACCGATTGCGGATCCAAGAGCTGGTCCAGCGGCTGCGCGGACCGGTCAAAGAGATCATTCTCTGTTTCAATTCGAACGTCGAAGGTGACGCGACCGCGATGTACCTGAGCCGTCTGCTGAGGGTACCGGGACTGGTCGTCTCTCAGCCGGCGAGTGGCCTCCCGGTCGGTGGGGACCTCGAGTTCGCGGACGACCTGACCCTCGGGCGTGCGATCGACGGACGGCGAGTCTTGGGTGACTGAGTCGCTCAGCTAGGCAAATCGGACGACGCAGAGCAGTCCCGCGACGAGGCTGTAGACGCCGAACGGGACGAGCGTGCGCGTGGTGAACCACTTGGTCAAGAACCTCACGGCGACGTAGGCCGCCACCATGGCGAAGAGCGCGCCGACCAGTGACTGCATGCGCACGCCTTGTCCGAGCGGCCCGAGCAGTTTGGGAAGCTTGTAGAGCCCCGCGGCGAGGATGACGGGTGTCGCGAGCAGAAACGAGAAGTTGGCGGACTCCTCGTGGTCGAGGCCCCCCATCAGTCCCGCGACCATGGTGACGCCGCTTCGAGAGATCCCCGCGAGTAGCGCGAGAATCTGCGACGTACCCATGGCGACCGCCGAGACGGGTGAGACGGAGTCGAGTCTCGTATAGCGCGCGTGACGCCCGCGCGATCGGAGCAGTCGCTCTCCCGCGAGCAGGATCACACCGTTGATGGAGAGAAAGATTGCCGCAGCGAGAGGCTTGGCAAAGAGTTCGCGCAACTTGTGGTCCAACAAGATGCCCGCGAGACCGACCGGGATCGTCGCGGCCCCAAGGATGAAGAGCAGCCGATAATTCTTGTCCATGTCCGGGTTATTGAACTGCCACAGTGTGCGTACGCCCTGTGTGCGGGCGGTCCCCACTTGTCGAAACAGACCTCGAAAGAGCGCAAACCAGGTCTTTCGATAGAAGACGAACAGACCAACGGCGGTTCCCACATGCAGGCCGACGAGGAACACGAGGAAGAATGACTCGGACTGGGTCTGGCTGTTAACGAGATCGTGCCAGCCGAGCAGTGCCGGCAGCAAGACGCCATGACCGAGGCTCGACACGGGAAAGAGTTCTGAGATTCCCTGCACGAGCCCCATCACGATTGCTTGGAAGTAGGTTACGGAAGCGAGCACGACCCAACGCTAAACGACCGGCGCGTGCAGGAGCGCGCAGTTGCGCCAAACTGGGCGCGTGCGCTTTCTCACCATCGTTCGACACTGCGAATCGTCACCCGCTCGTCACGGTGAGTCCGATTTCGAACGCGTGTTGAGCAAGCGAGGTCGCCGTCAGTGTGAGCAATTGAGAAAGTGGGCGACCAATGAACACAAACTCGGTCGCTTCGGTCCGACGACTGCGCTCGTGAGCGCGGCGGCGCGCACGCGCGAGACGTTCGATCGCGGCTTCGACGGCACCGCGTTCGTCGGGCCACGAGAATTCAGCGACTTGATCTACAACGGGCGACGCGACGTCAGTGCGGAGGACCTGCTGATCGATCTGGCAGCCATTGATCCCGTGACCATGTCGTTGCTCGTCGTAGCGCACAACCCCACCGTGCACGAACTCATGTTCAGCCTCGCGCAGAACGTGCCGGCGTCACTCGAGCGCAAGGCCTACCCCCTCGGTGGGGCGTTCGTCCTCGCGTTGCCCGAAGATCGGCAGATCGGACTCGCACGCTACGAAGTCGTGGCGAGTTACGTGCCCGATTAGAGGCTGCGCAGTATCGCGCCGTCACCTTGACCGCCACCGCCGCACAAGGCAACAGCAGCGGTGCCACCACCGCGACGTCGCAGTTCGAGCAGGGCGGTGAGTGCGAGGCGAGTGCCCGACATGCCAACGGGGTGACCAAGGGCGATGGCGCCTCCGTTGACGTTGATCTTGTTCTCATCGATGCCGAGGGCGTCCGCGGACGCCAGCCCCACCGCGGCGAATGCCTCGTTGATCTCGAAGATATCGATGCCCGCCACGCTGATGCCCGCCTTCGCCGCAGCCAGGGTGATGGCGTTCGAAGGTTGGTGCAACAGCGAGGCGTCGGGTCCGGCCACTTGGCCGTATCCGACGAGTTCGCCGATCGGGGTGAGCCCCAGCTCCGCGCACCGCTGCTCGGACATGATGAGCATCGCCGCACCACCGTCAGAGATCTGTGACGCGTTGCCCGCGGTGATGGTGCCGTCCTTCTCAAAAGCGCCGCGCAACTGCGCGAGCGACTCGACCGTTGTCTCGCCACGGATACCTTCGTCGGTGTCGACCACGATCGGGTCACCCTTACGTTGGGCGACGCTCACCGCGACGATCTCCTCGGCGAACTTGCCTGACGCGGTCGCGGCGGCCGCGAGTTGGTGACTTCGTGCGGAGAATTCGTCTTGGCGCGCGCGTGTGATGCGCCCCGCGTTGTAGCGCTCGGTCGATAAGCCCATCGCGCACTGGTCGAACGCACAGGTGAGTCCGTCGAACATCATCGAGTCAATGACCTTCTGGTCACCAATGCGGTACCCCGAACGGGCCCCGGGCAGTAGGTAGGGCGCGTTGGTCATCGATTCCATGCCACCGGCAATGACGATGTCGGCCTCGCCGGCTCTGATCATGAGGTCGGCCATGTAGATGGTCTGCAGACCCGAGAGGCAGACCTTGTTCACGGTTGTGGCGTTGACGGTCATCGGGACGCCGCCCTTGACGGCGGCTTGACGTGCCGTGATCTGACCTTGCCCGGCTTGGATGACCTGTCCCATGAGCACGACATCGATTGTCGCGGGATCGACACCGGTCGACGCGAGAACGCCCGCGATTGCGGCGCCGCCGAGGTCTTGGGCGCTCAGTGAGGCGAACGCCCCGGACAATTTTGCAATGGCGGTGCGGTTGCCCGCGACGATGACGCTTCGTGACACGATCACTCCTTTAGGCGTATGCGGCGGGAAACCTCCGCCACGCTAGACAGTACAACGGCTGCACGAGAGGTCCGAAGGCCCACTAGAGAGTCGTGGCGGGCGCTGGTGCTTTGATGCCGAGCGAAGCCTGGACCACCGTGCCGACGTCGGGCGTCGAGTGCACATTCAAGGTGCCGCCGAGCAGGCGAGCCCGTTCACGCATGCCGATGATACCGAGCGAGGGTGCGCGACCCGTCGGGTTCGACTCACTCATGGCGAACCCTCTTCCGTCATCCACGACGGTCAGTTCGAGCAGGTCGTCGCTGAATGTGACTATCACGTTGAGGTGCGTGGCGTTGGCGTGTCGCAGGGCATTGTTGCACGACTCTTGAACAATGCGAAAGGCGCCCAGTTCAACGTCGGGCTCGAGTCGCCTCGACACACCACGTACCTCGAGTTGCGCGTTAAGTTCGTCGTTGAGGTGCGCCACCAGACTCGACAGCGCTGCGACAAGTCCCAATTGGTCCAACGCTGGTGGTCGCAGGTCTCGCGCCACCGTCCTTAGACGTGACGCGGCGTCCAGAGACTGCTGGCGCGCCTCTTCGAGAGCACTGACCACGTCGCGTGGCACACCCGGCACGGTACTCAAGGTCTCGATCCTTCGTGCCAGGTGAAGAAAGAGTTGGAGCGGCTCATCGTGCAACTCGCGCGCGAGTTGGCGACGCTGGGCTTCTTCGACCTCAACGATCTGTCGTGCGAACTGGCGCGAGCGCCGCTCCTCGGACCGTTCTTCGGTCACGTCCTCCAGATTCAACTGGCGACGTTGGTCACTCGCGCCAAGCGCTATGGCCACCGAGTCGAGTCGATAGTCGTGACCGTTGGCGAGCGTCAACACCGGCCCTTGAGGTTGATTGAAGTCGACGTCACCGAAGAGGGCGTGCGCCGAGCGACCTACGAGTGGGGGCCCGAAGAGTTCGAACGCCGCCGGATTGGCGTCAGAGATGATGTCGTCATTGTCCAAGACGAGAATGGGCGAACGAGTTGACTCGAACAGGCGACGGTAGCCCGCCTGGACGGCGAGCGTCCGCGCCTGGTTGACGCGTTCGCGTTCGATGCGTCGACCAAAGATGATGGCGACCAACAGCACGATCGACAAGTTCAAGAGATCATCGCTGACGTGACCCTGGTCGTGGGGCAGCAACAGATCGGGCAGCCACAAGATGATGGCCCAGGCCATCGTTGCGGTCGAACCGACCAAGCCGTAGCGCAGCGCGCTGTAGCCAATGGGGATCACCAGCACCGCGACGGGGACCCCGGTGGGAAATGAGTTCCCGATGAAGCCTGGTCTCACGTCAGCGAGGTAGTGGACGCCGACGATGACGAGCAACGAGACTTGGATTATCCAGAACGGAAGCTCGTCGACGGGCGGGCGAAGGATGCGCCCCAGCAGTGCCGTGCCGCTCAGCGCACTGCGTTCATTGGTGGGAGATGACATGGCTGGGCGCGCTGATCAGTCGATGGATGAGCGCGTGGGTGGCGGCCTCGGTGCGAGACGAGACGCCCAACTTGTTCAAGACGTTTGACACGTACCCTTCAACGGTGCGAATACCGAGGTCGAGCTCGTTGGCGATCTGCTTGTTGGTTCGACCTTGCGCGAGCAGCTCCAAGACGGCCGTCTCTCGCGGTGTGAGCGTGCCGATCGTGTGCGGTGACGTGTCGCGTCGTCGCACGAGTTGCATCGAGACCTGACGGTCGAGGACGAAGACCCCTTCAAAGACCGCGCGAAGCGCGTCGATGAGTTCCTTGCCGCTCGCAGTCTTCAACAAGTAGCCGCCAACACCGATCTCCAGCGCCTCGCTGATATAGGCGTATTCGTCGTATGCGCTCAAGATGAGGATGCGCGTATCGGGGTTGGTCGCGATGAGCGTGCGTGCGAGCTCGAGTCCACTCATGTGGGGCAGGTTGAGGTCCACAATCGCCACCTGGGGTCGCAGGCGCTCGATGAGCTCGAGGGCCTCCTCACCCGACCCCGCACTTCCAACGACTTCAATGCCGCTGTCGTTCTCGAGGAGTTGGCGGGTGCCTTCGCGCACCAGCACGTGATCATCAACGATGAAGACCCGGATCACGTCCTTGTTCGTTGGGTTGTCGAGTGTTGTGAACTCGTCTAGTGCTGTTGTCTCTCGTGTCACGAAGACCTCCCTCGTTGCTCGTTGGTGACCTGAACTCGCACACTTCGCCGGGTGAATCGACGTTGTTGAGTTCCACCTTGAGCAGTCTGCCCACTTATCTCATCTCAATTACTGAACCTTTAGTTAATAACTTGACAATCATATTCCTACGTGATAACACCTAATACTATCAGTAGTTCTACGGTAATGGTTAAGTATTCTAGTTGAGTATCAGGGGGGCAGTCATGGCAGATCGTGTGGAGACGAAAGTCTCGAGTGGCTGTGGGGTACGGGCCGGTGAGCGGCACCTGGTCGACCCGATAGGGGTCGCCATCCACATCAGGCGACCACAGGACCCGGCGGCGATTGGTCGCTTCGACACGACCGACCTCCCTCGAGGACTCGACGTCGCGCGCCACCCCCTGGTGGCGCGGATACTTCACGACCGGCGCCTTCAGTTCATGTTGATACTGCCCAACCAGATCATCTTTTGGCTGGTCATCGGCATCGGACTGCTCGGTACGGCGATACCAGGACTGAATTTCGCCACGGCCATCACCTGGTACCTCTGGTTCTGCCTGGTCTTTGTGATGATGGTGGTCGTCGGGCGGGCGTGGTGCGCGATGTGCCCCTTTGGAGGCTTCGGCGAATGGGTGCAACGACACACCTTCTGGAAGCGAACGACCTCCAACATTGGTCTCGGGCTGAAGATGCCCGAAAAGGTCGCTCAGTACGGTTTTCTCCTATCGGTCGGCGCGTTCTTGCTGCTCACCTGGATCGAGGAGTTCTTCAACATCGCCGGCCCGGGCAATCCCGCATCGACGAGTCTCATGGTGCTCGGCATCGTCGCCAGTGCCCTGTTGTTCTTTCTCGTCTTCGAACGAAGGACGTTCTGTCGTTACGTGTGCCCCTTGAGTGCGCTCATCGGTACCGTCGGCACGATGGGCTCCGTCGCGGGATTTCGTACCCGTGACCGTGACGTGTGTCTGTCGTGCGCGACCAAGGACTGCATGCGAGGTGACAAGGACGGTTACGGGTGCCCCTGGTACACGTGGCCCGGTAGCTCGGATTCGAACTCGGCCTGCGGTCTGTGCACAGAGTGCTACAAGGCGTGCCCCTCGGACAACATCGGACTCTTCTTGCAGAAGCCACTGACGTCAGTGGTCGCCCCCACGCGCCGTCGTGCCGACGTCGCCTGGTCGATCGCCCTGCTCTTCGGGCTCGTTGTCTACCAGCAGCTCAACGCCCTCACACCCTTTGGCAACCTCGACACGTGGTTGAACAACCACACGATCTTCCCGCACTACCCCGACCCGATCGCCTACATCGGGATCATCTTCGCGGTGGCGTTGGTGATGGCTGGCGTCGCTCGTGGCTTCCAGGCCGCCTTCGCTCGAAAGGGATACACGCCAGTGAGCATCGGGCGCACCTTCGTTGATCGAACGAGCGCCTTTCGCACGTACTTCTTGCCACTCATGTACGGCATCATCCCCGTTGTGGGTGCCGACTACTTCGCGCGTCAGCTCCCCAAGTTCTTCCAGCACGTCCCACGGGTGCCGGTGTCGATCGGTCACCTGTTCGGCGTTGGCACGACGGGCTCTTCGCTCTACAAGGCGTCGCTCATCTCGTCCAACGCGGGCATCGTGGCGGTGCAGGTGGGCGTGATCGCTGCGGGCACGCTCGCCGCGATGTGGACGAGTTGGCGAATCGCGGGGCGTGACATCGCCCCGGCCGGGGGCAACAAGCGGGTGGTCCAGCTGTCGGTGACGACCTTCGCACTGGTCCTCGGCGTCGCCGTTGCTGTGTTGTACGTGCTCATGAATGCTGCGGACTGAGGGGGAAGAGATGACTGTCGTCGATACAACTACCAACACCGACCTGGCGGGCGAGCGCCACGTCAGGGTGCTCGTGGACCGCTGCGCGGGGTGCCAGGAGTGCGTCATCCGGTGCCCCTCGGGCGCACTCTCCATGGAGCCGGTGACCTGGACGGCCTTGGCGAATGACGACGCGTGCGTTGGATGTCGTCAATGCGAGCGCACGTGCCCGTTCTCCGCGATTGAAGTACACGGCCCCCTCGCCGTCAGCGCACGCTTCGATCCGGCCAATTACCAGCCGGTCGAACTGCGCGGCAACATCGCCGAGACCCGTCGCGGGTATGACACGTGGGAAGAGGCCATCGCCGAGGCGAATCGTTGCCTGACGTGTCCCGACCCGACCTGCGTGCGAGGGTGTCCCGCGCACAACGACATCCCCCAGTTCGTTGCGGCCGTTCGTGATCGTGACTTGGAGCGCGCGCACGCAATCTTGTCGCGCACGACGGTGATGCCCGACATCTGTTCTCGAGTGTGCAATCAAGCCGCCCAGTGCGAGGGCGCCTGCACCTGGTCACTCGCGGGGGGAGAGCCGGTCGCCATCGGGCGACTCGAGCGTTTCATCGCGGACCACGCGCCGGTACCGTCGCCGACGATCGCCACCTCTCGTGACGACGCGCTCTCGGTGGCGATCATTGGATCGGGCCCCGCCGGGATCGGTGCGGCGTGGGACCTCATTGAAGCGGGTGCGTCGGTCACGGTGTTCGAAAAGGACGCGACACCCGGAGGACTCCCCATTTGGGGCATGCCGGACTTCACCCTGCCCGACGATGTCGCGACGCGACCGTGGCGTCAACTACTCGACGCCGGAGTCGAACTGCACTGTGACACCCCCATCGCCCCGGCGTCGATCGATCAGTTGCTCGACGAGCACGACGCGGTCATCGTCGCCGCGGGTGCGAGCGTGCCGATCCGGCTTCCCGTACCGGGTGCAGAGCTCGACGGCGTCGTCGACGCGACGTACTTCTTGAAGGGCGCGAAGTCCGCACTGAGCGTCGGTGGTGACCCGGGGGCGTTTCGACGAGAACTCGGCGTACGAGAAGAGCGGGGGCGACGGGTCCTGGTGCTCGGTGCGGGCAACACCGCTATGGACGTGGCGAGGATGGCCCGGCGCCTTGGGCTCGAGGCGACGTGCGTTGACTGGCTCGACGAGCGCTTCGCTCTGGCGCGCCCCGACGAGTTGGCCGAGGCCCGTCACGAAGGCGTCGACGTGCGCTTCTCGCGAACACTCACCATGCTGCTCGGTTACGAGGGTCGTGTCGGGCGGGCGCTGCTCGCGCACACCTTCCAGCGTGACGCGAAGAAGTCTCCGGTCGTGCTCGAGCGCGAGCCCGACCAGCTGGACGTGGACCTGGTGGTGATGGCGATGGGCTATCGGATCGACAACGAGCTCAGCGAGTCTGTGGGCGCGCTGCCGATACGAAAGCGCGCGACCGGCATGGCGCACGGTGCATGGACTGCGAGTGGGATCTTGAAGAACGCGGCGTCCGCGTACAACCACTTCAGTCCCGTCGGGTCACTGGCGCTCGACCGAGAAGTCGGCCTGTGGGCCGCGACGATGCCCCAGCGCGAGCGAGTGTGGGTCGCGGGCGACGCCCTCACCGGGCCAGCGAGCGTGGTCGAAGCAATGGCCCAGGGCCGCCGTGCGGCGCGTGCGTTGCTCGATGCGCACCCAACGCGTCCGGGCCACTCGAAGGACCCGCTCGCTCGGACATCGGCCCGCGTCCTCGTGTGTTACGCGAGCGAGGGGGGCACCACCAAGCGCGTCGCTGAAGAGATGGTCGATCAACTCAATCTGCAAGGTGCTCGTGCGCAGGCGCGCCCGATCAGCGAGGTGGGCGTGCGTGAGCTCGCCGATTGCGACGCGTTGATGGTCGGTACCTGGGTCGAAGGACTCGTCGTCGCCAAAGTCCGACCCGCGCGTGCCATGCGCGAGTGGTTGGCGGGACTTCCCAATCTGGGTGGTCGTCGCGTGGGCATCTTTTGCACCTACAAGGTCAACCCTCGAGGCGCGCTCGCCGAGATGAGCGCTGTCCTGACGGCCAAGGGTGCTCAGGTGGTCGCGAGCGACGCGTTCGGCGCACGTGACGCGCACGATTCAATACATCCGACCAAGCCCGAGGCCTTGGCGAACCGCATGGCCGATCGGGTCGTGCGCCATAGGAGCAGTCTTTCGCCGCGCTGATCGCTCTTAGTCGTCTTCGAGGGCGTGGGCCAAGCGGCGAAGCATCGAGCGCACGGTGGCACGCGCGACGCGGGTGAGGATGGCGTCGTCGAGGGCCTGGCCCGCTCGTCCGAGCGGTGGCCGATAGTGGCCACTCAGGACCAGTTCACAACGCTCGGGATCAAGTTCGTTGACGTGCAGGGATCCAACCAGACGCGGAAAGAGTCCGGTCGCGCCGGTGGCCTCCCAGCGGATCGCCAGGGCGAGCCCGTGGTCGGTGATAACCGGCTCGCCCAAGTGCACCGCCACGGTCTTGCTGAGCCAGTTGGCGTCGCTCGGGCCAATGCGCACCATGAGGGCTTCACCCTCTTCGCGTGCCGCGTCGAGGTGGGGAATCAGCCAGGCGCCGCCGTCACTCAGGCGTTCGGTGATCCGTTCGAGTGCGCGCTCGACGTGCACCGAGTCGTTCACCTCAACGCTCGGCGCGTTGGTGCGGCGGTGGCCCTCGACGTGATATTCACCGGCCGTGATGAGTCGGTCACGCTCGGCGAGGGTGGCCAGCGTGGTCGAAGCGAGTTCAGAGCGCATCGCGGCGGTCGCGGCGCTCCAGGTTTCGTGCAGGGGGCACACTGACTCCCATTGGCAGGGATCGTCGCCGAGCACGCACGTGTCGGACTCCAAAGTTCCCTCGCCGGCCTCGACCACCTCGAGCACGGTGATCTGTTCGGGCGCGCGCGTGAGACGGTATCCGCCGTTGGCGCCGAAGTACGAGGTCGCAATGCCGGCTTGCACGAGGTCGCCCAGGATCTGTGAGACGAAGGTGCGCGGCACGCCCATCTGTACCGAGATCTGTCGCAACTTGATCGGCTGGGGGGCGTCATAACTGGTCGCGAGACAGAGCGCTGAACGAACGACGTAATCGCCCCGCTTGGACAACTTCAGCTTCATTGACCAAGAGTACTGGGCGACCCTACGTGAAGTGACGTAGTGCACGTGAGAAGCACTACCTGAGCAGCTCAGACCTCCGCGGACGTACTGGCCTCGAGGATCTCGCGCAGCGTCTCGTCTAGATCTGCGCGAAACACCCGGTCAGCGCGCTCGGCACGCACTGTCCACACACTCGCGAGCACCCCAGCGCCCACGATCAGCGCGAGCGCGACGAGTGCCGCGATGATGAGTACCGCCACCGTCACACCCACCACAGATCCCATACGGTCATCGTGGTCCATGGTGAGCCTCGGCGAAACCCGGATTCCACACTGTCGACGTGACCAATTCCACGCAGTCCACCGTGGTTCTACGCCATAAGTGGCGCGCGCCGAGCGACACTGGCCGGTAACCTCGCCCAGATGAGCGAGATTCTTGCAGCAGTCCTTGAGGGCGCCTCCGGTGAGGTGCTGGCCGACATCCCTATGCCGACAACGACGCGTGCGGTGTTCGTGCGCCGTGATGAACAGAACATGTTCGAAGGAATGGCGAGTAAGGATAAGGACCCGCGTCGAAGCCTGCACGTCGACGAGGTGCCCTTGCCCGAGATCGCTCCCGACGAGGTCTACCTCGCCGTCATGGCGTCCTCTATCAACTTCAACACCGTATGGACCAGCATCTTCGAGCCGGTCTCCACGTTTGGCTTCCTCGACCGTCTTGGCAAGGAGTCGTACTGGGGACGACGACACGCGCTTGATTACCACGTCGTTGGATCCGACGCTGCGGGCGTGGTACTGCGTACTGGATCGGCGGTGCGCAAATGGAAGGTCGGTGACGAGGTGACGGTGCACTGCAACTTCGTGGACGACCAGGATCCGAGCGGTCACGACGACTCCATGCTCTCGAGCAACCAGCGCATCTGGGGTTTCGAGACCAACTTCGGCGGACTCGCCGACATCGCGATCGTCAAGGCCAACCAGTTGATGCCCAAGCCCGCGCACCTCACCTGGGAGGAATCGGCGGTCAACGCGTTGTGCAATTCAACCTCCTATCGCATGCTCGTCTCACGAAACGGCGCACCCGTGACCCAAGGCGACAAGGTGCTCATCTGGGGCGCGTCAGGCGGTATTGGATCCTTCGCCGTCCAACACGTCCTCAACTCGGGCGCGACGCCGATTGGCGTGGTGTCAAGTGAGGCCAAGGCCGCCACGCTGAGGGAACTGGGCTGCGAGTACGTCATCAATCGCGGCGAGAAGAACTACCAGTTCTGGAAGGATCCCCACACCCAAGACGAGAGCGAGTGGCGCCGACTCGGTAAGGACATCCGTGAGCTGGTGGGCGACGATCCCGATATCGTCTTCGAGCACCCGGGTCGCTCCACGATGGGCGCGAGCGTGTTCGTGGCCAAGCGCGGAGGCACGATCATCACGTGCGCCGCGACGAGTGGCTACATGATCGAATACGACAACCGACACCTGTGGATGAAGCTCAAGACCATCAAGGGTTCGCACTTCTCCAATTACCGAGAGGCGTGGTCGGCCAATCAGACCATCGTCGACGGCAAGGTGGTGCCGCCACTCTCTGCGGTGTTCACACTCGAGGACGTTGGCGAGGCGGCGTACGAAGTCCACCACAACCGTCACGAGGGAAAGATCGGCGTGCTGTGCGTCGCGCCACGCGAAGGCCTGGGCGTGAGTGACCCGGTGCTGCGCGCGCGCGTGGGCGAGGATCGTTTGAGTATCTTTCGCCGACACGACAAGGAGATGTAATGGAGTCCATGCTCGGTGAGATCGATCACGTCGCCATCGCGGTGCGCGACCTGGACGCGGCTATTGCCTGGTACGAGGAGGTCTTTGGCGCCACCGTCGAGCACCGAGAGACCGTCGAGTCCGACGGTGTCGCCGAGGCGCTTATCCGGGTGGCGGATTCGTACATCCAGTTGCTGACACCCATCCGCGATGATTCGCCGGTCGCTAAATACCTTGAGAAGAAGGGTGAGGGACTGCACCACGTGGGCTATCGCGTGGCGAACTGCGCACGCGCGCTCGAAGCGGTCAAGGCTTCGGGTGGACGCGTGATTGACGACGCGCCGCGCCCGGGCTCGCGCGGGACGATCGTGGCGTTCGTGCACCCCAAGACCTCCTTTGGCACATTGATCGAGCTGGTCGAAGAGCGGTCCTGAGGCCCCGTCGCGGCGGCTGGCCGCGCCACCTCGTTGAGCTCGACCGGGCGGGCATTTCGCGTCGTGACGCACGTGGGAACTCATCTGGATAGCCTTGTCACTCATGGAGCACACAATGGCGGAACGCTTGGCGCAATTGGAAGCCCGCAAGGCGCAGGCCCGCGCGGCGGGTGGCGACGCGGCCATCGAGCGGCACCGGGCCAAGGGCAAGATGACCGCGCGCGAGCGCATTGAATATCTACTCGACGAAGACTCCTTTCAAGAACTCGACATGCTGAACCAACACGTGGCGTCGGGCATGGGGCTCGAAGATTCTCGGCCCTACACCGACGGCGTGATCACCGGATACGGCAAGATCGACGGTCGAAAGGTGTGCGTCTACTCCCAGGACTTCACCGTCTTCGGTGGGGCGTTGGGCGAGACCCACGGCGGCAAGATCATGAAGATCATGGACTTGGCCATGACCATGGGACTGCCGATCATTGGACTGAACGACGGAGCGGGAGCGCGCATCCAAGAAGGCGTCGCGGCCCTGCACGCCTACGGTGGCATCTTTCACCGCAACGCGAAAGCCTCGGGGGTCGTGCCGCAGATCTCGGTGATCCTCGGGCCGTGCGCGGGGGGAGCGGTCTACTCTCCCGCGCTGACGGACTTCATCTTCATGGTGAAAGACACCAGTCACATGTTCATCACCGGACCCGACGTCGTAAAGACCGTGACCGGCGAAGACGTCACCCTCGAAGAGTTGGGGGGTGCGCTCACCCACGCGACCAAATCGGGCGTCGCCAACTTCGTGATGCCCGACGAGAAGAGCGTGCTCGACGAGGTCCGCTACCTGCTCTCGTTCCTTCCGTCGAACAACATGGAAGAGCCGCCACGCATCATGTCGGGCGACGACCCTGATCGACTCTGTGAGGATCTGCGCGACCTGCTGCCCACGTCACCGAACCAGCCCTACGACATGAAGAAGGTCATCACGTCGGTGGTAGATGACGGCGACTACATGGAGGTGCACGCGACCTACGCCCAACAGATCACCTGCGGATTCGCGCGTATCGATGGCCACGCGGTGGGCATTGTCTCGAACCAACCCCAGATCCTCGCGGGCGTGCTCGACATCAAATCGAGCGAGAAGGCCGCGCGCTTTGTCCGCACATGTGACGCGTTCAACGTGCCGATCATCAGCTTCGTGGACGTACCGGGTTTCATGCCGGGCGTCGACCAGGAGTACGGCGGCATCATCCGCCACGGCGCCAAACTGCTCTACGCGTTCTGTGAAGCGACGGTGCCGCGCATCTCGGTCATCACGCGAAAGGCGTACGGCGGGGCGTACGTGGTCATGAACTCCAAGTCGATCGGCGCCGACCTCGCCTACGCGTGGCCGACCGCCGAACTCGCGGTGATGGGCGCCTCGGGCGCCGTCGAGATCGTCCATCGTCGCGACCTGATGGAGTCTGACGACCAGCCCGGGCTTCGCGCTCAACTCGTCGAAGACTACGAGGAACGCTACGCGACCCCCTATATCGCCGCCGAACGGGGTTTCATCGACGACGTCATCGACCCCGCCGAGACGCGTCGGGTGTTGAGCCGGTCGCTCGACCTGCTGCGCGCTAAGCGGGAGGACCTGCCCAAGCGAAAGCACGGAAACGTACCGTTGTGAGTTACGCACTCCCGCCTCGTCCCGAACTGGGTCCCGAAGAGACCGCCGCGGTGATCGCCGCCGCGCAGGAGCTCATGCGCGAACGAGTGCAAGACGTTGATCTCGACCCGACGCCGGCGTGGCGATTCTCGGGGCGTTGGTTCCACGCGGGTCCGCTCGCCATGCGACGCCCGCGCGGCATCAGCTGACGGCTTCGACCATCCCGAGCAGGTCGCTCATGATCGCGCCGAGCGAGAAATCCTTGGGCGTGTAGACCGCCGCCACGCCGTGCTCGCGCAGGTACTGCGCGTCCTCGGGCGGCACAATGCCACCCACGACGACCTTGGCCTCCACCCCCGCGGCCCGGAGCCCCTCGACCACGCGCGGCACCAACGAGAGGTGCGAGCCTGAGAGGATCGAGATGCCCACGATGTCGACGTCCTCGTCGCGCGCGGCGGCGACGATCTCGTCGGGCGAAAGTCGAATGCCCTGATAGACGACTTCAAATCCAGCGTCGCGCGCGGCGACGGCGATCTGTTCGGCGCCGTTCGAGTGTCCATCGAGGCCGGGCTTGGCCACCAACAACTTGGGTGGGGCCCCACGTCGCGCGAGCAGCGCGGCGGAGCGCTCGACGAGGGTGGCGAACTGCGCACCACGCGCGGCACTGCCGCGGCGCACTCCGGTGGGTGCGCGGTACTCGCCGAAGATCTCTCGCAGGGCGCCCGCCCATTCACCCGTGGTGCCACCGGCCTTGGCGAGCGCGATGGTGGGGACCATGATGTTGCTGCTCGGGTCCGAGCTCTTGGCGACCCGCTCGAGTTCGTTGATGGCGGCTTGGACCGCGACGTCGTCGCGCGTCGCCCTCCAGGCGATCACGTCGTTCACCATCTCTCGCTCCACGAGCGGATCGACGGTCATGATCGCTTCGAACGAGTCGTTGCTCGTGAGAGGCGAGGGCTCGGTCTCTACGAATCGGTTGACGCCCACCACGACCTGCTCGCCGGATTCGATGCGCGCGATGCGCTCGGCCTGGCTCGCGACGAGGCGACTCTTCAATTCCTCGATTGCGTTGAAGGCACCCCCCAGCGCGAGCACGTCGTCGAGTTCGCTCTGGGCGCCCGTTGTCAGTTCGTGCACCTTGGCGTCCATGACCTGGGAGCCCGCGAAGATGTCCGGGTATTCGAGCAGGTCGCTCTCGAAGGCGAGGACTTGTTGCATGCGAAGGCTCCACTGCTGGTCCCAGGGCCGAGGCAGACCGAGCGCTTCGTTCCACGCGGGGAGTTGCAGGGCGCGCGCGCGGGCGTCGGCCGAGAGCGTGACGCCGAGCATCTCGAGCACGATGCGCTGCACGTTGTTCTCGGGTTGTTGTTCGGTGAGACCGAGTGAATTCACCTGCACGCCGTAGCGGAACCTTCGAAGTGAGGGGTCCTGCACGCCGTAGCGGGTGCGACAGATCTCGTCCCACATGGCGGTGAAGGTGCGCATCTTGGCGATCTCTTCGATGAAGCGCACGCCGGCGTTCACGAAGAACGAGATACGTCCGACGACGTTGGGCATCTGGGCGGGTTCGACTTTGCCCGAATCACGAACCGCGTCGAGAATGTCGATCGCGGTGGCGAGCGCGTACGCGATCTCTTGGACGGGGGTGGCGCCCGCTTCTTGGAGGTGGTAGCTGCAGACGTTGATCGGGTTCCATTTGGGCACGTGGTCAATGGCGAAGGCGATCATGTCGACGATGAGTCGCTTGGACGGCTCGGGAGCGAAGACGTAGGTGCCGCGACTGAGGTACTCCTTCACAATGTCGTTCTGTGTCGTGCCCGAGAGTTTCTCGAAGGCAACGCCTTGCTCGTCGGCGAGCGCGAGGTAGAGACCCCACAGCCACGCGGCGGTGGCGTTGATGGTCATTGAAGTGTTCATCTCGGCGAGGGGGATGCCCTCGAGGAGTTGGCGCATGTGACCGAGGTGGGCAACGGGCACCCCCACCTTGCCGACCTCACCGGCGGCGTTCTCGTCGTCGGGGTCGTAGCCCGTCTGGGTGGGCAGGTCGAACGCGATCGAGAGACCGGTCTGGCCCTTGGCGAGGTTGCTTCGGTACAGTTCGTTTGACGTGACAGCGGTGGAGTGACCCGAATACGTTCGCATCACCCAGGGCTTGGAGCGATCGGCCATGGTTCTCTCCTTGATCTACCTAGCGACGGTAGTCGTAGAAACCGGTCCCCGATTTTCGCCCCAGTTGGCCCGCACTCACCATGCGACGAAGTAGTGGCACCGGAGCGAAATTCGGATCGGCGAACTCCGCGTAAAGCGCCTCAAGGATGGCGAGCGACGTGTCCAGGCCCACGAGGTCGAGCAGGGCGAAGGGCCCCATCGGGAACCCGCATCCACCCTTCATCGCGACGTCGATGCCCTCTTTGGTGGCGACCCCTTGCTCGAGCAGTCGGATGGCGTTGTTGAGATAGGGGAAGAGCAACGCGTTGACGACAAAACCGGCCTGGTCCTTCACCAGCACGGGCTCCTTCGCGCACGCGAGCGCGAAGGAGGTGACGGCGTCGATCGTCTCGTCGCTAGCGCACAGGGGGCGAACGATCTCGACCAGTGACATCGCGGGTGCCGGATTGAAGAAGTGCACGCCGCACACCCGCTCGGGGCGTGAGGTCTCCATCGCGAGTTCAATGACCGAGAGTGTCGAGGTGTTGGTCGCGAGGACCGCGGTGTGCTGGACCGCGCGGTCGAGTTCGTTGAAGAGCGCCTTCTTCACCGCCAGGTCCTCGACCACCGATTCGATGATGAGGTCGCAGTCGTGCAGGTCCGACAGGCTCGTCGTCGCCGACACTCGTGCACGGAGTGCCTCGGCCTCTTCGGGGGTGCGCTTACCTTTTTCTACTTGCTTCGCCAGCGACTTCTCGAGGCCGGCGAGCATCGCCTCGGCGGTTGCGTGGGACCTACTTCGCACCACCACCTCAGCACCGGCGCCCGCCGCTACCTCGGCGATGCCGCTGCCCATGATGCCCGAACCGAGAACGCCCACTTTTTGAAAGGTCATCCCGGCACATTACTGGGCGGTAAAGCTCGCGCCCAAGTGCGATACTTCACGAGATGAATTCCACCTTTTTCGCCGCGGGTTCCCTTGACGGTCTGCGTGTGGCACTGCGCGAGTGCACTGGGCACCAAGACGGGCAACTCGACGTGGTGATCGTGCCGAGCGCGGCGGCGTTCACCGGTGCCCCTGAGGCGTGCGTGGCGATCGCTCAAGTCTGCAACGAGTTCGATGTGCGCGTCGAGGCCCTGATGATCACCGACCGCGCGTCGACCAGTGAGCCCTACTTCATCGAGCGCGTACGCGCGGCTGACGTGGTCGTGCTCGCCGATGGGTCACCGTTGCACGCACGCATGACGTGGCGCAACTCTCTCGTGGGCGACGCGCTGAAGGCCGCGAAGACCGTGGTGGCCATTGGCGCAGTGGCGTCGGTGATGAGTGAGGTGATGATCGACCCGAGGGGCGGTGCGCCCACCATCGGGCTCGGTCTCTTTGGCGACGTCGCGTTCACCGAGCCGGCGAGTGAGGAGCGACTCGCACGCACGAGGACGTTGATCGATCCGTCGTTGGCACTCGTGGTGCTCGGCGCGGACGCGCTCGTCGTGCACGACGGTGCGTGGCGGGTGCTGTGTGGCGAGATCGTGGTGACGCGAGGCGAGCGCGTCAGCGATCTCTAGGCTTCGCTGATCGTCACCGATTCGATGATGACGTCCTCACGGGGCTTGCCCGAAGGACTGCCGATCGCGTCGATGGCGGCCACGACGTCGAGGCCCTTCACGACTTTGCCGAACAACGCGTAGAGCGGCGGTAGGCGTACGCCGTCGGGACCCGAGATGACAAAGAACTGCGAGCCGTTGGTGTTCGGACCGGCGTTGGCCATGGCCAACGAGCCAATCTCGTAGCGACCCGCCTTGGGGAGTTCGTCGTTGAAGCGATAACCGGGACCGCCCGCACCGGTGCCGTGCGGGTCGCCACCTTGGAGGACGAAACCGGGGATGACGCGGTGAAAGACGATGCCGTCGTAGTAGTGCCAGCGTGCGAGGTAGACGAAGTTGTTGACCGTCAACGGTGCGCCGAGCGCGTCTAGGACGATCTCCAGAGTGCCCTTGGAGGTCACCATTGTGGCGCTGTAGGTCTTGGCGGTGTCGATGATCATGGGCGGCGCGGCGTCGAAGTGCTGACGCTGCTCGCTGGTGCCGTCGGGGTTGGGGATCACGTCGCTCATGGCTTCTCCGTTGCTCTAGTCGTGCCGGGCAATCCTACGGCACGCGCCCGAGTGACGATTCTCGCGTCAGGTGTCGTTAGGGCGTGACCTTCAACAGGTCGACGACGAACACCAGCGTGTCGTTCTTCGCAATGCCCGCACCGGGTGAGTTGGCGCCGTAACCGAGCGCCGGCGGGATGATCAGCTCACGTCGACCCCCGACGCGCATACCGACCATGCCCTGGTCCCAGCCGGGGATGACCTGTCCGGCGCCGAGCTTGAAGCTGAAGGGTTGCGCCGTCCACGACGACTGGATGACCTTGTGCGTTGAATACGTGGCGAGCACGTACTGGACCTCGAGGGTGTCACCCGACTTCGCCACGGTTCCGGTACCGGTGATCAGGTTGCTGACCTCGAGCGAGGTCGGCGGTGGGGTGGTGGGTACGACCACGGTCGGCGCGGTGCCGAACTTTCCGGCGGGCGAGGGATTCGCGATCGGCTTGATCGTGGCGGGCGCCGTCGAGGCACTCGTCGTCGTGGTGGTGCTCGCGGCGGTGGTCGTGGTGGTCGGTGAGGACTTGCCCGAGAACAACAGTGCGCCCGTGCCGATCACCACAACGGCGACAACCCCAACGATCACCGCTCGACGGGTGTTGTTGCGGCGCTTAGCCTGGCGCTGCATTTGTTCGAGCTTCTCGCGACGAGCGGCTTTTTGACGTTCACGTTTGGTAGTTGCCATGGTGCGAGATTAGTAGGCGCAGAGAAGCACCCCGTTGGCCTCAACTAATCTTCTTATCCATGGCGCTCATAGTCCAAAAATTCGGAGGCACTTCCGTTGGTGACGCAGAGCGAATCGGAGCGGTGGCCGATCACGTGGCGCGAACCCGTGAGGCGGGAAATGAAGTGGTCGTCGTGGTCTCGGCGATGGGCAAGTTCACCGACGACCTGATTCGCCTGGCCGACGACGTCTCACCCACGCGACCCCCCCGCGAACTCGACATGCTGCTGACCGCGGGCGAGCGCATCTCGATGGCCCTGGTGAGCATGGCGCTCGGAGCGCGTGGCGTCGAATCGGCGTCATTCACGGGGTCCCAAGCGGGCATCATCACCGACACCGACCACACGAGGGCCAAGATCCTCGAGATGCGCCCCGATCGCATTCGCGAGGCGCTCGATGACGGACTGGTGCCGGTGGTCGCCGGTTTTCAAGGTGTCTCCACCGAAAAGGACATCACCACTCTTGGTCGAGGTGGTTCGGACGTGACCGCGGTGGCGCTCGCGGCGGCGTTGCACGCCGACGTCTGTGAGATCTATACCGACGTCACGGGCGTGTTCTCGGCCGATCCGCGTGTGGTCTCCAAAGCGCGACGCCTGGCCAAGGTCTCCTTTGACGAGATGATGGAGATGGCCGCGACCGGTGGACGCGTGCTGATGTTGCGCTCGGTCGAGTTCGCGCGTCGTCACGCCGTGCCGCTGCACGTTCGATCAAGTTTCACCTGGGAGCCAGGTACCTGGATTGTGGAGGAGGACCCCACTATGGAAGAAGCCGTCGTAACGGCCATCACCGACGACAAGTCCGAAGCGAAGGTCACGGTTGGCGGCGTGCCGGACAAGCCGGGCGTCGCGGCGAAGTTGTTCCGCGAACTCGCTGATCAGGGCATCAACGTCGACATGATCGTGCAGAACACGGGTGCGAACGGCCTGACCGACATCTCGTTCACGGTGGCCAAGACTGACCTCGCCGCCGCGGGTGAGGCGTGTAACCACGTGAAGGACGTGATCGGCGCGCTCGAGGTGACGACCGACGACAACATCGGGCGCGTCTCGATCGTGGGCGCGGGCATGAAGTCGAATCCGGGTGTCACGGCGCTGATGTTCGAGACATTGTCGGCTAACGGCATCAACATCGAGATGATCTCGACGAGCTCGATACGGATCTCGTGCGTGCTGCGCGCCGAGAAGGTGGGCGACGCAGTGCGAGCACTGCACACCGCTTTCGGCCTCGACGCCGCCTAGTCCTAGACTTCCTACATGCGAGTAGCGATTATTGGGGCCTCGGGCCAAGTAGGAACCGTCATGCGCGCGATTCTTCGTGAGCGTAATTTTCCGGTGGACGAGATCCGGTTCTTCGGTTCCTCGCGCTCGGCCGGTCACACGATCGACTGGAACGGCAAGGCCGTCACAATCGAGGACGCCGCCACCGCAGACTTCAGTGGCATCGAGATAGCGCTCGCCTCCTCGGGCGCATCATCCTCCAAGATCCTCTCGCCGCGACTCGCCGCGGC
>JAJXXA010000140.1 GCA_021781335.1 Actinomycetes bacterium
TGGGCGGGCGTCACCTCGTGCGCGTTCATTGAGAACATCGCAATCTTGTCCGAGAAGTAGAACTGCGAAAAGAGCAGCGCGCCCGCGATGACGATGACAATGCCGAATGAGACACCCACTCGGATCAACACGGTGATGATGATCGCGTAGAGCAGTACCAGCAGAAGGCCGGTCACGAACATCCGTATGTTCAGACCGCGGTCGCTTTCGATCTTCGAAGTGCTCATCGTTAGGCTCCCTCACCCGATGAGAGCTCGCCCGAGTTGGAGCTACCCATCTGTTCTTTGAGCGCCGCCAACTGGGCGTCGATGTTGGAGGAACTTCCCGCCTTGTCGAGTTGGGCCTGGATGTCGTCGGTGGGGCTCGCGGTGAGGTCGGTCAACGTCCCTGACGCCAGGAGTTCGTCGAGTGCACCACTTCGTGCCTGCATCTCGGCGACTTTGTCCTGGGCGCGCTGCATCGCGGCGCCGGCGTCGCTCATGGATGTAGAGATTCCGCTGACGGCTTCTGAGATGTGCGCGGACGCCTCGGCGGCCGTGTACGTGGCCTTGATCGTCTCTTTACGAGTGCGAAACGCCTCGACCTCGCTCTGGAGGCGCTGGGAGGTCTGGGTGAGCTTGTCTTCTTGTTCGACGATGGTCGCGTGTTGGGTGTCGAGGTCCTTCAACTGTGACGCGATCGCTTCGCGACGTGTCAGTGCTTCTCGAGCGAGGGGCTCATTTCCTTGGCTGAGGGCCGCCTTGGCCTGTTCGGCCAACTTGTCACCTTGGGCCTTCAATTGCTCGGCCTGGATTTCGACGCGCTTTCGCGCGGTGGCGACGTCGGCGACCGCACGCTTCACCTTGGTCAGGTTCTCTAACTGCTGTTCGTAGGACAGATCGAGGGTCTGACGAGGGTCCTCACGCTTGTTGAGTTCCGCATTGGCCTTCGCCTGGAACATGGTGCTGATTCTCTTCGCTAAACCCACAAGGGCCTCCTTCGCTTCCTAGCCAGACTAGGTGCAATGCGACAAAGTACTGAGTAAGAAATCTACCCCTCGATTCTAAAAGTTTCCTAGTTTCGAGGAAGCGTACGGTCTTGCTCGCCCGCTTTTTGGGCCAGTTCCAGGCGATACGACGCGAGCGCCTCGCCCAGGACCTCGTTGGTGATTGCGAGCATGCGAACGGCGAGAAGGCCCGCATTCGTAGACCCGTTGATTGCCACGGTGGCGACGGGCACGCCGCGGGGCATCTGAACGATTGACAACAGCGAATCCATCCCGTCTAATCGAGCGAGGGCGATCGGGACCCCGATGACGGGCAGCGTGGTCATCGCGGCGAGCATGCCGGGTAGGTGGGCCGCGCCGCCTGCGCCGGCGATGAGGACCTTCAACCCGCGTGCGCGCGCGTCTCGCGCGTAGTTGAGCATGGCTTCGGGGGTGCGGTGTGCGGAAACGACATGGATCTCGAAGGGGACTCCAAAGCGCTCGAGGGTGTTCGCCGCCTCAACCATGACCCCATGATCCGAATCACTGCCCATTACGATGCCGACGTCTGCTTGCATCAGACCTCCCGAGTCCTGGTGCCGTAGGCAATGGCACTCTCCCATGCTCTCACGTGGGCCGATTCTCGATTGTCACCGAGGACCGTGACGTGACCAAGTTTGCGATCGGGTCGCCATGATTTTCCGTAGTCGTGTACGTACGCACCTTCGACCGCCTGGGCATCGACAAACGATCCTGGCTGCTCTGAGCCCACGACGTTGACCATCACTGCGCACGATGCGAGCGTGGTGACATCCCCAGGTTCTTCGCCACACACGCAAAGAAGGTGATTGGCGAATTGACTGGTGCGCGTGCCTTCAATGGTCCAGTGCCCCGAGTTGTGGGGGCGAAGGGCGACCTCATTGACCACGAGGCCTTCGGGAGCGATGAAAAACTCGACCGCGAGCACCCCCACCGCGCCAATGAGTGACGCAATCTGTTCGCCGAGCTCGTGGGCGCGTTCATTGAGCTCATTGGTCGCCAGCGCAGGAAAATCAACCTCGATGCACATGCCATTGGCCTGTACGGTCGTTACGAGTGGGTAGATCGACATCTGCCCGTCGACGCTGCGCGCAATCAACTGGGCAACCTCACCGTGCAGCGCGAGGCGTTCTTCGATGACCACTTGTCCCGAGGTTGTCATCTCGCTGATCAGTGACAGGGTCTCGTCTCGCGTCGAGGGGAAGAGGACTCCACGTCCGTCATACCCACCTCGAGCGGCCTTCAGCACTGGTGGTCCGGTGAGTTCTTCGAGGAATGGCTCAATCCTTTGATCGTGAGCAGAAGAGACCACGAGGAACCTCGGGACCGGGATCTGGGCATCGCGAAACGCCTGACGCTGGTGGGCCTTGTCAACGGCGAACGAGAGGGCGTGCGCACTTGGTCGAACGACGACACCACTGTCTTCGAGCGTGCGAAGGTGCGCGAGGTCGACCAGTTCGTGGTCGAAGGTCACAACCTCCACCAGTCGGGCCAGTCGCTCGAGGGCCAGCGGGTCCTTGGGGCTTCCAAGGACCACTTCGTCGCACGTCGCCACCGCCGCATCGTCCAAGGTCTCGGCGAGCACGGTGACATGGATGCCGAGCGATGGCGCGATTTCTCCCATCATCCGCGCGAGCTGACCAGCTCCTACGATGCCGACACGTCGCAGACTATGTTGGGGACCGTTCGACACGACTAGAACGCTACAGGTCGATCGAGGGGGGCGTGACTATGAGAATTGCCATAGGCCTGGACACGGACGGACCGTTCGAGCGAACGCTCGCTCGAGCGAAGCGACTTCGCGAACACGGTTTCACGTCGATGTGGTCTTCGCAGATCTTTGGACCAGATACGCTGACGGTTCTCGCCATGATTGGCAGGGAAGTGCGCGACGTGGACTTTGGGACGTCGGTCGTACCAATCCAACCGCGACACCCGTCGATGCTCGCCGCCCAGGCACGCACCGTGCAAGAAGCGATCGGTGGCGCATTGTCACTCGGCGTGGGTCTCTCGCACCAAGTCGTCGTCGAGGGCCTCTGGGGGATCTCCTTTGATCGTCCCGCGAACTATATGCACGAATACATCAGTGCCCTCGCTCCACTGCTACGCGGTGAGAGCGTGTCGGTGCGCGGCGAGCGGGTGAGCGCGGTGGCAACGAGCCCGGTGGGGCCAAAAGAGACTCGTGCACCGAGCCTGCTCATCGCAGCACTCGGTCCCAAGATGCTCGAAATTGCGGGCTCGATGACTGACGGCACCGTACTGTGGATGACCGGACGAAAGACCATCGCGTCGCACATCAGTCCTCTCCTTCAAGAAGCGGCGGCGAACGCGGGTCGACCAGAGCCTCGCGTCGTCTGCTCGCTTCCGATTGTGGTGACCAACGACGTCAGTGGCGCTCGTGAGCGTGTGAACAACGAATACGCCCTGTACGCCACGTTGCCGAGTTATGCGGCCATGATGGAACGCGAGGGCGCCAGAGAGCCCGCCGACGTGGCGCTTGTCGGTTCTCGAGACCAGGTGCTCGAAGAACTCAACGAGTTGGCACTCGCGGGCGTGAGTGAATTCTCTGGTGCTCCCAGTGGGGCCGCCGCGGAGCGTGACGCTGCCATCGAGGCGTTGCTGGCGTATCAAAATTCGCACTGAACGCTGGACTGATCGTGGGCTCGAGCGCGAAAGACTAAAGTTGTTGCGCACAAGGAGCGCACATGTCAGCAGTAGCCAGCATTCTCTCGATCATCCTCTTCCTCGCATTTCTCACCTCAGGAATCCAAAAGGTGCTTTTTAACCCCATGGCGTCACAGTCGGCGGGCCATCTTGGATTTTCCAAGTCCGCCTTTCAGCGCATCGGCATGCTCGAGATCGCCGGAGGCATCGCCGTCATGGCCGGCCTGACGGCGAAGGGCGCTTCGTTCTGGGCGATCCTCAATGAGGTCGCTGCGGGCGGTCTCGCTATCACGATGGGTCTCGCCGTCTACTACCACCTTCGAGAGCATGATGGCTTCAAGGTCTACGCCCCGGCCGCGGGACTGGGGCTGGTGGCGCTGCTCGAACTGATATTTCGCCTGGTCTAGGGCTACATCGGCAAACGGGTGTGCTTGAACTCGTTGAGTTCGGGCTGAGCCTCGATGAGGGTCACGATCGAATCGATCAACTTGATCGACGCCTGGGCGTCGTCCGTCGGTCCGGTCATATAGCGCACGAATGTAGCGTCGGACCCGACGACGAATGTTGGCACGCCGAACGCCTCGAGGGCCTCGTACCGTTCAAAATTTGCCCCGATGACCTTGTGGGGACGACGGGAGGCAACGTCGTCGCGAATCATCGCGAGATCGATGTCTTGGTCGGCGAGTACTTGTTCGATCTGCTCCATTGTCACGAGGCGAATACCGCGCTCGTGACGCGCGCGAAAGAGTGCGGCGTGGGCGCGCAAAAATCTGTCGGGCTGTTGATCGCGAATCGAGACACTCACGGCCAAGGACAGGAGTTCCGCGTCGCGCGCGGGGTCGTTCCACACATCGGGTGCCCCCTCAGCTTTGTAGCCTTGACTCATTGTCCACGCCACGAAGTTCACGTCGAAGTCAGCGCCGGCTTCGAGCGCGGTCACCAGATGCAGGTGGATGTTCTTCGCGAAAGGGCAGCGATAATCGTAGGAGACGTCGAAGGTTTTCATCACGCCAGCCTATTGACTACCTCACGGGGACGGGCACGCCATTCGCTCGACAGTTGTCCTTGAATGCGCAGAATCGGCACGAATTTGGTGAAGGGGTGGCGGGGAAGTCACCGTCGGCGTAGTAGCGCTGGATCTTCTTCCAAGCGCTCGAAGCCGCGCTCGATCGCGCTTTGATCACCACGTCGGTCACGTTGCGCTCCACACTCTGGCCGTGCGAGACGTAGAGCAGACGTATCTTCGAGGGGGTCTCTCCTAGTTTTTCTTGGCAGAGCAGCGCGTACAGTTCTGCGTTGGCGAACGTTTGTGAGTCGAAATTGCGGTTTGGTAGCGCACCTGTCTTGTAGTCCACGATGACCAGGTTTCCTTCGGCGTCGCGATCAAGCCGGTCAAGTATGCCAAAAAGTGGCGTCTCGTCGACGGTCACACCCAAGCGAAGTTCAATACCTTCACTGGTAACGGTGCGCGGGTCCTCCATTGCGAAGTAGGCATCGATGATCTGGTGCGTCTCGCCCAGCAACTTCTCGAGCATCGCGTCGTCGAGCGCTATATCGATGCGCACCTGCTCATCAAGGATGACCTCGACCGCGGGTTCGACGTACTCTCTCGCCTTCTCGACGGTGCGCTCGAGCGCGGGGAGAAGAAAGAGATTCTCGAACACGTAGTGCACGAAGCGGCCCTTGGCGGTTGCGTACGTGGCGGGTTGGGGGATGCGTTCAATCGACGCATGTTGGTAGCGGCGTGGACAGGCCTGGAAGTCAGCGAGGCGAGATGGTGAAAGCGACTTTGGAAGCGGTTGGGTGAATTCCATGGACTCCACCGTAGGGTACGACTGTTACGTGCGCTCGCAGTGGCGCAGTGGTCGTGGCACGTCGAGCGAGTAGAAATGGAGCGTGAAAAAGCGACCCGTCATGACGCGCCAAGGACCCCTGGTCCGCACGTCTAACTGGGCGGGGGTGACCCGCGGCGACCCGGTGGTGGTGGACGGTGTGAAGGAGCGGCGTCAGCAGTGGGTCTTTGTCGCGCACGTTCTCAATGAGCAGACGGGTGATGAGTGGGTCGAGGTGAGGGGAGGCCGACAAGGTGAGGCGAAGGGTCGATCGTTTCGTCCCGAGATGATCTACCCCCTCACGGCGAGGAAGGGTGCGCGTCTGGTCGGTCAATCTCTCGCCGTTGCGCCACAACTCCCGATCTACTGACGACACTGTCGAGGGCGAGATACTGGCGAGTCGTAACTACGCGCGAACCATCGCGTTGGCAAGTACGTTCAGAGCCTCGAGCCATCCGTCATTCTCGATAGAGAGTGCGTGCTCACCCTCGAGAGAGATCTGACCAAAGAAGAGGGCGTACCAGATGCGGGCGAACGCAACACCACTGATGCCGTCCGCCAGGAGTTTCTTGTCCACGAGTGGCTGGACGATCTCCATGATCATGGAACTCGTCTCCTCCTTGGCTGCGGCGATGCCGGCGGAGGCGGTCAGGTTGTGGTGTGCGAACGAAATGCTCTCGATGCGCAAGATGCGTCCTTCATCGCGCTCGGGGGTCTGGGCGTCGGCGATCATGGTTGAGATCGCGGCACGAAACTGGTCGGTCGTCTCGACGTTGCGCAGTGGCTTCGTGAAGGTCTCAGCCTGGCCGAGGAGAACCTGACGAAATCGGTGCACGATCGTGGCGGCGATGAGGTCTTCGCGGTCACTGAAGTAGCTGTAGAGCAGGGCCACGGATATCCCGGCTACTGAGGCAACTCTCTTGACTCGGAACTGTGTAAGCCCGTTGCGCTCTATTTCGAGCGCAGCCGATTCGAGAATCTTGTCACGCGTCATGAAATTGACAATACCTCTAGCGCGTCCTACCTAGAATTCGCCGCCCCAGTCTCGGGTTGCGAGGATCTCTGCCACCCGCTGCAGATAGCGCGCGGCGTAGGCGCCGTCTACGGCCCGGTGGTCGAACGTGAGTGCCAGTAGGCCCACCGAGTGGATAGCGATGGACTCGCCACCGTCAGCGGTGGTGACGACAACGGGTTTACGCGTGACGCCATCGGTTGACAAGATCGCCACTTGGGGCTGGTTGATGACCGCACCCGTGAGCAGCGTGCCGAACGGTCCAGGGTTCGTGATGGTGAAGGTACCGCCCGCCATGTCGTCGACGGTGAGCTTCTTCGTTCGCGCCCGTGTTGCGAGATCACGGATCTTGTGGGCGAGCGCGCCGACCGTGTAGTCGCTCGCGTGGTGCACCACCGGAACGACCAGGCCATCCGTATCGAGGTCAACGGCGATGCCCAAGTTGACGGTGCGGTGCACGATCAGTTCGTTGTCGCCAACCGAGGAGTTGAGGTGTGGGAACGCTGCCAGGGCTTCGAGGGCGGCCACCGCAATGAACGGCAAGTAGGTGAGGCTGAATCCGTTGGTCTCTTTGAATGCGCCCCCGACCCGTCGTCGCACTATTTCGACGTGCTCGTAGTCGATCTCTCGGACCATCAGCGTGTGAGCGGAGGTCGCCTTGGAGCGCACCATGTGCTCAGCGGTGAGGCGGCGAATCTTGGTGAAGGGTATGACTTCGTCGCTTTGGTCGGTGGCTGACGAGCGTGGTGTCGCGCTGATCGCCAACTCGACGTCTCGTCGCGTGATGCGCCCGTCGGGTCCGGTGCCACGAATTGAACGCTCGTCGAGCCCGCTCTCATTGAGGAGTCGTCGCACGACCGGCGACAACGACGAGCGCGCAGGCGACGTGCGCTGACTGGTTGCGGCGGCGAGGACGTCCTCGCGGGTGATGCGTCCATTTGGGCCGGTGCCCGTGACGTCATCAACGTTCAGATCGTGCTCTTCGAGGAGTCGTCGAACGACGGGCGACAGCTTGGCGTCACCGGAACCGCGCGAGGGTGTCGTCGCCGTTGATGGCGCTGGCGTCGATACGCCGGCGTCACTGGACGTGGTGGTTGTGGGCGACGCGGTCTTCGTCGGTGTGCTGACTGACGCGTTTGTCTCGCCACCGATGACTGCGAGCACCGTGCCGACGTCGACGGTCATGCCTTCGCCCACCAGTATGGCGCTCAAGATGCCGTCGGCCTGGGCGGGAATCTCGGTATCAACTTTGTCGGTGGACACCTCGAAGAGTGGTTCGCCACGAACGACGAGGTCGCCCACCGCCTTGAACCACTTCGTAACGGTGCCGTCGGCGACAGTCTCACCTAGTTGTGGCATCGTAACGTCAGCCATTGTCTCCTACCTTCTTAGTCAGTGATTTCACGTGTTTCATTGCAGGCTCGCACAATCGAGTTGTCGCGCCATCCAGTCCGCGCTGAGCGGTCGATGCCGATGAACAATGTTGGCACAGCCGTGGTTGCCGTCGTCGAGCAGGACGAGCGAGGAGAACGGAACGCTCTCGTGCGCGAGGCGTTCCCCGTCTTGCCAAGGGAAGAGTCGATCCTTTTTGCCCATGATGACGAGCAACGGTTTCTTTATCTTCGCGGTGTAGCCCTCGAGGGTGAAGTCACGCGCGCGTAACCGCGCGTCTTCTGGTGAGTCGTTGAATGAACGGACCTGGAACGCTCGGCGCGTGAGTTCGTTGAGGTTGTCCCATGAGGCGGCGAAATCATAAGGACCTGCGAGCGAGATGGTGGCGCGAATCGGCAGGTCCGACGCGGCGAGCCGGGCCGCATAGAAGCCCCCGAGGCTCACGCCCCAGACGCCGACTCGTTCGTGGTCCACCTCAGGCATGGTGGCGAGGTGTTCAATGACCGCCGCGCCCACGACGTCCCAGTCCGGGCGTATCGCCAGGGTCCACTCGGCCTCGCCCTGTCCCGGACCGTCGAGGGCGAATGTCGCCATCCCACGATCAAGGAACGTCCGCTCAACTTCTCGGAACTCCTCTTTGGCCGAGTCGAGACCGGGGATCAGAATTACCGTCGGGTGCGGCCCCGCACCCGACGGGGCGCGAAAGACCGCACTGAGCGTCGTACCTTCAAAGGAGAACGACTCGCGACGAGCGCGCGGGTGCAAAAACTTCGCGCCCCGCTCGAACGCCTCGAGCGCTTTGGTGTGTGCGACCTTGGCCTGGTCGAGATCGTGCACGAAGAGGAATTTTGCGAAGTGGTAGTAGGTGGCCGCACGCGCAAAGTGCTCTCCCGCGCTGAGCAAGTGACCCTCACGAAGTGCAGTCTCTGCGAGTTCGCTGTACTCATCAGCGCCCGCGCTCCACGCCGCGCACCACTCGTCCCACGTGTCGATGCCGCTCGTGATCCTTTTGTAGTCACTCGCGTCGACGCCGTTCGCAGTGAATCGAGGTTCCCAGTTCGTGACGGCGGTATCCAAAAGAACGTCGACCATGGCCCCCCTTGGACGTCAGCAGTAAACACGATGCTATGGGCGGCTTCGCCCTGATTAACAGGGTGGAAGACCTTAATTCTTCTCAGTCTCGTTGTAAAGATTTCACCACCTATTGAATTGACGCCAGCACAATTGCATCGTTAGGGTTGCCCAATCACTCACCGAGTGGTCATTTCTAGAGCAAGACCTTTGGGGGGTTTTTCTAGAGACGCACAATTGCAGGGGGGAATGTATGAAAAGAAAAGGTAAACTTTTTCGCGCGTTTGGGGCGACTTCAGTCGCAGCCGTAACGGCCATGACGATGGCGGCGACCACCACTAGTGGGGCTGCATCGAATGGCACACTCGCGAAAGGCGCACCCGTAACGATTGGTATCTCGCTTTCACTCTCGGGCGACTTCTCCGCCGACGGACTTGCCTATCAGCAGGGCTACAAGTTGTGGGCCGCTGATGTCAACCGTGCGGGCGGTCTGTTGGGTCACCCGGTGAAGTTGGACATTGTCTCTGACGCGTCGAGCCCAACTCAGGTGGTGACTAACTATCAAAAGCTGATTTCGACTGACCATGTCAACTTGACGTTCGGTCCGTTCTCGACGCTGTTGACGCTACCTGCGGCCCAGACCGTGAATCGTTACGGATACGCGATGATTGAGGGCGCCGGTGGTGGACCATCGGTCTTCCAGGCGGGACTGAAGAACGTGTTCGACGTGACGCTGCCCGTGGCCTACGACTTGCAGCCATTCGCTAAGTGGCTGACGTCGTTGCCCGCGAGCACTCGCCCGAAGACGATTTCCTACGTCACCTCGAACGACCCGTTCACACAGCCCGTTGTCCAAGAGGCGCAGAAGTTGATCGGTAAGTCGGTGAAGACCGTCTACAACAACGTCTTCCCCGCTGAGGCAACCGACTTCACGTCAATCGCTGACGCGGTCGCCGCCGCGAAGGCGCAGGTTGTGGTTCTCGGTTCTGTCGACGTGCCGACCGTGTCAGCATTCATGCAGGCGTTTGAACAGGCTCACTACACACCTGAGGCCTTCATCGCCACAGCCGGACCGGACCAGGGTGCCGCGTTCATCAAGGCAGTTGGCGCGAAGAACGCCGACGGCATGATGGTGCCTAACTCGTGGTACGGACAGTCCAAGAACCCACAGAGCATGAAGATGGTCGCTGAGTACGTCAAGCAGTACGGTGGCACGGCCGCGGGCGTGAACGCCGACATTGCTGAGGCCTACGCGGTTGGTCAGGTTATGGCGCAGGCCGTGACCGCAACCAAGGGCTTTGACAACTCGAAGATCATCAAGTACCTGCACTCGGGCGTGACGCTCAACAGCGTGCAGGGATCGGTGAAGTTCAACGCACTGGGCATGAACACCGCACAAACGGCGTACACCTTCCAGTGGCAGGGTTCGAAGTTCGTAGAGGTCAACCCCGTCGGCGACCCCGGCGCGGTCAAGATCCTCTTCCCGAAGCCAGCTTGGGGGAATTAGCCCTTGAATAGTTCCGCTCTCATCCATGCCGTCATCGATGGCGTACTGACCGGTTCGGTCTACGCCCTCATGGCGACTGGTTTGACACTGATATTTGGAGTCATGGACATCATCAACGTGGCGCAGGGGATATTCGTCATCCTCGGTGCGTACTTGAGCTACGCCCTCTCCGTTCACTGGGGTATCGACCCCTTTGTCGGCCTCGCCATCACGATCCCCACGCTGTTCTTTGTGGGGATCGCGGTGGAGAAGGCTTTCTTTGGAAGATTGAAGGGACCCGAGAAGACCGCGATGTCGATCCTCGTGACCTACGCAATCTCGTTGGTGATCGAGGGCACCTTGAACATGGTGTTCACGGTGAACTACGTCCAGATTCAGGCATGGTACGTCAATAAGTCGTTCCGACTCTTTGGTGTGTGGTTCCCATACATCTACGTGTTCGGCTTCATTATGGCGGCAATCATGTTGAGCGGACTGTACATATTGCTGTACCGAACTCGCTTCGGCGCAAGTATCCGTGCATCGCTTGCCGACCAGACCGCTGCGGCGCTGGTCGGCATCGATGTGCGGCGCGTTTCAACCATTTGCTTCGGTATCGGAATCGCCCTCACCGCACCGGGAGGAATGATCTTTGGTGCCACCAACACGTTCAACGCGAGTACGAGTTATGACCTTATTTCCAGGTTGCTCACGATCATCGTGCTCGGCGGCATGGGAAGTCTCGGTGGTGCACTGTTGGCGGGCATTTTGATGGTCACCCTCGAAGACCTCGTGGGCGTGATCTGGTCGCCGGTGTGGTCTACGTTGTCATTCTTTCTCGTGCTCGTGATCGTGCTCTCAGTTCGACCTCAGGGTCTCTTCGGCAAGCAATCGGCGAGGGTGGCCTAAGTGTTGTTACAAAAGAAAAATCTCCTGTGGGTGGTGGCTCTGGTCATCGCGCTCTTCGTGCCACAGATGATCACGAACCCCGCGTATCGCCAGATCGCGGTGATCACCTTGATCTTCACCGCGTGCACCACGTCATGGAACATGTTCTCGGGATACTCGGGCTACGTGGCACTGGGGTCGGCGGCCTTCTACGGCACCGGCGCCTACACGATGGCCTTGGTCGCCAATCACATGCATGTCCCGGGTAACGGTGACATGTTCTGGCTCGTTCCCCTGGGTGGTCTCGCTGCGGTATTGGTGGCGATTCCCGTTGGCCTGGTGGCACTTCGGGTTCGTCGTCACACTTTCGTCGTCATCACCATCGCGATATTCTTCGTCTTCCAGCTTTCGGCGATCAACGCGAACTTCACGGGCGGCACGGGTGGTCTGACCCTTCCCTACGTGCCGTGGCAGATCCAGAACTACCATTTGCCCTTCTACTACGTAGCGCTCGTGGTGTTGGTCTTCGCCATCCTGCTCTCGGCTGGTGTACGTCGTTCGCGATTCGGCCTGCAGCTGCTCGCCATCCGAGACGACGAGGATCGAGCGCTCGGACTCGGTGTCAAGGTCTTCCAAGTGAAACTGACCGGGTTCGCGATGTCGGCCTTCACCTTTGGTATGGGCGGTGCGCTCTACGCCATGATGCAAGGACAGATCTATCCCCAGTTCGTCTTCGACCCGATGTTCGACATCACCATTGCGTTGATGGCGTTCTTCGGAGGCTTCGGAACCCTACTTGGCCCGATCATCGGTGGTCTGGTGCTCGAGTCGGCCCAGCAATACCTCACGGTGACGTACTCGAACGGATCTCTCTATCTGATCTTGTTCGGCGTGCTGTTCTTGCTCGTCATCTTGTTCATGCCTCAAGGCATCGTTGTCTTCGTGCGTGATCGCATGGCCCAGCGTCAAGATCGCCTAGAGAGTGCGACCAAGCCGGCCAGTACTGAAACCCCTGTCGCCCAAGGTGTCCACTCATGACCGCATTGTTGAAAGCTCAAGGCATCTCCAAGGCATTTGGCGGTGTTCACGCCCTGAACAACTGCTCATTGAGTGTTGAGAAGGGCAGTATCACCGGTCTGATTGGACCGAACGGTTCGGGCAAGACCACCTTGTTCAACGTGATGACCGGTTACGTGAAGCCTGATGTCGGTACGGTTGAATTCGAGGGCAAGGACATCACCAACGCCCGCCCCGACAAGGTCTTCGCCTTGGGTGTGGGTCGCACCTTCCAGTTGACTCGTATCTTTGGCCGCATCAGCGTGCTCGAAAACATGCTCGTCGCGACACAACGCGAGGAGGGCTGGCTTCGAGGACTGACGCGCAGCATGTCTTCGAAGTCCGAACTCGACGCGGCAATGGAATGGCTCAATTTCGTGGGTATTGCCCGACTCGCCAAGTTACCGGCGGGCTCACTCTCCTACGGCCAGCGAAAGTTGCTCGAGCTCGCCTACGTGCTCGTGGCCGACCCTGACGTGATCTTGCTCGACGAACCCGCGGGCGGCGTGAACCTCACGTTGATCAACGAGATCGGCCAGAAGATCCGTGCACTCAACGAACTGGGCAAGACGTTCCTGATCGTTGAGCACAATATGGAGTTCGTGATGAGTCTGTGCCACTCGGTGACGGTGATGCACCAAGGTAGTGACCTGGTGACGGGAGCTCCCGCCGACGTTCGAAGTAATCCGCTCGTCCTTGACGCCTACCTGGGCGGTAGTGACGATGACGACATCATCGAGGAGATCGCTCATGGCTGAATCTGAAGCATTCGTGCGCTTCGAAGGCGTCGTCGCGGGTTACGGCGGCGGTGACGTTCTCAAGGGCGTCAGTTTCGACGTGCCCCACGGCGGCGTGACGTGCATCGTTGGTCCCAACGGCTCGGGTAAGTCGACGCTGCTCAAGACCGTCAGCGGTCTCGTACGTCCGCGACTCGGCGAGATCTGGTTCAAGGGCCAGCAGCTAGTTGGCCTTAAGCCTCGCGACATCTTGCAGCTGGGTGTCGTGCAGGTCCCCCAAAACCACAGTCTCTTTCGCGAGATGACCGTCCACGAGAACGTCGAATTGGGCGCGTTTCTCGTCAAGGATAAGAAGGTCATCGACGAACGCATGGCGACGATCCGTGAGATGTTTCCCATCGTGGCAGAGCGAGCCAAGGACAAGGCGGGAAGTCTCTCCGGTGGACAGCAGCGGCTCGTGGAATTCGCGCGTTGTCTGATGCTAGAGCCCGACCTGGTGGTGTTGGACGAGCCTTCGATGGGCCTGGATCCAAAGACGCTGCGTTCGATGTTCGACACCATCAAGATGATGAACAGCGCTGGTCGCACCGTGTTGCTCGTCGAGCAGAACGCACGCCAGGCACTCAAGATGAGCCATTACGGTGTGGTGCTGGAGAACGGCATCGTCCGCCTGTCGGGGTCTGGCACCGAGGTCTTGAACAATCCTGAGATTGGCGCCCTCTACTTGGGTGGCACGATTGAGACCACCGCGAACCAGTAAGTCGTGATGTTCGAAATTCTGAGAGGAAGTACTAATGAGTGAGACTAAGAGCCGTATTGGCTGGATCGGCTGCGGCCGCATGGGCACCGCGATGGCCACGCGCCTCGTGGTGGCTGGCAATGACGTCACCGTGACGAACCGCACCAGGGCGAAGGCCGAGGTGCTCGGGGAGTTGGGTGCGACGGTCGTCGATCATCCGAGCGAGCTCGCCGACTGTGACATCGTGTTCATCATGGTGTCGGCCAACGCCGATCTCATCGAGGTGACCTCAGGCCCCCAGGGTGTGCTGTCGAATCCCGAGCACGCACCACGCATCGTTGTTGACTGCTCGACGGTATCGACCGAGACCTCGGCAGAGGTCCGTGCCGCATGTAGCGCACGGGGAGCGGCATTCCTGGCGGCTCCCGTGAGCGGCAACCCGAAGGTCGTCACGTCAGGTCAGTTGACCCTCGCGGTTTCTGGAACCAGCGATGCCTTCGAAGAGGTGCGACCGTACTTTGATCAGCTCGGTCACGGCGTGACCTACGTCGGTGACGGCGAAGTCGCTCGACTCGTGAAGATCTGTCACAACATGATGCTCGGCATCGTGACCCAGGCCATGGCCGAGATCACCGTGCTGGCCGAGCGAGGCGGCATCAAGCGCAGTGCGTGGCTCGAGTTCTTGAACAATTCAGTGATGGGTTCGACCTTCACCCGCTACAAGACCCCCGCGTTCGTGAACCTCGATTTCAAACCGACCTTCACGCCAACGCTGCTTAGAAAGGACTTCGACTTGGGCATGTCGGCGGCGTATCACTTGAACGTGCCGATGCCCGTGTCGGCGCTGTGCACCGAGATAGTCAAGAGCAGTATCGGCGCGGGGTACCTGGACGAGGATTTCTCGGTCTTGTTGCTCGAAGCGGCTCGTGGCGCCGGACTCACGATGGTGCCAGAGAACATTGAGATCGATGACGGCTTGAACGGAGCGAAGTGATGGAAGGATTCGGACCTACCATGAACACGCCCGGGCACATGGGCGTGGATTTCGAGACACGTGTTGATTTTGACCGTCTTCGCAACTACCGGTTAGCTCGAGCGAAAGAAGCGCTCGAAGCGAGTGAGTTCGGCGCACTCCTGCTTTTTGACTTCTACAACATCCGCTACGTGTCGGGGACATGGGTGGGCGGTGCGCTCGGGGACAAGATGACCCGGTACTGCCTGTTGACCCGAGGCGGGGAGCCCATCGTGTGGGACTTCGGTTCCGCGGCACGTCACCACAAACTGTTTGCACCGTGGCTCGAGCCCGACAACTGTCGCGCGGGGATGCTGGGCCTTCGTGGCGCCATCGCACCGCGCGCGGGCTTGTTCGAGTCAGCGGTCAAGGAGATCGTTGGCCTGCTCGCCGATCACGGCGTGCTCGGCCAACCCGTCGGCATCGACATCATCGAACTTCCTTTCCTCGCCGAGATGCAAAAGGCGGGTGTGGACGTCCGCGACGCACAGCAGACCATGCTCGACGCGCGAGTCATCAAATCCCAAGACGAATTGATGTTGCTCTCCCAGGCGGCCGCGATGGTGGACGGGGTGTACCAGGACATCTTCGAGGCCCTGAAGCCGGGCGTGCGCGAGAACGAGATCGTCGCATTGGCGAACAAGCGTCTCTACGAGATGGGTTCCGACCAGGTCGAAGCGATCAACGCCGTCTCGGGCGAGCGGTGCAATCCGCACCCGCACAATTTCACCGATCGCATCATTAGGCCTGGGGATCAGGCATTCTTCGACATCATCCATTCGTTCAACGGTTACCGTACCTGCTACTACCGAACACTTTCGGTGGGAAGTTCCACCAGCCCCCAGCGTGACGCGTACACCAAGGCTCGCGAATGGATGGACAAGGCGATCGACCTCGTTCGTCCCGGGGTGGGTACGGACCAGATTGCTCGGGCGTGGCCCGCGGCGACGGAGTTCGGATTCCCCAACGAGATGGCGGCGTTCGGTCTCCAATTCGGTCACGGACTCGGACTCGGACTTCACGAACGACCGATCATCAGTCGACTCAATTCCCTTACCGACCCAATCGAATTGAAGACCGGTATGGTGTTCGCGCTCGAGACGTATTGTCCGGCGTCTGATGGCATGTCGGCTGCTCGTATCGAAGAGGAAGTCGTCGTCACCGAGGACGGTCCGGCCATTCTCACGAAGTTTCCCGCCCAAGAACTGATGATCGCTAACAAGTATTAGGAGCTGAACTATGACAACGACAACCCCAGCCGTGAGTCCGATGGATTTGGACGAGAAGCTGGCTCTCTACCGCACGCAGTTGGCGCTTCGCTTCTTCGAGCAGCGTGCGTACGACATGTTCCTTGAGAACTTGGTGAAGGGCACCAGTCACCTCTCGCTCGGTCAAGAGGCAATCGCCGCCGGCGTCGCCGCGGCGATGAAGCCGACGGACTGGACCTTTGCCACCTACCGCGGTCACGCGCACACCCTCGCACGAGGCGTGCCGATGACGCCAGTGCTCGCCGAGCTTCTTGGCCGCAGTAACGGTCTGATGGCGGGCAAGGGCGGCTCGATGCACCTGACGAGCGTCGAGCACGGTGTCATGGGCTCCTACGCGATCATCGGCGCGCACCTGCCCATTGCGTGCGGTGCGGCCTGGAGCGCGCAGTTCCGTGGCACCGACCAGGTGGCGGTCTGCTTCTTCGGCGACGGCTCGACCAATATCGGTGCGTTCCACGAGGCACTTAATTTCGCGGCCATCTGGAAGCTTCCCGTCGTGTTCGTATGCGAGAACAACCTCTGGATGGAATACACCCGTACGACCGAGGTGACGGCGGTGGAGAACCCGGCCGCGGACCGCGCCAGTGCGTACGGTCTTGAGAGCATCATGGTCGACGGCAACGACGCTGACGCGGTCTATGAAGTCGCAGCCGCCGCCATCGCGCGAGCGCGTGCAGGTGAGGGACCGAGCATGATCGAAGCGAAGACCTACCGCCACGGCGGACACTCGCGCGCCGATCCGGGCAAATATCGCCCAGACAGTGAGGTCGCCGAGTGGCTGGCGAAGGACCCCATCCCGCGTTATCACACTCGTCTCCTCGAGCTGGGCGCCACCGAGGACCAGCTGGTTGAGATCGAACGAGATGTCGTGCGCGAGGTCGACCTCGCGACAGAAGAAGCCAAAGCGGGCGGCGTTCCGGGAGAGGATCTACTAATGAAGGATGTTTGGGCAGATGGAGGCTCGTCATGGCGCAATTAACGTTTCGTGAGGCAATCGCTCGCGGTATCGCCCAAGAGATGCGACGCGACGAATCAGTCGTCTTTCTCGGTGAGGACATCGGGGCGGCGGGTGGAGTCTTCAAGGGCACCGTAGGCCTCCTCGAGGAGTTCGGTGGCGTGCGCGTGCGTGACACGCCCATCAGCGAACAGGCGATCCTCGGTGCCGCCATGGGCGCCGCGATGACCGGACTGAAGCCGATCGCGGAGATCATGTTCGCCGACTTCTTCGCCGTGTGCTGGGACATAGTCGTCAACGAGATCGCGAAGAGTCGCTACATGACCAACGGTCAGATGACGTTTCCGTTGGTCATTCGATCGGGCAACGGTGGCGGACTTCGTTTTGGCGCTCAACACTCCCAGAGCGTCGAGAACTGGGCCATGATGGTGCCCGGCCTGAAGGTGGTCGTCCCCTCAACGCCCGAAGACGTCATTGGCCTCATGGCCGCATCAATTCGTGACCCCGACCCGGTCATCTTCCTCGAAGCCAAAGCCCTGTACTCGACCAAGACCGACGTGCCCGACGGAGAGATCGTCGACACCCTGGGCACCGCGAAGGTACTGCGCAGTGGTTCGAACGCGACCTTGGTCGCCCTGGGCGCCATGGTGCCTAAGGCGCTAAAGGCCGCCGAGGAGTTGGCGGGCCAGGGTATTGACTGCACCGTGGTGGACGTGCGTTCGCTCGTACCGCTCGACACCCAAACGTTGTTGCGCGAGATCTCAGCGACCGGTCGACTCTTCACCGTCGAAGAGAACCCGCGCCTGTGCGGTTGGGGCGGCGAATTGTCGTCGATCGTGAGTGAAGAGATCTTCTATGACCTCGATGGTCCGATCGTGCGCATCACGACCCCTCACATCCCGCTGCCGGCGGCCGATGCCCTCGAGGACATGGCGATCCCCTCGGTGGAACGCATCGTGACAACGGTGTCAAAGTCAATGAATTCCTGAATCACTCGGTGTCGCGGTGCGAACCGTGGCCAATGAGAAGGTGATGTGCTGCCCACTTGTTTCGTAGCGAAACAAGTGGGCAGAGCCTTTATGGGAGGCGAATGTCTCGTGTCTCTTTGGCCGCTTCTCGTTCCTCGTCGCTAAGGGTGGCGACTTTGACGGGGACCACGATGGTCCAGTGTTTTCCGACCGGGCAGTACTGAAACCGCCACCAACCGAGGCGAAGCGCCTTGAACGAAATCCCGGGGACCCAAATCGTCGTGAAGAGATGTCCACTTCGACAGCGCACTACCGTATTGCCGCCCATGCCCTCGTAACCGCGCTTTCGTGCGACGAGTGTCATCGCGAAGAGCGACGCGGCGACGGCCACGACGATTCCCAGGCGACATCTCCTAAAGCGACGCGGACCACAACATGCGAAAGGCTTCATACCCCTGGGTATAGCAGCATTTTCACTCGCGCAGATTTCTTCGTCCAATGGCGTGGCCCCTCGTCGTCACGTCGTGTGGACTGGATCCTCTTTTCGTGCTCCGTGTAGCAGAAATCTCCAAAAATGTGCCCGTCGACTCAATTGAAGTCGTCGTTGGTCCGTAATAGCAACCAGTAGGTAACCGTGAGCGTTCACAGTTGGGAGCCAGAGGATTATGAGACCAATCAGGGTAGGGGTGGTTGGTTTGGGCGTCATGGGGCGACAGCACCTTCGTGTCCTTCGTGGACTCGTCGAATTCGACGTGGTGGCGGTCGCCGATCCAAGAAGCGAGGACTTGGACACCTCGGGCGAACGCAGTGCGGGAATCTGCGTGTACAGCGAACCCGAAGAGCTGCTGAAGCACGACCTCGACGCCGTCGTCATCGCGAGCCCCACGTCAATGCACGTGCCCCAGGCGACGCTCTTTCTTCGCGCGGGTGTCCACGTGCTTCTCGAGAAGCCCATTGCACCCGACGTCACGAGTGCCCAGACCTTGGTGCGAGTGGCACGAAGGAGCAGCGCACGGCTGCTGATTGGTCACATTGAACGCTTCAATCCCGCTATTGACGCGCTGCGGTCGCTGATAGCGGCGGGCAACCTTGGTCGTGTCCTTTCTGTCTCCGCACGTCGAGTCGGAGTCGCGAGGCCAGCCCTGCCCGCGACGAACGTGATCGCCGATCTTGGGATACATGACATCGACATCATCCAATTGCTTACCGGCAGCGAGCCGGTGGTGCTCGGCGCGACCGGAGGGTCCTTGCCGGGCAACCACCAAGAGGACTTCGCGTTCGTTCTGCTCTCCTACGGCGACGTCGCGGCCGCAGTGGAGACGAACTGGATCACACCGTTGAAGAGTCGTCGACTGAGTGTTACCGGAACGGGTGGTTTCGTCGACCTCGACTACGTGCGCCAAGAGGTCACGGTGTACGAGGGGCGCATCGACCCCGTAGAACACGCGACATCGCATTTCAGCGCGGTGTGGCAGACCGCGCAGGGTAGACCACTGTGGGTACTCCAGGGCGAGCCGCTGATGCGCGAACTGCTGCATTTTGCTGCCTGCGTGCGAGGCCAGAGTGAGCCGGCGATCACGTGCGACGAGGCGCTGGCGGCCTTGGCGGCCTGTCAGCGCGCCACGGACTGGGTTCGAGAGGCGCAACCCAGGTTGGTCGCGACGTCACATGGCTGAGGACTCGTTCACACCGGGTGCCGCTGTGGCACTTGACTCCGCCTTCGTGGCGTCGACAGCGGTCATCGAAGACGGCGTACGACTGGGTCGCGGTGTGAAGGTGTGGCACTTTTCACAGGTGCGAACGGGCGCGACGATTGGCGACAACACGATCATTGGCAAGGGCTGTTTCATTGACGAGTTCGTGCCAATCGGTGAGGGCTCGAAGATCCAAAACGGTTCAGAGATCTACGCTCCCGCTTCCATTGGCGGGGGTGTGTTCATTGGTCCCCACGTCGTACTGACCAACGATCTCCACCCGCGTGCCGTCTCTCGAGACGGCACGGTGCTCGGTGCCGCTGATTGGCACGCGACGGGCTGTCGGATCGACGACGGTGCGTCGCTCGGAGCCGGATCGGTGATTGTATGCACGAGCGTGGGTGCGTGGGCACTCGTTGGTGCGGGAAGCGTGGTGACGCGCCCCGTAGCGCCCCACGCGCTCGTGGTCGGGAACCCCGCGCGCCAAATCGGCTGGGTTTGTTACTGCGCCGAACGCACTGAGGATGAATGTCAAACGTGTGGCTGGAGGGTGCCGTGATCGGAATATCGAAGTTGTCACTTGGTCAAGACGAAGAGGAGGCGGTCCTTCGAGTCGTCCGCTCGGGGCAGTTAGCAATGGGACTCGAGACTCACGACGTCGAGACCGAGTTCTCCAAGAGGCTCGCCGGCGTGGAATGCATCGCGGTATCGAACGGCACGGTGGCCTTGACGCTCGCATTAGCCGCGATGGGGGTAGGTCCGGGGGATGAAGTCATCACCACGTCGTTCTCGTTCATTGGCACCGTTGAGCCGATCATTCAGCTCGGTGCGACCCCCGTCTTCGCCGACGTCGACCTCGCGAGCGCGAATATTGGTGTTGAGGGTCTTGAAGCGCTGATCACCACCCGGACCAAGGTGATCCTGCCGGTCCATCTCTACGGCCGGCCGGTCGATCTGGCGGCGATCCGCTTGATCGCCGCCAAGTACAACATCTCGGTCCTCGAAGACGCGTGTCAGGCAATCGGCGCGAGTGACGCCAATACGGGCGAGATCGGGAGTTCGGGGACGGCGGTCTTTTCGTTCTACGGCAGCAAGAACATTGCCTGTGGCGAAGGCGGGCTGGTCACAACTGACGACCCGCAGCTCGCTGAACGGGTTCGACTCCTTCGAAGTCACGGTTCGATAGAAACCTATCGCCACGCGCTCGTGGGCTACAACGCGAGAATGACCGATCTCCAAGCTGCGATCCTGCGGGTGCAGCTCGAGTCGCTCGACCGTGTCACCGCCGGCAGACGCTCCAACGCGGCGTACTACTTCGCGTCGATCCACAATGATGCGCTGGTCCTGCCGCCGGGCGATGAGCGGATCAGCGCCAGTTGCTTTCATCAGTTCACCCTTCGACTTCAGAGCGCCGCTGATCGAGATGACCTGCAAGCGTGGGCGAACGAGCACGACGTTGAAACTCGCGCCTATTACCCCTACGCGCTGTCGAGCCATCCGGTCATCGAGGGCCTCGGCTTCGGCGCTCGATGCGACCACGCGGACGCGCTCTCGAAGGTCGTCCTGTCGATACCAGTTCGAGAGTCATTGAGTAAAGATGAGCGAAAGCACGTGGCGGACGTCATCAACGAGTGGGAGCCCGCGCACCGGTAAGGCGACGTAGCAACGAGTCAGACGAGCCAGTCCTCGACCGACGCAACACCGGTCGCGTAATGCTCTTGCACCAACTTCTGGATGTTGCGAATCCCGTTCTCTAATCGATCGCGTCGCTCACAGAGCTCACCGCGCTGTTCTTTGACCCGTGTCAAGAGGCTCGAGACGACATCGAGGTCGCCGAGGTCGCTCGTGGCCAACTCGGCGTGTAGTTCGAGAAGCCGGATCGAGTCTTCATTAGAAAGCTCGGCCGCCGCCGCCACCGACGCCGAGGCGTCGGGAGAAAGTGACCATCCGCCACCGACCCAACCGGTGGTGAGCATCTCGGGCATGTCGTCGACCAACGCCTCCAGCACATCATCAGTGTCAGACGCCCAGCATCGATTGAGGATCTTGAGGTCGAGCGACAGCACACCTATGGCGTAGGAAACGAAGACCGAGGTACGAACGAGTTCTCCGCGCACCTCGCGCAAGGTCTTCGTTGGCATCGTGGCGTCGACTTTCTCCGCGTAGCGAAGAAGTTCGTCAATGGCGCCGAGGTCATCATCCATTAGACGTAATGATACGGCCATGACGTAAAAATTCCACTAAGTAGTCGTAAGGCTCTCAATTTTCCTCGCGCATGGTCCGTTATTGCCTAAGTGACTACTGGACTTTTTGACGGCGGCGCTTTGCTCGTGCGCGCAAGAGCCCGCTCGGGCACGCGCGC
>JAJXXA010000114.1 GCA_021781335.1 Actinomycetes bacterium
GCAGTTCCCTATCCGTTCGTTGAGGTCCAGGGCAGTGGCGTCTATGAGATTCCCGTTGGACCGATCCACGCTGGACTCATTGAACCAGGGCATTTTCGTTTCTCTGTCGTCGGAGAGACCATTCTCAAAATGACTGCTCGTCTCTGGTACGTGCACCGAGGCATCGAACGTTTGTTGGAGGGCGCGGACCCCGCACGCGCCATCATGATCAGCGAACGCGTCTCGGGCGACAGTGCCGTTGGCCATTCCCTCGCGTTTGCCATGGCCGTCGAAGACGCCTTGGGCCTAGAGGTCTCGGACGAGTCGAAGCTAGTGCGCGCGCTACTCCTAGAACTCGAGCGGTTGTACAACCACGTAGGTGATATTGGAGCGATGTGCAATGACGTAGGTTTCGGCGTCGCGCAGGCACGTGCACTGATAATCAGAGAGTATCTCCTTCGACTGAATGAGTCGGTGACGGGACACCGACTCCTTCGAGGGGCCATCGCACTTGGTAAAACGCACTTACGGCGCCTCCCCAATCCCGACGAGCTACGCTACGTCGCGCAAGAACTTGAGAACCTGGTCACGCTCGCACTCTCAAATACGGTGCTCGTCGACCGCTTCGAGGGAACGGCCGTCTTGAATGCAGGCGACGCACACCAACTTGGCACCCTGGGTCCGGTGGCGAGAGCGTCAGGTCTCGCCACCGACGCCCGGGCCGCACACGGGTTCGTTACGTGTGATGCGTTCCAGGTGCTGACGCAGGCTCGTGGCGATGTCATGGCTCGCTTCACCCAACGAGTCGAAGAGGCGCGAATGTCGATTGCGATGATGTTGGAGTTCCTGACTCGCGCGCCTTCGTCGTCGCACGAGTCACTCCATCGACGCGAAGCCTCGCTCGCCGGCCTCGGTATCGTCGAGGGTTGGAGAGGGATGATCCTGCACCGCGTCGAGGTGGACGAGTCAGGCGTCGTAACGCGTTGTCACATTGTGGACCCATCGTTCAATAACTGGCCCGCATTGGCGGTCTCGCTCGCGGATACCATCGTTCCCGACTTTCCTCTAGCGAATAAGAGCTTCAACCTCTCGTACGCCGGTAATGACCGCTGAGCGATTGCACGTCATTCTCGCGTGCCGAGACGTACAGCGAAACCACTCTGGACTCGCCCTCGCGCTCGTGGTCTAAAGAATTTGGTGCCGGTGTCTCGTCGGCGCACTCGCGATATCGATGGGTCGACGGCGTAGACCTCTTATCCGAGTGGATCCACCGACGCCAGTTGCCAGATCGCAAGGCCGTGCAAATGCAGTGACGAGGCGAGCGCGACTCTCAACCGATATGAACGAAGATCCGACCACCACAAGTGCGTGCCATTTCTCAGACGCGCCGTCCACTCGCCGCTCGACGGGTCCCAGTGTGCCGACACGTGACTGCGAGCGACGAGCCTGCGCGCCTGCACGTCAGAGATTGTGTTCCCGTCATGCATCCTTGAACCTGGTGGCCACGTATATCCGTAACCAGCCACGCCAAGGTCGACCTTCGCGGCACTCACGCGGGTCAACAACACTTTGAGTGACTGGCGCTGCCAGTCAAGTGCACCAATCGGCCCCGGCCCAGACCACGGTCCATGCTGGTCGTACGCCATGAGTACGACGCGGTCGACGATCCGCCCGATGCTCGAGAGGTCATATCCACTTTGTTCATACCCCGACAGCGTCGTCGACGCCTGTACGTCGACACTGATGCTGCGCGACCCTGGAAGGGCGTCTCGCAACATGGTCAAGAACGCCACAAGACCGTTGCGGTCCCTCGCCGCGAGAGACTCCAGGTCAACGGTGATGCCATCCCATCCCTCACTCTCGACAATGTGCGCGAGCTGCGCGGTGACGCTTCGCATGTTGGAGGCGCTGTCAAGTAGTGAGTGCGCGAGCGAAGTCGAGAAGTCGTTGATGGCGTTGTCGAAGTTCCCCACGAGCAGTTCACCACGGAGGCCGTCGGAGTGCGCAGTAGCGAGCAATGTGAGTACTGACGAGTCGGGTGTCGTGACTCCGTCACCAGCAGCAACGAGATTGATCCCGTCGACGCCCACCGTGCGAAGAGCACTAGCGCTTCGTCCTATCATCGCGGGCGAAGTCCCATCTTCGATGTAACCCGTCAGGGCGAGCGCGGGTGTCCCCCCAGATGCCACAACGGGCGTCACTAGCGCCAACACCACGACGGACATCGACATGCGTAGGGCACTTCGCCAGTTCAGGTACATCTGTCAATTTTCACACACGCCAACGTGCAAAATGCGATGTGTTCGACACACTGGCATCGTGGCGTCTTCTAGTCGCACTGGCCTAGCGTGTTCAACTATGGCGAGGAGAGGAGTTGACGTGACCCGACGCCGAACATCCCGTCAGTTATGAAACGAAGTGCAACTTCATCTGACAACTCATCTCGTGAGGGCCGAGCTCGATGGGATCGCAGAATACTTGGCGTCTCGATTGGCACGCTGGCGCTCGCGATCGGCGCGGTGCTCTGGCTAGGGATCAATAACACGTCGCGTGAAACACTTGGGCACTTTCCCGTCGTCACCACAAGTCGTAGTACCACGTACCCCCTCGGTTCGCTCGACGACGCGAACCCATCGGGAATGGCGCCACCCGGTCCCGACGCCCTCGCTGGCTACCATCGCAGTTACGTGAACGACTTCACGGGATCAACGACGCCACCCGGGTGGTACCTGTTTTCAGGCGTTCCGAGCGGCGACCCCAGTGGGCAATTCGACGCGCGCCACGTGGTGTTTGCCAACGGAATGCTGCAACTGAACACGTGGAAGGACCCTCGCTACTCGAACAAGTGGGTCACCGGTGGATTGTGTCAATGCGGACTCCACCAAACCTATGGCGCGTATTTCGTGCGCTCTCGTATCTCGCGGGCGGGCCCGAACGAAGTCCAGCTCCTCTGGCCCACATCTAACAACTGGCCACCTGAGATCGACTTCAACGAGACCGGTGATTCAGTACGTTCAAGTTCGTGGACAGTGCACTGGGGCGTCGTCAATCACATAGTTCAGCAATCGATCTTCATCGATATGCGCCGGTGGCACACGTGGGGAGTCATCTGGTCGCGCACGTCTATCATCTTCACGGTCGACGGACGCCAGTGGGGAGATTTTCGCACCGTGGCGAACATTCCCAAAGAGCCGATGTCACTGCATTTCGAGCAACTTGCGTCTTGTGCGAATTCACGCTATTGCCCACGTGCGCCCGCAACCATGCAGATCGATTGGGTCGCTGAATACACGCGCAACGCGTGACATTCATAACGTCGCATGGTTCTTAACGCGGCGAGTACTTCACCCACCATGCGTACGTCGCCACAACCGCCCCCGCCGCGATCGTGACCCCGTCGCCGACGACCTCGCGAGAGGACTCGACGAGTGCAGTTGTCGTGTACAGCCACCCAACCAGGCCACGTCAAGGTAGTACGGTCGAAGTCATGGTGGTTCTGCGAAGCGGGACAGGTACGTACTGTCGCCCCCACTTCTTCAGACGCCGCACTCGAGATACGACCAGATTCCCAGAGGAATCTCAGTGAGTGTTCGGGGCCGACTCGACGTCTGGCGCACCCGACTCAACTCGGCGCACGCACCAAGCGATGACCGTGCAACAGCGCCGACCACGCCACGTGCGCGAACCGCACGGATCTTGATGGTGGACGTCGAGGACGAGATGCCGCCCCTGCAAGCGGAGGTCTCATTCGATGATGTCTGGCTCATCCTGAGCTATCACCATGTACCTTGCGCAATCGTCGTACTCGACCTCAGTGCAGACGCCGCGGCGAACGAGGCTCGTGCGAGGGCCGAGTGCGCCAAGATCCTCGCCGCGCACTGTAACGATCCCGCCCCGGCGCCACACACCACGCCCCTGCCAAGGATCAGCGTCGTCGTTCCCACCCTTGCTTCGAATATTGAAGGACTCTCGCGGTGCATAGACAGCCTCGCTCAGCTGGAGTACCCCGACTTCGAAGTGTTGCTGATCGACAATCGACGTGCGCTGCCCGAAGATGACCCCTTGGTTGCGCTCACAAATGACCAAGAATGGTTACGGGTGATTCGCGAATCACGACCTGGCATCTCTGCTGCGCGCAATCGAGGAATCATCGAGTCACACGCCGATCTGATTGCCTTCACTGACGACGACGTGAGGGTTGACCGCCATTGGCTGCGAGCAATCGCACTTCGTTTCGCGCAGGAGCCGGCTTTGGACGTGGTCACGGGCCTCGTGCTTCCCGGCGAGCTCAGTAGCACAGCGCAGATCTGGTACGAGAAGTACTTCGGGGGATTCGGTGGTGTTCGGTCATTTCGTCGTGTCACCGTACGCCTCGCGCGAGGCCGGACACGTCGTTGGCGTCTCGGTCTACTCGAGGAATTGGACGCCACAACGCACGCTGTGCGAACGACGTCACTTTATGGCGCCGGCCGTTACGTCGCGGGAGCCAACATGGCGTTCAAGAGGTCGGCGCTCGAGCAAATTCGTGGTTTCGATGTCACACTAGGGACTGGCACGTCGTCGCGTGGCGGAGAGGACCTCGCCGCGGTCATCAGTGTTCTGTGGGGTGGCGGAACCATCGGATTCGAGCCTGGCGCATACGTCTTTCACAGACATCGACGCACGTATGCTCAACTGCTCGACCAACTCGACGGAAGTGGTATCGGCTTCACCGCGATGCTGACGTCGCTCGTACGCCGAGACCCACGGCATCTGTTGGCCATGCTCTGCCAAGTACCTTCCGCCGGCGCGCGACTCGCGAGATTGAGCCTGCGCCGAGCTCGAGGACAACGCATCATCGATGACGGATCGACGATCACTTCGAACGGGCGCGCATATCCAGCACGGCTCATTTCTCATGAGTTGATCGCGTATTTTCACGGGCCGTTCGCTTATCGGCGAAGCGTCATCGACGCGCGAAGGAACCAGGGCCCTTGAGGTCCGCGCGGCTACCTCGCGATGGGACCGTCACGCGTCAATCTTTTGGATTCGCCTGAGCAGGACGGGAAAGAAGATGATGCCCTGGAGCCCCGAGGTGATCAGTGACGCGATGCCGACCGCGATGAGCCCAAAATGTCCGATCAGCGTGAGTACCAATGCGAAATAGACCAACGTGATGATGAGTTGACGAACTGCGAGCCACCACACTCGCTTGTCAAGCCATGCGAATGAAGTGTAGAAGATCGTCACGGCGCTGCCCGGCAGCGAAAGCAACAGCATGCGCAAGAGTGTCGTGCCATGGACCGCGTAGGTGGCGCCGAAGACTCGAAGCAATTCTGGAGCGAAGACGACACCGACCAGGATGCATGGTGTTAGCACCGTCACGCCTGTCCACATGGTCGTGATCGCGTGACGGTGGAGCGACGCCGGTTCCGAGGAGGCCTCGACGATGAACGACGTCGCAATATTCCAAAGGAACATGCTGAGTCCGCTCGCGATGAGCGCCGGCAAGTAGTAGTGGGCGTTAGCAATAGCCCCGAGGCGCTCAAGCACAATGAGCGCGACGATCGTCGGGGTAAACATCGACAGAAGAAACGTTGAATACTGCGCGAGCGCCAATTGACTGATCTCACGCAGAGAAGGTAGTTGTTCATTCGGGGTGCTCTGTGATTCGTGACTTGGAATCCGCCATTTGAAGAGATACACATTCACCACGATCACCATGGCGATCACCGGCATCGACCACGCAAGAAAGATCCCCTGGCTCACCGAAACACTGATCATCGCGGCAAGCAGAAGCAACTTGATTATTGCAAAGCTGATGTTCTCCACCGGGACCCATCGAGATGCACGAAGACCAACCAGCGCCGAGTCTTGGAGCACGAAGATTGTCCAAAAGAGCACGACGACGACGAACAGAATCCGCCACTGGACACCGGACGGAAGAAAGCCGTTCGAAAGCCCCGATACCACGTATGCGACACTGACAATCAACGCCACCACTTCGCACAAGACGTAAGCGCGAGTCACAAAGCGACGAGTCTGAGTACCCGCTATTGGTAAAAAACGCTCAAAGAGTGTGCCAAAACTCAGTTGGGCGATGTTGGCGAGCAGCATCATCGCGGCAATCTCGGCCGACGTTCGTCCCACGACCGTCGTCGTGGCGAGATGCGCCGCAATACCCCAAAAGACAACCCCGAGTACCGCAGTGCCGCCCGAGGAGATCATAAGCGCCACCGCGTTTCGAACTAATTGCCCGCTGTTCAGACGAGCGCGAAGCCTTCGGTGGCTTCGCGGACTCACGTGAGCCGCCGCGCCGGCACTCCGCCGTAGAGTCCGCCTGGTCCAATGTCCCGCGCCACAACCGCCCCCGCCGCGACCGTAACCCCGTCGCCGATGCACACACCAGGCAAGACAAGCACCCGAGCGCCCAACCAACAGTGACTGCCAATGCGAACCGGCAAATACGACGCGGTCGCGCGCACGCCGTCCTCGACACGCTCATGGGTCGACGTGATGATCATCACTTCGGGTCCGATCAATACGTCGTCCCCAATGGAAACAGCCCCTCGCCCTTCGATGTACACCCCGCGATTAGCCCAGGACCGCGCGCCTACCGTCAGGTCGGTGGTCTCGATGCGCGCGCCGCTGAACCCGCACGGACTTGCGACGAGGAAGCCTGATGCCTTGAGTGCTCGATACACCAGCCATTCCGGGAACAGATTGGAGGGGACAATGTACGTGGTGAGTATCAATCGCAGCACGTCGCGCGGTTCGCGAATGCGGCTAAGTCGCACCACCTGACGATGAAAGAAGCCCGATCGAGCCATCGGGTCGCGGTGCGCGGATGACGCTGCGCGGCTCATTGAGTGACCCTTCGCTCGAGCACGGTGGCAGTTGGCCATCGCGCGACGACACGGTAGAACTTCTTGACAAGATCAGCTTGGAGAGCCTTGGACCAGCCCGGCGGATAACCGGCCAGTATTTCTCCCCACGCTTCTTGAGAGCGACTCAGCACGATCCAGTGTGGGCGTGCTTTCACAAAGCGCTCAAGTACCTGGCGCGGCGAAGGCGTTGACTGACTATCGGCAATATAAATGTCCAGCCGACCCAAGTCACGCTGGCCGAGGGGCAGGTACGCCGACACGACGCCAATGGCCTCTCCAGCATGCGCGTGAGCGTACGTATAGTTCACGGCAGATACTTCACCAAGTGAGAATGCTTCGTACGCATCGTTACCGCCTCGCACCACTGTAGTTCCGAGCGAAAACACCAGAAGGACAATTCCTACCAGCGCACCCACGACAATTCGACGGCCGTCTCGTTGATACTGCCCAGCCCAATAGGCGCGACGCGAAAGCACGGCGGAGGCGGCGAGCAGCGAAGAGAAGGGCAACGCGAACAACACCACACGAAGGAGTCCCTCTCCCCCATAATTCTGAATGGCGAGCAGCACGAACGGAGCCACGACCAGTGCCTCCAGTGATCGAGAGTCTGGTTTGCGACGTAGCGCACCAGCGACGGCGAACAAGTACAACAAGACGATGATCCCCATACGGAGCTGAACTATGAGCCGGTGGCTCGCGCTGCCCGTGACGCGATTGGTGACATTTGAGCCAACTGTGCTCGATATCTGTCCTATCCCGCCAAAGATGTCGTTCAGATGTCCGATCCAGTAGTTGCTGGCCCCCAGACTGAGCCAGCCCACAGCGAAGAGGGCGGCCACGATCACCAGTTCCGGTCGACCGAGCCTTCGTGTGATGAGCAACCCCGCGAGTGCCACTATCAGTGCGTAGGGCGTCAGCTGATGCGACATCACTGACGCACCGATGACAAGTGTCAGCAGTGCGAGGACCCACAAGATGGTCCGAGCATCTCGCTCGGGCACGGTGTCGCCACCGTTCAGGCGACGTAACGTCACGCTCTGGCGCACGCGTGCCACCAACGCACGAATCCGCACGTCGAAAATTTTGCCGTGAGCGATCTTTCTCGGTCGCCAGCACACGAATACTGCGGCAATGACCACCAAGAAGAAGAGGTAGTTCAGTGCTTGGGGCGAGAAGTAATCCTGATAGATCCAATTGGTGGAATAGAACAGGGCGACACCCAATAACGCGGTACGCCGGCTCACGCCACTGTTGGCGCCAAGAGCGAGCAGGGGCGCCGCATAGAGCAGCTCAATGACGACGGGGAACCATCGCAACAGCGCTATCGCGTTAGGTTGACCGGCGAATGCGACGAGTACCGCCGCGAGCGAAAAACCGCCCGGCCACGAGAATCGTGCGTCATAGTTGTTGAGCACGTGGCCGTGTTGGATGATGTACTGGGTGAATCCGGCGTGAATCCACGAGTCGGTGAGCGCGGACGTCGGCTCAACGGCCGACGCCGTTCCGTAGAGAAAGATCACCAGCACAGCCAGTGGAATAAGAACTCGACTCGTTCTCACCGGCGTGCGTAGTAGCGCTACGGCGAAACTGGCGACGACGAGGGCTAAGCCCAGAAAATACGTCCATCCGAGAATGGTGACGAGTCCCAATAGACCCATATCGGCGAACTTCGCCCGGTGGACACTGATGATCCACAACGCGAGTGCTACCGCGGCCAAACCCAAAGACCAGGCATCGACGTACGATCGAACAATTCGGTTCCAAGGCAACCGGCGGTGATCCCCCTCCTCGCTAGGCAAGGGTCGCGAACCTCACGATGACGAGGGCAACGAAAACGCCGAGCAAGATCACAATCGACACATCGAGGGTCAAAAGCGCCCCACGTGTGACTTTCGGCCCGATCACCTCGCGCACTGCCCTCAAGGAGAGGAGTACCACCAACGCGACAATCACAACGAAGAGTGCCTCTGGTTGGGCGAATGCGCCAATATCTGCGAGCGTCACGTTGCTCACCTCGCGCGATTCGCGACTCGGCGCAAGTCCTTCGATTGCACGAGCAACGAGGGTGCACACGCCGCACACATCAATTCCTCGAGCAGGACGGGGTGCCACGCGTGAAGCGTCATCATCAACTGCCCGCACAGCATGATGAGCGCCAAACTGACCGCCACCGACAACCCTATTTCGAGCGCAGCGCTGCGTAGATCAACGAGTCCGACCAGTGACCACCCTGGCGCACCCAAGGCGAACACGAGTCCCAGAAGGAATCGCCACGGACCGAGAGTATGGCTGAGGGTCAATGCGAGCAGCAGTATGTCGATGATCAGGAGTGATGCCGAGACCACCACCCGCGGATCGGGCCATCGCGACGTCCTCGACGTGTGTTGAGTGAGTACCTCACGCACTGTATTGTCGACCTTGTCTCACACTTCGAACGTAGGCAACCGGGCCCCACGCGATGCCCGCTATCTGTAAGAACAGCATCGACCTCGGATAACTTGACGCAGTGCTGACTGACCGCTCGGAGCGAGGTCGCATGAGAAGACTTACGGCTGCGGGGAGCCGTCTCAGCATTGCCACGACGTGACGTGGATCCTTTCGCACCACAGAGGAGTACATCGCACCAAGACCCACCCCGTAGCCGAACACCTGCTTCAACAATGCCCCTTTAGTTCGTCGATGGTGATGACGAACGAGGGCGCCGGGCTCAAACGCAAGCGTGCCACCTCGAAAGAGCAATTTCAAGAAGAATGCGAGGTCCTCTCCCCCTCTTGTTGGAGTTCCAACGCCGAGGTCCATATCGAATCCCCCCGCAGCCTCGAACGCCGAACGGCGCGCAGCAATGTTGCATCCGGCACCGAAGCGACCAGCGTTATAGGGGAACAACCTGTCGGATGGGTCGTGATCCGATACGCGTATGGTTGAGGGCTCGAACGATTGTGAGAATCCCCCGTAGAACTCTTCGAACCAGAGTTGGGGTTGCGCATCCAATTCTGCTGGCAGCACCAGGCCCCCGATGGCGTCGACTGCGGGTTCATTGGCGAAGCGCGCGCCTATCGCTCGAAGCCATCCACCATCCACCACGACATCATCGTCCGTGAACGCGAAGATGTCACCAGTCGCGACGGCGGCACCCGCGTTCCTCGCAGCGGACACCCCGGGCCGAGCCTCTTTCACAACGCGCACTCGCGTACTGTCGCTAAAGCGCGGGAGCGACACATCACCGTCCGTCGTGCGGTTATCGACGACGATGACCTCAAAATCGGGATAGTCGAGCGCCACGAGTGAATCGACCAGATCTGAGAGTTCCGCTGGATCTTCACAGATCGTAGGGACGATAATTGACGCACGCGCGAGGCGTTGGTCATCGACGTCGCGAAGATGAGAAGGTGTCACCTCTCGAAACGACTCCGTGACCATCTGTAACGTCGAGGTCGCGATCACGTTGGAATCTGCGACAACCTCGCGGACGCCCACGATCTGTCCTTCGCGCTTCACCTCTATCCATACGCGCTGGCCGGGTTCGCAGCGAATCGTCGTGCGACTCAGTTCTTCACTCGACACTTGCGCCAGTGCAATCGGCCTCCACGTTGACAGATCATGTCGCGACAGCTTCGAGGCGTCTGGAGCTTCGTGCGAAGACCATCGCAGTCTTAGTCGTCCCCATGTGAAACCGGCGACCGTGCACCCGCCGCCAGCCACGATGAGGGCGATGCGTCGCACCATCGCCGTGGGTTCGCGCGTCGCTCGAACAGTGCTTAGAACGATCTCTCTCGGCACCGCTCGTAGGACGTGAGCGCGCTCGGCGGCCAATCCGGCCCCCGAGCCGACCAGTGACGCGATCACGGCTTTGGAAACTCCCTCCGACCAGCAACGAGTGAGGAAGTAGCGCAGGGCTAACCGAGATGGAGGGACCCGATGATGGACTACCGCCCCTCTCGCAAGCACAAAATACTCGTCGCTGTAACGCGCGCGATATCTGATACACAACTCAGTCTCTTCACCCCCGAGTGGCGCATCGCTGATGCGTCCCAGTCCCGATGAGAATCCTCCGACTCGCTCGATGACGCTTTTGCGAAGCGCCATGTTCGAACCTATGGGATTTCGGATGCGAGATTGATCTGCGGGTAACCCCGCGTAACTACAACCAAGCACCCATAAGAACGTCTCGGGGAACCATGGGGGTGCGTCAACGGGCCATTGCGGGATAATCCATCCACCGACGCCGGCGACACTCTGATCCTCGAATGGCGTGACGAGGTTCTCCAACCATCGAGGATCCGCGTAGGCATCGTCGTCGAGAAACGCGACAATCTCGCTGCTCGCGAGAGAGACACCAGTATTTCGAGCACCTGAGAGTCCTTTCAGCGACGCATTCATCGTGACGATGACGTCAGGAAATTCACCCACGGCACGCGCCAGCAGTTCCTCGTTGTAGTCCACCACCAGGATCACCTCGATCGGTGCCTGTGTTTGTGCTCGACAACTGTTGAGTGCGGCCGCCAGATCATCCCACCGCTCCATCGAGTACGCGCAGACAACAACCGATACGTTCATGACATTCACCCCACCGACGTCGGCTCGTCGAATGATTTTTGACCCACAAGGGGTGAAGCGATAAGACGCTCGGCCAACTCCACCCATGCGTCGGGGCTCGGAAAGCGTAATTCCGCCAGACGAAGGGCGTGAGCGAGCGCGACGTCGATGGCGGCAGGAAAATTGATGTCCGCAAGGAGGCCCCCGACGTAGCCAACGCCAACATCGGGCAGATCAGATGGCGACAGCACGATTGTGGCGACACCGCACTCAACGGCGATTTGAAACACCCGAGAGTTGACCAGCGGGTCTGCGATGATGAGCGCCGATGATGCCTCGCACATGTTCATCAATTCCTCGTCGGAAAGGTTCTCATCGAGCAGGCGCACGTGAGCGTGGTGAAAACTGGCCGAGATCAATTCAGGTATCGCTGGATTCGCGTAGCGCATGGCTATCTGCAATTCGTATTGACCGATCCACGAATGCGGTATGGCATCAAATGCCGCGAGCAGGGTTGAAAGCGTGTCCGCGCTGTCCTTGGGAAGAAATGCGGTCACGCGGTGTGCACTGTGTTGATCCGTTCGGCCCTTTAGGGAGAGTGAACGGTGCACCTCGACTAACGGACCCGCCACTGGAAGCGCCGTCGACAGCTGTCTAGCCTCTAGAGCGTCGCCGACCAAGACTAAGTCGGCTTTCGATACTACGCCCGCTACATCGCTGATCGTGGAGTATTCGGACTTCGGCAGGCCCGCAATTGCGACCGCGCACGGCACGCGGGCCAACTTCGCGCTGTGAATGAAGTCACGAATCCAGGCGTTGTCGAGGCTCGGCCACGCGTAGGCGAACGCGACTCGAAGGTCAGGTCCGAGCCAATCATCAAATGCCAGCTTGCGTAGGCGTGCGTTCATCGGTGCGCGGCGCGTCGTCAAGCGGTCGCCGTGCGATTCCACGAATGCAGCGCTGAGCGATGGTGAACGGGTGAGTCCTTCTCCGTAATCTCGATCGGCGTCCACTTCGATTCGAATGACCGGCGTGGCTCCCGAGATGGCACGCGCGATTTCAGAGACAATTATTCCGGGCAACGTGAGCGATGAGCCCGGACCAGCTACGAGTGCACTCCCTTTTCGTTCGCCGAGCGCGTCGACCTCAGATACGGTTTCGTGACGTGGCCCAACGCGGTGACGATGCAATCGCTCCTCGACGATAACGCCAATGATGCGAAGCCCGTCGCGGATTGCGCTGAGATTGCTCTTCCCGTAGATTCGTTCTGCTTCAAAGCACGGCACCTCAGCGGTGCGAAGACCTGCCCGATGGGCTCGTATCCCTATGAGGGTCTCCACGCCAAAGCCGTCGGTATCGATGCCGATCGCGTCCAACTGATCGGCCCAGAACCCGATATATCCATACGTCGCATCGTTGTATTTCGCGCCAAAGAGCACACGGATCAGCCAACAGATCCCTCGGTCTCCCATACGTCGGAGTCGGGTGATGTCACTGGACCCACCGCCTGGACAGAACCGACAACCCTTCACGTAGTCTGCGCCATTCACGAGCGCGTCTCGAAACGCACCTATCGCGCCACCGTCCATAGAACCGTCGGCGTCAAGCGCAATGAGCATCTTGCCGGTCGCGGCACCGAAACCGGCCTGCAGGGCCGCGCCTTTTCCGGGGCGCCGCTGCTCAATGATTCGAACATCACCGCGTAGCGCTCGCGCAACTCGCTCGGTATCGTCACTCGACTGGCCGTCGACGATGATGACCTCGTCGACCCAACTTGGAATCGTATTGAGAACGTAGGGAAGATTCGCCGATTCGTTCAACGTCGGAATTATCACAGAAATGGTTGGATTCGAGCGACCTAGTCCACGCTGAGCTTGGCCCTTCATTCGATTGGACGCTCGCCAGCGATCAGACATGTGTTCGCCAACTCTCCTCGTTTTTACTGTTAATCAAGAGATTTACAGTAAACACCTGCAATGTCAACCCGCAGAGCAAGGTCGATTGGCCCATTTCTGGTGAGGGCATCCGCGAAACGTCCCATCGTTTGACACAACGGGTGACACCTGATGAAGTCGCTGCCGTCAGCGGCCCACGAAGAGCGCATTCTCAGGCGGGAGCGTACTCGGCGACCCAGTCGACCTGCAGGGACTCAGGCTGTGTCGGACAGGCCCATCCCGACGCGCACCACGTCTGTTGTTGGATATCAAGGGTCATGGGTTGACGCGGGATGTCGGCGGTCGTGTTGACGACGCCCCAGGTCTTACCGTCGACGGTGTACACAACTGACGTGGGCGTCCAGATGACCCCCCACGTGTGCCACTGCGTCATGTCGATCGACAACTTGCTCTGCACGAATTGCGTTGGGGAACTGAAATGCAGTGTCGCTGAACTTGCCGTTGTCGTACCCCCCGTCTCACTGAAATCGATCTCTGGGGGCCAGACCCGTGCCACGGGCCACAGCAACTCCACCGCCGTGGGACCCGCACCGGTGACGCGCGAACGAACGAAATATGCGCCGTAGGTGCGCGCGACTCCGCATTGACAGAGACCTCCGGTAACCCACTCGTTGTTAAACGAAGGATCCTGCCACGTGTTCAACTGAAGCATCCCGTCACTCACCACCACATGCGTGGGCGCGAATTGACCACCAGCGTCACCGCCGGGCACCCCGCTGTAGGGCACCCACCCGCTCGGGAGCGATGTCCCTGTGAATCCATTCTCATATGTCAGTCGATATCCCGACATGGCGGTGTTCGTCGGCGGCGCCCGACCTGACGGTTGGGCCGCGTCCAACACACCCACCGGGTAGCGCACCGGTTGGCGCAATCGCACGCGTGGACTTCGCAGGCTTTGATTGATTACCACGGGACCCGACGTGGCCTTGCCCGCAAGCACGGTCTTGGCGCGAGATGTGAGCGAAGCACTATGCGTATGTGGGACGACGGCGAGCGTGCGGCGTGTACTCAGTGTGGACAATGAAGCATGGGTGCGAGGCAACGACGCGAAGCTGGTTCGTGATTCGCTCGCGAGGCTCAGCATCGCCGCCAGCATCGCGAGGGTAATGGCGACCCGTGACCAGCGTCGAGCGCCAATCGGTTTCAGTCGTATCGTCCCCTGCGACACGAACCGAGGCGCCCGGGTCGTCACTTCACATGGCGCCACGTCAACGTCATTGGCCATCTGAAGACGTTATCCTCGACTCTGAGCGTGAAAGTGCCACGACACATCATGAAATCACTGGTCAGTAGTCTTCGTGAAGTAATTGTCAAGCAATTGACATCATCTACCGCACACCTTCACTAAAAAAAGAAGTGCGGATCGACGGCTCCGCTCGACCACGAAGCGCTATGCGCGATCTTTCGACCATGCTGACCGCGCCGCCCACGCATCCGCCACTATTTTTTCTAGTTCAGAGTGACGAGGTTGCCAGTGCAGGACTTCTCGCGCCTTATCGTTACTCGCAATCGCGGATGCCGGGTCGCCAGGTCGCGGCGCGACGTAGCGCACATCGAGGTCCATGCCCGTTACGTGTCGAACTGCATCGACCACCTGCCGATTGGACGAACCAACTGCACTGCCAAGATTGAGCGTGAGCTCGCCATGTTCGGCCAACGCTTCGATTGCGAGGAGATGCGCCTCTGCTAGATCGCTCACGTGTATGTAGTCGCGGATGCAAGTTCCGTCAGGCGTTGGGTAGTCGGTGCCGTAGATCTCGAGGTAGTCACGGCGTCCCGCGGCCACGTCAAGTGCCAGCGGGATGAGGTGGGTCTCAGGATCATGACGTTCGGGGTGCGCCAAGGTGCCTCCGGCAGCGTTGAAATAGCGCAGCGAGGCGGTTCGAATTCGCCCCAGACGCGACAACCACGTCATTGCTTCTTCCACCATTCGCTTCGACTGTCCATAGGGACTCAATGGATTGATGGGGCGGTCTTCAGTGATTGGCATCTCAAGCTGATCGCCATAAACCGCGCACGAAGACGAAAATACGAAACGTCCAACACCGCGCTGAATGAGTACCTCCAAAAGACGAAGACTCGACGCGACGTTGTTCTCAAAGAATCTCTCGGGTTGCTCCATCGACACTCGCGGTTCGATCAGCCCCGCGAAATGGACGCACGCATCAAAATCGCCCAGCGAAGATACGAGCGCCATGTCTCCACAGTCACCTTCAACAAAGGTTGCCCCGCCCGGTACGTTCTCGCGGCGCCCGGCAACAAGGTTGTCGAGCGCCACGACGTCATGACCTCGCGACAACATGAGTTCGGCGGTCGTTGCACCAATGAATCCAGCGGCGCCTGTTACAAGGATTCTCATGGAATGGCCACGTGGCCGCGCAGTAACGAGACTGACGCACGCGTCTCCAACTGTGCCTCGGCAATCCTGAGGGTGGCCTTAATCGCTATCACTCAATCCTCCTGTTAACACCACCGAGCTCGAAAGCGCATCGTATCGCCGCAAAAGATGGGCCGCACAGGAGCAACGAGCACGGTGGCGCAGAGCAGACCATTGTGCGCGTGGCGAGACAACACCGGGTGACGTGAGAGGGCAGATAACCATTCGCTCACTCGGCTTCGGCCACCCGCTTGAGCGTCGCCAACGTCTCGGGGATACCCTCTCGCGCACTCCTGAAGCGATCGGCTATCTGAGCAGCGGCATCTTCCCCAAAACGCTCTTCGAATCTCGCGACGCCCCCAGGTAGGAACTCCCACGACTCAGTCACCACCGTGCCCTGATCGCCTGGTGTGAACGTGTACCCCCAACGAGTCCACGTGCCACCAACCACAAATGCGAACTCTCGCCCTCGGTCGGCCACGACAACCTGCGATCGGGTCTCCCAAGTGCGTTCGGGTGTCTCATTGCGTCCCGTGAACCACGCGCCTTCACGCAGGGTATCGCCTTCGTCCCACCAACACGCCTTACACACCGGGCTCCATTCACCCATTCGCGTCACGTCGGCGAGCATGTCGTAGAGATCCTCACTCGTGCGTGAGATGACAATCGATTCTGAATAGCGAAGAGTTTCCATGATGACAGTATTTCATCGCGCCGCTTCGACCATCGTCGTCGCTGTGAGCATGTCGCGGACCCGAGACCTTCGCCGTAGCAACTAGTGCGCGTACCCTAAAAGGGCTATTCGAGCCACGTCCTCAATGCTCTTGATCCACGATCAGGTACTTTCTCTGGTCGAAGAGCAGACCTATCTCGCAGTCTGTCGATGAGAACCCGCTCGGTCGCTCGCACGCGAAGGGCTACTGGCTCCTGATTAGAGGTCCGGCAATCCGAAATCAAGGGTCGGGACATCCGAGCCACCGTCGATTTCAATCACCTTGCCGGTCATGAATGCGCCGGCATCCGACGAAAGAAACACGACGCCCGCAGCGATTTCTTCGGGATTAGCGATTCGATGCAGTGGAGTGAGATTCTCCATCATGGATTTGAGTTCGGGCGTTGAGGTCACAATCTCAAGTGCGGACGTCGCCGTTGAACCTGCCGCGATCGCGTTCACACGGATACGCGGAGCTAAATCTTTGGCGATGAGCTCGGTGTAGTGCGAGAGCGCGGCTTTGGCCGCACCATAGGCGGCGTACCCTCGACCAGCGAGGCGCCCCATCACCGACGAAATGTTGACGATCGCTCCACCTCCAGTCTCGAGCATCAACGGAACTGACGCGAGATTGAGGGCGTGGGCCGTTGAGACGTTGAAGTGAAACGCCTCTTCGAGATATTCCGGCGTCGTGTCAAAGAAGGGCAGTGGAATCGCGCCCCCGACGTTATTGACCACGATGTCGATTCGCCCGAACTCCTCACGAGCCACCTCGGCGAGCGAGCGAACTGCAGCGAGGTCATTCAAGTCCACCGCGACTGCCGCCGCGCGCCGCCCAGTCGATACGACGTGCTCTTTGACTACATCGAGGTCACTCGCCGTGCGTGAAGCAATAACGACGTCCGCTCCACACTCGGCGAGTGCGCGCGCGCTCGCCGCGCCGATGCCTCGACCGGCGCCAGTGATGATTGCTACCTTGCCGTCAAGGCGAAAGAGATCGAGAATCATATAACCTCCGAAGTCCAGCACTGCTACCTATAGTCGTAGCACTCCGCACTTGTCACGGGCTCAGAGCCCACGCCGAGTCAACGAGAGCACACGGTGCGCCTCGGTCAACCCGGTTCGCCAGAGGCGAGCTCCTTTAAAGAGCGCAGGTCCGCTTTGGAACCCAGTGCAGTGAGACGATCTCCCGCTTGAATGACGACATCACCGGTAGGTTGAATGAACTCAAGTTTTCGCTCGATGAGAGTAATGAGTATTCCCCGAGGTAAACCTGCGTTACGCAACGGCAGGGCAACCATGGTGGAACGCTTGTTCACTTCAACGTAGAGCGACTCTTGGTCCCCGTTCAGTTCAGTCGCCTCTCTCAGTGTTGACTGCAGCGCCCTTCTATAACCACGAACAATGTCCGAAATGGCAATCGTTCCCACCACGTGACGTTCATCATCTATCACCGCAGCCCAGGTTTGGGGCGTCGCAGTGAGAATTTCGAGTACGACGTCCAATCGCACCGCAGAGTGTATGGGGGCAAAATCGGAATCTATGGCGTCGGTGATTCTGAAGGTTTCGGATTGCGCTGATCGCTCGAGCAGCGACTGATACAACGTCACACCGACGTACCTGGCGTCGACGTCCACGATTGGTGCCCCCATGACCTTGTATTCCAACATCATCGAAACAGCGCTTGCTGGCTCCATTGAATCGACCAAGAGACATCGGACCGGCGCCATTGCCTGAGAGGCGGGGATCACCGAGAGTAAGGGCAGCCCCGCGAGTATCCGATGAGCGGGCGATTCATTCCGACTCTTCAACTGACTGCGATAGATCGTGTCGTCACCGCGGCGGACAATGAGCGTCGCCAAACCAACTGCCACCATTGCTGGAACGATCATTGAAAGGGTGCCGGTCATCTCCGAGACCATGAGCATGACGGCAAGCGGCGCACGTGAGATGCTTCCAAAGCAAGCCATCATGCCCACGATCACGTAGGGCGCTGGATCGTGACCGATGCTGCCATTAAGGGGTGCAAGCACGCGCCAGACACCCGCCCCAACAAATGCCCCGATCACCATTCCAGGTCCGAAGATCCCCCCTGAACCACCTGATCCGATTGACAACCCGGTCGTCGCGATGCGCGCGAATGGCAGAACAAGCACGATCCAGAGGGGAATATGCAGCAGCTGACTCCCAAGTCCTTGTTGAATCCAGCCGTAGCCCGTACCGAGAACTTGAGGGATGAAAAGACCGATCAGACCAACAATCAACCCACCGAGTGCTGGACGCGCCCAACGAGGCAGAGCCATCCGCTTGAAGAGCGCCACCATCGCGTAAAAGCCCTTCGCGTATAACAAACCCACCAGCCCTCCGAGAATGCCAATGATGGCGAACCACACCAACTGAGAGGCGTTCGTGAGGTGAAAATTGGACGTAAAACCGAAGAGTGGGCCAAAACCTTCAATGGAACCCCAGACGGAGTAGCCAACAATTGATGCGATGAGAGCGGGCAGGAGTGCTTCCACCTCGAAGTCGTCGCGATACATAATCTCGGTAGCGAGGACCGCGCCCCCGAGCGGAGCGCCGAAAATGGAGCCAATGCCCGAGCCGATCCCGCTCGACACTGCTATTCGTGCGTCGGTCGGATTCAAGTCCAACAACCGTGCAAGAAGGGAACCAAAACCTGCGCTGATCTGACCAGTCGGTCCTTCGCGGCCACCCGAGCCACCCGAGCCAATCGTCAGGGCCGAGGCGATGATCTTTACAATCACCGTGCGAAAGCGAATGCCACGCGGATTGTGATGCACCGCCGAAATCGCGGCGTCAGTGCCGTGACCCTCCGCCTCCGGGGCAACTCGAAACACCAGCACCCCTCCAATCAGTGCACCAACGCAAGCCACAACCGGAATCGCCCACGGCCGCGAGAAATGGCTCGATGCGTGCACGTAACCCTCACCGATCGGCGTCGGCACGCTATAGCCGGCGAGCACCTTAAGAAAGAACCAATTAGAGACTTGAAGGGTCTCATAGAATGCAACAGCGCCAAGTCCGGCGATCACGCCGATTACCGATCCGAGAAGTAACCATTTACGTCCGTAACTGGATTGCCTGATCCACGTCGAAGCCCGCGTTTGGAAATCTCGAAAGTTCATTCGCGAGCTTTTTGATGCCGCATTAACGCCACTGGAGGTCACATCTGCCATCCTGTGGACCAATCCTGTTCTGGTACTTCCCCAGCAGCGTGCGAGAACGACGTAAGGATCTTGACCAACATCTCTTGGTCGTGCACCGAAATGGTTTCGATGATCTGCTTGATCCGTGCGCGTCGATTGCGCGTCACCCCTTCAACGAGCGCCTGCCCCTTGGCGCTGAGCGTGATTCGTACATTTCTCCGGTCCTCTCGTTGCGTTCGTCGATGAATCAACTTCTTTCGAACAAGACGGTCGCACATCCGCGTCGCGGTAGCCGACGTCACGCCAACTGCGTCGGCGAGATCGGAGAGCCGCTGAGGACCCTTGGACGCTAGTACCACCAAAGTTCGATACTGCGTGAGCGTCACTTCCTCGGCGACGTCTGACAGCGATTGCGCCGCCACCGCGACTAACGCCCGGCTTGCGGTGATCACCGCGTCAACCACAGGCTCGTTGACGCGAGCAGGCTCCAGAACTTGTTTCATAGGCTAATAATTGTAGTAACTAATCATTTGTACACTAAAGCGCACAACGAATGAATCTCAGACAACGCGCAGCGCGACTGAGTCGTTGAAGTGTCGCACCTGATCAAAAGGCAATAGCAGAGCATGTCTCTTTCGTCGAGTGACCGGTCCGTCACGTCGGACGTGCCACCCCCTACAGCATGAATCAGCACCAATTCATCACGCGTAGTGGTCGTCAACTTTGACTTTCGGTGATCTCATCACACCGATAGATTTGTCGCAACCCTTTCCCGATTGCTATGAGGGCGGATCCAGGAATCGAGGTATGGACGTGTCATCAGTTCGAGTGCACTGCATTTCAGTCTCTCTAGACGGGTTCGCCTCCGGCGAGGGACAGAGCTTCGACGCGCCATTTGGCCACGCGGGCGATCGGCTCTTGAGTTGGTTCGAGGCCACTCGATCGTTCAGATTGCTCCAAGGAATGACTGGCGGCACCACGAATGCAGACGACGGATTCGCGAGTAGATGGACGCCGGGTGTAGGTGCCGACATCATGGGCCGCAATATGTTCAGTCCTCACCGCGGACCATGGGAGAACAATGATTGGAAAGGTTGGTGGGGCACTGAACCTCCGTATCACAACCCGGTTTTCGTGCTTACGCACCATCCTCGTCCTTCCATTGAAATGGAAGGTGGAACCACATTTCACTTCATCGATGCCAGCCCTCACGAGGCAGTCGCCATCGCTCGTGAAGCTGCTGGCGAACTCGACGTTCGCGTCGGTGGCGGGCCGAACACGATACGCCAGTTCTTAGCCGCGGATCTCATCGACTACCTGCACGTAGCAATTGTTCCAATTGTGCTCGGACGAGGAGAACGACTCTGGGAGGGGCTCGAGGGACTCGAAGATCGCTTCGTCATGGAGTCGGTGACGACCCCGAGCGGAGTCACCCATTTAGTTTGCAATCATCGATAGGCCTCTTCATTGCTACAACCGTCCAGGAGTCGAACAACCTCCAGGAGAAAATGTTGCCGAGTGCAATTTGATCTTGTGTCACACAATAAGAACTTCGGTGTAGCGCTCGTTTAATCTCCTTTCGCCATTCGACGAATTAGGATTCGAGGTTGTAATGACCGTAAGAAATAGCGGTGTCCGCCAACCGAGCATCTGGGCAAGTGTTGTCAGCAACGACGCGCCAATGTTGCGCGAGTGGTTGCTCGCTCTTGGATTTACTGAGGATCTGATGATTCCAGGAGAGCGAAGTAACTCAATCCACCACTGCCAACTGGATTGGCCAGACGGTGGTCGTGTAGTCCTCTCTAGTACTGACGAACGTCGAACCCCATGCCGACCGGGAACCAATTCGCTCCATGTTGTCGCCACTGATCCCGATGCGGTGATGGAGCGAGCGCTTTTGATCCACGCGACGGTAGTCAATCCAATCGTGGTTCAAACTGACTACCCATCACGTGAATTCACCGTGGAAGACCCTGACGGAAATTACTGGACCTTCGCCACATTTGCCGGATAGCACGACCTGAACAATCGGAATTCCCGTAGCTCCCGGCGGCGCAGATTTCCGGAGTCAGAACTTTAGACGAGACCTACTCTGAGAGAGACACAAGCCCGGAAGGGTCACCAGGGGACCGGACGGGCGGCCTCAGGAGAGCCACCGTGCTCATGGGGGCCGATGACTACGACGCCATGCGCGAGACGATTGCCGCGCTGTCCGACCCTGCCCTGCTGCTCGAGCACCAGGTGGGCGCGCAAGCGATTGTGGAAGGTGAAGTCCTCAATAGCGATCAACTCGCCGAAGTGATGAGGAATGCCGGGCGCAGTGTCGACGCCAAGTAGGGAACGATACAGCCTTCTCATTGCCCGATCGGCCGCAATGTCGCTCTCTGACG
>JAJXXA010000070.1 GCA_021781335.1 Actinomycetes bacterium
TGCTCATCGCGCTACTGAGCGCGATGGCGCCCGCGACGTTGGTGCTCGTCGTACTCGTCATTGGTGGTGTCGTCGTCGCGAGATTCTTCGAGCCAGATCAACTCCCCACCGTTGTTCGCCCTTGGCGCCTTCTTGGATCGCTCATCTTCAACGTCGCGATTTTCCTCTTGCCACTCACCGTCGATACGCTGATCGCCGGACGCCGAGCATTCGGGGTCTTCGGATTGAGTCGTGGACCCTGGTCAGCACCGTCGTTCAGTGATCTTCTACGGGGTGCCGACGGTACCTTCGGTGCGGGTTGGTTGGGCTGGTCGTTGCCGGTGGCGGCCCTGCTCGGGCTGCTCTTGTGTCGAAATGAGCGCCGTTCCATGGCGAGTAAAGCCGCCACGATAGCCACATTGACCTTGGTGCTCGCGACACTCGACGCCCATCATCTGATGGGTTCTTTCGCCCCCGACCTCGACGTACTGCTCGCGCTCTACATGGTGATGTTGGCGTTGCTGATCGGCCTCGGCGTCAGTGCGGTCGAGCTCGATCTTCGACAGTCTGGTTTCGGGTGGCGTCAATTGTTTGCCGGCTTCAGTATCGCGGCGCTCGTGGTCGCCGCCGCGCCGTTCCTTATGAGTTTCGCGAGCGGGCGCTTCGACTTGCCTACGACAAGCGTCGCGGGATCACTCAGCACCTTGGCCCCGGCGAACTCGGGAGGGTATCGAGTCTTGTGGCTCGGAGATCCGTCGGTGTTGCCAATACAAGGATGGTCAGTAGCACCGGGTCTCGAAGCGGCGACCTCGACCAATGGATTGCCGGGTGGATCGACGCTTTTCGCGCCGCCCAATGCGGGAACGTCTGAGATCTTGCTGCAGTCACTCCAACTCGCGCTCGAGGGGCGCACGGTGCGCCTCGGTCAACTCCTCGCGCAGGCGGGTGTCTCGACCATCGTTGTGATGAATTCGCTCGCGCCCGAACTTGCCGGTGTGCAGTCGGCACCGCTTCGACCCGTGCCAACGGCACTTCTTACCACGTTGGGTCTCCAGACCGACCTCTCACTCACCCTGCAGACCGCTTCGGTGGAGGTTTACACGAACGCCATGTTCCACGGACTCGTCTCGAGCACGCTGTCGGGTTCGACGACACCGACCCCCCTGTTCACGAGCGCGGCCAACACCGGGCTGGTGCCCGCCAATTCAACGCTCACCGCGGGCCTCGCTCCCGCGAGCGCGTTCACGCTCAACGTTGATGGTAAGTCAATGCCGAGAAGCACTTCGTTCGGTTGGGCCCCCACGTACCAGGTGGGGGCAGTCGGTGCCAAGGCCACTGGCACCCTCACGTTGCACGTGTTCCCGTGGAACGGAGTGCTCGCGTTCATCACCTTAGGTCTGTGGACGATTGTCTGGCTGGGTTTTGGCATCATCCAGCGTCTCGAGTGGCTCTTTACGGGCCGACGCCGTGCGGTGGCGGCCCGACACGTGCGAAAGGACCACTGATGGCGCGTTCGAGTCGAGCCCCCTTGCTCGTAGTACTCGCCGTCGCACTGGCCGCGAGCGCAACCATAAGTGCCCTCGACAAGCAGTCCAATACCCCTCCCTCTTCGGGTTCGCTGACGAGCTCGAAGAACGCGGAATCAACGGCTCTCTATTGCACGGGTCTGAGCGACGCTCGCCATCATGCGCCGGGTCGCGTGACGTTCGTGAACACATCGAACTCGAAACGGTCTCTTGACGTGCAAGTGGTCTCCAACACGGCCAGCCGAGCCTCGAAGACCATAGAGCTCGCCGCACATGGTTCTCTTTCTATCCAGCCCCAGTCCTTCGCAAGCGGAAACTACTTCGCAGTCGCAGTTCAGGTAAGCGGCGGAGGCGTGGTCGCCGAGGAGGTCGCAAACGGTGGCGACACACAGACGCCGTGCACCTCTGCGGGGGTGACCGATTGGTTCGGCGCGGGCTTTAACACGTCGGTGGGTTCGAGCGCAGTACTGGATCTCTACAATCCAACGGCGACGCCGGCGGTCTTTAACGCGTCGATCTACGGTCCCGGTGGATTCAGCGCTCCGGCGCCGTTCCAGGGAATGGCGGTCAGTGCTCATTCCCTGGTGGCGCTCAATCTTGGTGCGCAGATCGTGAACACCGACAATGTCGGCGTCCACGTCAAGGTGCTTCGTGGATCGCTCATCATTGTCGGTGCCCAGACCACCAACCTTGTCACCTCATTTAACGCTGGTAGCGCACAGGTGTCGAAGAGCATCTGGTTCCCACGGGTGACGACCGTGTCGGGGGCACTTGCGCAACTTCGCGTCTTCAACATGAGTAGCCTGCCCGCTGACATCACCGCCCAGGTGAGTCTTGGCAGTTACAAGATCACCCCAGAGACGTCGACTGTGGCACCCTACAGCAGCGGTGTGGTGACGATCACCCCGAACTCGGCGATACCGGCTGCAGGGTACGCGGCGGTGACCCTGACCTCGAGCGAGCCAGTCGCCGCAGCGCTGGCGACCGGGACAACTTCGGGTCTCGCTCTCGCGGCGCCGGTCGTCCCTTCCAATGAGTTCATTGTCTCGGACTTCTCGGGTCAAGGCTTTGACGCGGCGACCATCACCAATACCGCGAAGAAGCCCATCACGGTCACGTTCAGCGTCGTGGGGACGAACGGGTCTTCTTCAACGCAGCTGCAAGGGTCGAGCACACTCGACATCTTGCACGCGTACTCGGGCCTCTCGACGTTGAAGGGTCATACGCTGCTGATCGCCAGTTCCAAGTCTTCACTGGTGGTCGCGACGACGCTGCCCACTAGGCCCGCCGGGATTGTGGTGGTGAACCCGCTAGACCGCCGGTAGCGTCGGCGGCTGCCAGTTCGGCGCCACCGGTGCGGGGGTAGCGACTGGTACCGGTGTCTCTGCGACAGCGGACTTGCGAGGAGAACTCTTCAGTGAGCTCACGGTCTTGGTGCCGTGTGCGTGGACCGGTTCGCCGTGGGCCTCGTCGATGAGTTGCGCAGCCGTTTCGCCGTCAACCGTCTCGTGCTCGAGCAGGGCCGCCGTGAGCGCCTCGAGTCCTCGGCGGTGCAGGGTCAGCACTTCAATGGCGCGAGCTTCTTGTTCTCGAAGGATTCGCTCGACTTCGTCGTCGATCACTTGGGACGTGTGGTCGGAGTAGTCGCGGGTGTGCATGAGGTCCTCGCCCAAGAAGACTTGGTTGTTAGAGCCCCAGGCCATCGGGCCGATCTCCTTTGACATCCCCCACTCACGCACCATGCGTCGAGCCAGTTCGGTGTTTCGCTGCAGGTCGTCTGACGCGCCGGTCGAGAGGTCACCGTATACGAGGAGTTCGGCGACGCGCCCACCCATGCGCATACACAAAGAGTCTTCGAGGTGTTGGCGCGACATTATGTGTCGGTCTTCCTCTGGCAGGGTCATCGTCACTCCCAGCGCCATACCGCGCGGGATGATCGTGATCTTGTGCAGGGGGTCGGTCTTGTCGAGCACGTAAGCGAGCAACGCGTGGCCGCTCTCGTGAAAGGCAATCCGCTCGCGCTCGTCGTCCATCAAGACCATGGTGTCGCGCTGTTGGCCCATCATGACCCGGTCGCGCGCAGTCTCGAAGTCTTCCATGCTGATCGTGGCCGAATTACGGCGCACCGCGTGCAGTGCCGCTTCGTTGACAAGGTTTGCGAGGTCCGCACCGCTCATACCGGGCGTCCCGCGGGCCACCATCTCCAAGCTCACGGATGCGTCCAAGGGTTTACCCTTTGCGTGGACTTCGAGGATGGGAATCCGCTCTTCGAGGTCGGGCAGCGGCACTACGATCTGACGGTCGAAACGGCCCGGGCGAAGCAGCGCCGGGTCGAGGACGTCGGGACGGTTCGTGGCGGCGATGACGACGACGCCTTCGGACGGATCGAAACCGTCCATTTCGCTCAACATCTGGTTGAGCGTCTGCTCACGCTCGTCGTGGCCTCCGCCAACGCCCGCGCCTCGCTTTCGACCGATTGAGTCGATCTCGTCGATGAACACAATGGCTGGCGACTGCTTGCGCGCGGTGGCGAAGAGGTCTCGTACGCGGCTGGCCCCGACGCCGACGAACATCTCCATGAAGTCCGAACCTGACACGGAGAAGAACGGCACGCCCGCCTCACCGGCGACCGCTCGGGCGAGCATGGTCTTTCCGGTGCCTGGAGGGCCGACGAGCAAGATCCCCTTCGGGATGAGCGCGCCAACCTCTTTATATCGACCCGGCGTCTTCAAGAACTCGACGACCTCACTGATTTCTTGTTTCACCCCGAAGTAACCAGCGACGTCAGCGAAGGTGGTCTTGGGTCGGTCCTGGTTGAACTGCTTGGCTTTCGAGCGACCGACCGACATCATGCCGTTCATCTGACCGCGGGCCTGGCGATTGGCGAACATGAAGAATCCAACGAAGATCAGGATCCAGATCAGATAGGGAAGGAATGTAGAGGCGAAGCTGGACGGATTCGCGAAAGTGACGGTGACATTGTTGGACTTGAGGCTGTTGACCTCGTCATTGACCACTGGCAATGGGCCGTTTGACGAGTAGTTGCTGCCGTCGGTCAACTGGCCGGTGATGATGCCCGAGGAGTTGTTGATGCTGGCCGACAAGACGTGCTGGGAACGGACTTCTTGGAGCAACGACGAATAAGAGAGCGTCTTTACGCTCTTGCTCTGGAACAGTGAAGGGATAACGAGGATCCCCAACACGAAGGCGATGATGGCAATGGTTATCAGTCGCCGACGCGATTCGGGCGCCATTGGCTTGTCGCCGCCTGGCAGGTACTTCTTGAAACCCGATTTTTCGTTTGGTGGTGTACTCACGCTCTCCAATCTAGGGGCGAACTCCACCAGGCAGTCTTTGGGCCTGTGGATAACTTCGTACTTGTTAGCGTAAAGGCTAATGAGTGTTCTGGAGTCGGGCGAATCTAAGAATCATGTACGCGCGGGGATGATTGTTCTCGGCTGCGTTATCGGGTTTCTACTGGGCGAGGTCATCGCGACGATCTTGGAGCTCGTGGGTGTGCAGTTTGCGCATTTCAAAGGCGGATTGTCGGCATTGTCCACGGTGACTAATCCTCCGTGGTGGGCGAACGTACTCGGACTCATCGGGCTGTGGGCTGGCTTCGCGGGCGCGATCTATTTCGCGCGCCGCGCGGGCGGGCTCGAACCGCTGCGCGATCAGTGGCGACTGCGGGCGGGAGACGCCTGGTTCGTGCTGCTCGGCGTCGGTTGTCAATTCGCGGTGGACCTGGCGTACGCGCCGTTTCATTTCAAACACCTCAATCGTCCCGTCACTCACCTCTTCGGCGGTTCGCGCGGTGCCACCTTCGTCGTGGTCGCGGTGCTGACGACCCTCGCCGCACCACTCATGGAGGAATGGTTCTTTCGAGG
>JAJXXA010000056.1 GCA_021781335.1 Actinomycetes bacterium
CCCCGAGATGGCAAAGAAGCCCGGGCGGGGGACCCGGGCTTCTAGGGAATATGGCCGATTTTTCTAAATCACGTCCGCCGGATCGCTCTGGCGATAGTGACGCACGCCGAGCAGCGTGAGCACCAACATGACAAGAGCAAGTACGAACGAGGCAATCGCCGCGTACAGGGCGATCACGCCGATGAAACCGAAGGCGTAGGCGTTCAACAAGAGACCGCGCAAGGTGTCGCCTCGAAACACCAGTTCAACCTGGTTCTTGAGTGCGGTATTCGAAGGATCGGCCAGCGACGCGGCGCTCAATTGCGCGTACGTCTTTCCGCCACTGATCATGTTCGTATCGACGCCAATGATGTCGTTCGCGAAGATCTGGGCCTGGGAACCCGTAAGGACTTGCTGACCCGCGTACTGGGTGAGATGCGCCTTGACGAGGTCTTGATAATCGGCCTCGCCACTCTTTGGAAAGAAGACCTTCTGCTCGAGCAGTTGTGACTTCACTTGAGAGCTGGTGAAACTGTAACCAACCATGAGTCCGACACCCGCGACGATCAACATGACCGTCAGCAGTCCTCCAACCCAGTTCAGCAACAGGTCAAGTGTCTTTCGACGCATACATCGTTCCTTTCGGTTACCCCAGGCAACATTCTCGCGCGGTTGTCGAGGTTGCTCTTAGAGCAGAAAGTCCCATTAATCAAAGGACATTCGAGGAACTAATGATCGAGCGACAGTCCCATTCTGGCGAGGTATCCAACGCCCATGATCGCCGCTTCGCACCCGATCTCCTCGAGTGCGTTCACGTCGTCGTCGTCGCGTACCCCTCCGGCCGCGACGACATTGAGTCCGCTCGCGCAGACTTCGCGATACAGCGCAAGGTCCGGACCTTGCATCGTGCCGTCGCGCTCGATGGCGGTGACGTGAAGACGAGTCACGCCAGCGCGCACGCATCGTGCCAGCGCGTTTTCAACGGAGAGCCCTGTTGATGATTGCCACCCGCGTATCGAGATCTCGCCGTGTCGAACATCGAGCGCGACGACGAGTCTCTCCTCGAGGGAGGCCACGAACTCCTCGAGCGCCGAGGGTGTGGACCAAACGGCGGTCCCCACGATCACTCTCGATGCGCCCGCGTCGAGGGCTTCGCGCGCCGCGGGTATCGAGCGTATGCCACCCGAGACCTGGAGAGGAATGTTGTTAGCGAGCTCGACACAGCGTCGAACGACCTCAGCACGTATCGCGCCATCACGAGCACCTTGGAGATCGACGATGTGGATGAATGACGGATGAGTGGCGACGATGCGCGACATGAACTCTTCGATAGGTTGTCGAAAGAGGACCCGGTCGAAGTCCCCCTGTTCGAGGCGCACCGCGTACTCGCCCAGTAGATCGATGGCCGGGATGATTTGCATAGTCACGTAGTAGCACGTTAGCATGTCATCATGACAAGCGGAAAAGTTCAAGAGGCCCAAGCCAGGCCCGAGACGTCAGAGAGGTTCGACGAACTCGTCGATGCCTTTGTGCACGTGAGTGATCCACAGACTGTCGCAGCCTTTCTGCGAGACCTCTGTACCACGGCCGAGCTCGACGCCATGGGCCAGCGACTCCAAGTGGCACGGCTCGTTGATGAAGCGGTGTCGTACCAGGAGATATCGCGGCGCACCGGCGCCTCGACCGCGACGGTGACGCGCGTGGCGCACTGGCTGCACCACGGCGAGGGTGGCTACGGCGCGGTATTGAAGCGAGCGCGCAAGTGACCCGTCGACTCACTATGGCCCTGCCGTCCAAGGGGCGGCTTCGTGAACCTTCGTGGTCGCTGCTCGAGGCGAGCGGGGTAGACCCTCAAGAACCGGGCGAGCGCGTCTTGCAGGCGCACTGTCGAAATGCGGAGATCGACTTGCTCTTCGTTCGAGCCGATGACGTCCCTGAATATGTCCAAGACGGCGTCGTGGACTGCGGCATCACGGGCCTTGACCTGGTGTTCGAGCGCGACAGTGACGTCGAGGTGCTGTTGCGACTCGGTTACGGCTCGTGCTCGTTGCAAGCTGCGGTATCGATGGAGGACTCGGCGACCGAGATTTCTGACCTCGAAGGGCGTCGCATCGCCACGTCGCACCCTCGTATCGCAGCCCAAGTGCTCGCTGAACGCGGTATCAAGGCAGAACTGGTGAGCGTCGCCGGCTCGGTCGAGATCTCCCCACGACTCGGACTCGCCGACGCGATCATTGACCTCGTGTCGACCGGTTCGACACTTCGCACGAATGGACTTCGTTCTGTGGGTGTCCTTTTCGAATCAGAGGCGGTGCTCGTCGGGCGAAAGGGGTCGACCGATCTCGAAGCGCGCAAGACCCTTACGACGGTCTTGGGATCGGTCATCAACGCTCGAGCGAACAGGTATCTGCTGTGCAATGTCGCACGGGAACGACTCGATGATGTGCTCGCGGTCTTGCCGACCTCGGGTTCGCCGACCGTCATGGACCTCGCGACTCCGGGGGTCGTTGCGGTGCACGCGCTCGTGCCGGCGGCGGACATCTGGTCGCTGCTACCTCGCTTGGAGCGCAGCGGCGCGAGTTCAATCCTCACCCTCCCGGTCGAACGGATGGTGCCATGAGTAAGCCGGTTGTCACGGATCGAAGGTTCACCATTGAAGACGTGGTCAATGACGTTCGAGACCGCGGTGACGCGGCACTCGTCGAATGGTCCCAGTTATTCGATGCCACGACCTCAGACGTACCCGAGCGAGCAGTCGCGTACGGAGATATTCCGACCGCGGCCATCCTCGCCGCCGCCGAGTCGGTGCGGACCTGGCACGCAGCGCAGCGACCGGCTGACCTCATGCTCGAGGTCTCGCCTGGCGTCACCCTCGAGCGACGTTGGACGCCACTGCGCTCGGTGGGTATTTACGTGCCAAAGGGACTGGTCTCGTCACTCATCATGGGAGCTGTCCCGGCCCAGGTGGCGGGCGTGGAGCGGATAGTTGTGTGTACGCCACCGAGTGGCGCCAAAGCGATCGCGGCTGCGGCCGCACTCTTGGGTATCGACGAAGTGTGGGCGGTGGGTGGCGCACAAGCCATCGCCGCCATGGCGTACGGCACCGCTTCGATTGCGAAGGTTGACAAGATCATCGGTCCCGGTGGTGGTGCGGTGAATGCGGCGAAGCTTCTTGTGAGTAAGGACGTCGCCATTGACCTTCCCGCGGGACCGAGTGAGATCGTGGTCGCTGCGGATGAGGGATTCGACGAGGCGATCATCCAACAAGAGCTTGCGGCCCAGATGGAGCACGGACCCGATTCACGAGCGTTCGTGGTGAGAGTGGGCGAGGACCTTGAAGAGGCACTGGAGCAAATCGAGCGCTACGCCGCAGAGCACGTTGCGTTGCTGGGCGCGCGAGCTGAATCACTCGCTGGTCGCATCCGAAATGCGGGTGCCGTGTTCGTGGGGCCGTACGCACCGGTGCCCGCGGGCGATTACGCCACCGGCGCGAACCATGTCTTGCCGACCGGCGGATGGGCACGTTCGACCGGCGGTCTCGGTCTCGAGTCGTTCATGAAGACCGTCACAGTCCAGCGCGTGACCAAGGAAGGTCTCGAGCACCTGGCTCCGACCATTGAGGCGCTGGCCGACCTCGAGGGCATGAGCGCGCACAAAGCCACGGCCCGCCGATGAAGAACGTCACCGCACTTGACGCCTACCAGTGGCCGCCTTCGAACGAGGCGATCGCTGCTTCGGTTGGCATTGACCCCCGTTCGATCATCCGTTTCGACGGCAACGTCGCGGCAAGCCCACCGCCCAGCGCACGGCCGGCTGCGCTCGCGCGGGCCCTCGCTGACATCAACGAGTACGACCGGGGCCGTTACGAACCTCTGCGACGGGCGATTGCCGCGTTGCACGAAGTAGATCTTGACCAAGTAGCCCTCGGTGCAGGGAGTGACGAGTTCATCGTCCTCCTCGCGCGCATCTACGCCGAAGGCGGCACCGTCGCGACAGTCCCGTCCCAGTCGTACTCGATGTACCGCTACGCAGCCTCAATGGCGGGCGCCACGATGGTCAACGACCCCGCCACAGCCGATCTCGTCTTCGTGTGTCGTCCGAACAATCCCACGGGAGAACTTCCAGAGATTCCCGACGTAAGTGGTCAGCTGGTCATCGACGAGGCGTACGCCCAGTACGCGGGCGTCGATGCGATCGAGCGCATTGGGAGTGGTGCGATCATTCTTCGCACGTTCTCCAAGGCGTACGGTCTTGCGGGGGCTCGGGTGGGATACGCGCTCGCCTCGAGCGACACGACCGCCGTCATCACATCACGTCAGGCCCCGCTCTCGGTCTCGTCGTTGTCCGCGGCATTGGCGCTCGCCGCGCTCAGTACACCGGTGGACGTCTCGGCGCAGGTGGCAGAGCGCGAGAGGATGAGTGCGGCACTCAGCGCGCTCGGTCTCGTGCCGCTGCGTTCCTATACGAATTTTCTTTACATACCAATGGAAGATCCCGAAAGCATCGTGCGACGACTCTTGCCCTACGGCGTTGTGGTGCGAGCTTTCGCGGGCGGTTTGCGCATCAGCGTGCGTGACGAGCTTGACAACGATGTCCTGCTCGGCGCACTTCGTTGTGAGCTCGCGGGTGAGCCGGCGCCACCGGCCATTGTCCGCCACCGCCGCGCCACCGCCGAGACATTGCTGAACGTGCGACTTCGCGTGCCGGGGGAGGGTCGTGTCTACGTGCACACCGGCGAGGGCTTCTACGATCACATGCTGCAGCAGTTGGCCTTCCACGGAGGCATGGACCTGCGCCTCGAGGGGGTAGGCGACCTCGAGACGGGCGATCACCACACCGTCGAGGACATGATGCGCACGTTCGGTGAGGCGCTCGACATCGCTCTTGGCGACCGCAAGGGCCTCACTCGCTACGGCGAATCGCGAGTACCAATGGACGAGGCGCTGGCGCACGCGGTCGTGGACCTGTCGGGTCGCGCGACGGCGAACATATCGATCGATCCCGATCCAGGGATGGCGGCGCACGCGTTTGAGTCATTGGCCCAAACCGCGCGCATCACCCTGCACGTGACGGCGTCGGGCAAGAACGCCCATCACGTGGCCGAAGCGGCCTTCAAAGCGGTGGGTCGCGCGCTCGCGCAAGCACTGACGCGCGACGGATCGCTCATCCGCTCTACCAAGGGATCGCTATGAGCCACGTCGTCGTCGTCGATTACGGAGCTGGGAACACCCACTCGGTCTGTGCGGCACTCGCACACTTGGGCCACACCAGTGAAGTGACGTGCGCACCAGAGGAGATCGAGCGGGCATCGCACGTCATCTTGCCGGGCGTTGGTTCGGCGAGGAGCGCCATGCAGCACCTGAATGAGACGGGAGCCGCCGCCGCGCTTCGCCAGCGCTTCGCCGACGA
>JAJXXA010000096.1 GCA_021781335.1 Actinomycetes bacterium
CTTAAACCCTTCGTCGACGAATCGCGGGCTCACCCATCGCCGCATCCTTCGACATTGAGCATTGAAGTTCGACGGGACAATTTTCATAGGCTCGCGATGTCGCGCCGTGGGACCCCTGAGAGCGTCGATGAGGTGCGTGACGGCGAGATCGTCCTCGAGGGCCGCACCCTGCGTTCACGACTGTACGTGCCACTCAACGAGGAGGGCAAGGCCGTCGTCGTCTATTTTCACGGTGGGAGTTTTGTCATGGGGGACCTCGAAACCCATGACGCACTCTGTCGGCGACTCTGTGCTGACACGCGGATGCGCTTTGTGGCGGTCGAGTACCGATTGGCACCCGAGCACCCGTTTCCTGCGGCGGTTGACGATGCGCTCGACGCAGTGCGTTATGTGCGTCACCACCTTGATCAGTTCAGCGACGGTGACGCAGAGCTGATCGTGATGGGTGATTCGTCGGGCGGGTGCCTCGCGGCGGTCGCCGCAGCCCTGACCAAAGACGAGGGCTTGGATATCGCGGCCCAAGTAATCATCTATCCCACGCTCGGTCCAGAGGTCCTCACGGACTCCGCACACACCTTCGCCACCGGATTCATGCTCGAGCTTGAGCATTTGCGATACGACTACGCACAGTACCTTGACGGGTGGCGCGACCATACGGACCCGCGCGTGACACCCCTCTTCTTTGAGGACCTAACGGGTGCTCCGCCCGCGATCGTGGTGGTTGCAGAGTGCGACCCTTTGCGTGACGAAGGAGTGGCGTACGCAGGTCTCTTAGAGCACTGCGGCGTACCAGTGGAGCTTCTCGAGGCTCGTGGAATGGTTCATGGATTCCTTCGCTTGGGCGAGTTGGTCCCCGAGGCGCTTGAGATCGTCGACGATGTCGCGGATCACATGCACCGCTTCGTGGAGTTTGCCGCTTCGTGAACGTTCTTTTCGTTACGCTCGATCAATTTCGAGGCGACACCTTCGGCGCGGCGGGACACCCGCTTGTGCGCACGCCGACCCTGGATCGGATTTCGCGCGAAGGCGTTCGTCTGCAACGTCACTTTTCCCAAGCCGCTCCCTGCGCACCTGGTCGGGCCGCCTTGTACACCGGCACCTACCAGATGAATAATCGAGTCGTTGCGAACGGCACCCCGCTACCTACTGGCCTGGCCAACATCGCCACGGTGGCGCGCAGTGCCGGGTACGACCCGACGTTGTTTGGCTACACGGACCAGGGACTCGACCCAACCGACAGCGAAGGAACCGACGACCCACGCTTGGACAACTACGACGGAATCCTTCCGGGCTTCTCTGTGGGTCTCTACCTCCCTGAGAGCCAGGCGGGGTGGATCCAGTACCTACGCGCCAAGGGGTACGACGTCGAGAGTGGTTGGGCGCCGGCGCTTCGTGGTGAACCCGAGCGTGACGCGAAGGACTCGCTCAGTGGGTTCTTGACAACACGATTCATCGATTGGCTCGATCACCAAGAGAGCGGATGGTTCGCTCACCTCAGCTACCTTCGACCGCATCCTCCCTACGCCGCCGCCGGGGAGTTCTCACGCCTTTATGACCCCGCGGACGTCGAACTTCCCTTGGAGCCCGTCTCGAGCGAGTTTCGACACCCCTTGCACGAGCTCGCGCTGGGCGTTGCGGCGAGTGCGGCACCCACGGACCACGATGCTCTTCGGCGGCTACGGGCTCAATATTACGGAATGATCAGCGAGGTCGATCATCAACTTGGTCGAGTCGTGCGCAGTATTGAAGAGCGCGGAGAGTGGGATGACACGCTGGTGGTCATCACCTCTGATCACGGAGAGCAGCTTGGCGATCACGGCCTCGTCGAGAAACTGGGATTCTTTCCTCAGAGCTATCACATAATTGGACTCTGGCGAGATCCGCGTGCGGACCATGCGGGGACGACGATTGACAAATTCAGTGAGAACGTTGATTTGCTGCCCACGCTGTGTGAGGCGTTGGGCGTCGCACAGCCTGTCCAATGTGACGGGCGATCGTTGATACCCCTCTTCAGTGGTCGCGCGCCAGAGTGGCGTACGGCGGCCCACTACGAATGGGATTATCGATATTTTTCAATCAACAGGCGAGCTCGGCAATGGCCAGATGACCGCACGCTGTCATTACGAAATCTCGCGGTCTCGGTGGGCGAGGACTGCGCCTACGTACAGTTCGCTGATGGATCATTTCGTTGTTTCGATCTGAAGGCAGATCCAACGTGGCGAAGTGAGTGCACCGATGTAACTCGGGTCTTGGCTGCGGCCCAGGAACAATTGACGTGGCGTCAAGAACACCTGACCCGCGACATGACCGACATGCTCCTTGGCCCTGAGCGACTGGGACGATGGCCGCAGGGGTATCTCGTTAGCTAGGTGGGGCAGAATGAAAGCCGCTTGTCGCGCCCAAGTCGTGAGTCCGTGAGTTCCAAGCGTCGGGGCTGGCGAAGCGCGCAATGCATCGCGACCTGCGGGTTTGGAGGCGCTAAGGCCCAGGAAATGTCACCGCGGTCCTTCTGATCCTTGAGTCTTAACCATAAATTTACGTTCTGGCTGAGCCGGCATGAGAATTTCTGGTATCAATAGAACCCAGACGCCGGTCTCGGCGATGACTATGGGGAGTTTTTCATGTTGCGATTTACCAGGGTGCGCTCAGCGCTCGTCATGACCGGTGTCGCTTCGTTGCTGCTCGCAACGAGCGTCACCGCAGGAGCGGCCTCGACTACAGGGGTCTACAACGCCGCGGCCGCCAAGATGGTGCCCGCCTCGCTCAAGGGAAAGGTCTTACAGGTCGCAACCGACGCGACGTACCCACCTGACGAGATGATGAGTGGATCGACCATGATCGGGTTTGACGTTGACCTTATGAAGGCCATCGGCACGACGCTCGGGTTGAAGATCAACGAAACGAATGTGACCTTCGACAGCATCATCGCGGGAATCCAGGCTGGCAAGTACCAGGTCGGTAATTCCTCCTTCACCGACACCAAGGCCCGCCAGGCCAGCGTCAACTTCGTTGACTACTTCCAGGCTGGCGAGGGCGTCTACGCCAAGTCGTCTTCGAATGCCAAGTTCACCGGCTTGATGAGCTTTTGTGGATTGACCGTTGCCGTAGAGACGGGTACCACCGAGCAGTCCGACGCAGTGGCGACCGCAAAGAAGTGCCCAGCCTCCAAGAAATTGACGGTTCTTCCGTACCCGACACAGACCTCTGCGAACCTTGCGGTGTCCTCGGGCCGTGCCGCGGTTGGTTTTGTTGACAGCCAGGTGGCCGGCTACATCGTGTCCCAGGCGAAGGGCGCATTCAAGTTGGTGGGCAAGGCAATCAAGGTTGCGCCGTACGGCATCGCGACGTCCAAGTCAGCCGCTGGCAAGGGCTTGGCTCTCGCCATCCAAAAGGCGCTTCAAGTCATGATGGCCAATGGAACCTACAACGCCATCCTCGCCAAGTGGGGTGTGACCGCAGGCGCCCTGCCCGCAAACAAGATCATCCTTAACGGAGCCACTTCCTAAGAATTCGAAGTAGTTAGCCCATGAGTACGAACGGGGACGTCGCCGTCAAGGTCGTCCCCGTTCGTCACGTGGGTCGATGGATTGGGCTTGGCGCAGTGTCGATACTGCTCGCCATGTTGATTCACACCCTGTTCTTCAAGGTCTCGAGCGCCAAGCAGATCTGTGTCCTGAGTAGAGGTGTCCGTACCTGTCACGGCGCCAAGGTCTGGCGCTTCCAGTGGGACATCGTCAAGCAATACTTTTTCACCACCGAGGTGCTGCACGGACTTTGGATCACGGTCGAGTTGACCGTGATATCGATGATCATCGGGATTGTCCTGGGTATGGCCATCGCGGTCATGAGGATGTCACCGAACCGGGTACTTTCTTCGCTGGCCTGGTCCTACACGTGGTTCTTTCGAGGAACTCCGGTCCTCGTTCAACTGGTGTTCTGGGCGTTCATAGGCGGGTTGTATCCACATCTGTCGCTGGGCGTGCCGTTCATGCACATCGCGTTTCTTCACATAGATGTGAACACCGCGTTGACACCACTCGAGGCGGTGATCATCGGCCTAGGTCTCAATGAAGGCGCGTACATGTCCGAAATCGCCCGCTCGGGATTGATCTCGGTCGACGAAGGCCAAACTGAGGCGGCGATTTCACTTGGGATGACGCGTCGCCAGACACTGCGCCTGGTGATCATTCCCCAAGCGATGCGTGTGATCATCCCACCTACGGGTAACGAGGTGATCTCCATGCTCAAGACAACATCGCTGGCCAGCACTGTGGGCGTGCTCGAACTGTTCGGTGCAGTCGCGAACGTGTACGCGACGAATTACAAGATCATCCCGCTTCTGATCGTCGCCAGTATGTGGTACCTCTTGGTCACTACGGTCCTCTCTGTTGGCCAGTTCTATCTCGAACGACGTTTTGCCAGAGGGGCGCTTCGAACGCCACCACCAACGCCATTGCAGCGCCTTCGCGCTGACCTACGAGGGATTGGCTCGAAATTCCATACGAAACGCGGCGTCGCGGAGTTGAGGGCATGACCGAGGCGATGGTGGAAATCCGCGGCGTGCACAAGTCGTACGCGGGTGTTGAAGTACTGAAGGGGGTTGACCTCACAGTGAATCGCGGCGAGGTCACGTGCTTGATCGGCCCGTCGGGATCCGGTAAGAGCACCCTGCTTCGCTGTATCAACCACCTGGAGAAGCATGATGCGGGTGAGCTTCGTGTCGATGGAGAGCTCATCGGGTACGAGGCCCGTAATGGCAAACTTTACGAACTCAACGACAAGCGGATCTGCGAGAAGCGCTCGCACATCGGCATGGTGTTCCAACGATTCAACTTGTTTCAACACCTGAACGTGCTTGAGAACGTCACAGTCGGTCAGACCCAAGTGAAGAACGTTGACCGAGAAATCGCCAAAACGAGGGCACGCGAACTCCTCACGCGTGTTGGACTCGAGGGCAAGGAGAAGCATTATCCCAGCCAACTTTCGGGCGGTCAGCAGCAAAGAGTGGCGATTGCTCGGGCGCTCGCGATGGAGCCCAAGCTGATGCTCTTTGACGAGCCGACTTCGGCGCTCGACCCAGAACTGGTGGGTGAGGTGCTCGACGTCATGAAGGATCTCGCGAAGAGTGGCATGACCATGATTGTCGTCACGCACGAAATGGGATTTGCCCGCGAGGTGGCCGATACCGTGTATTTCCTGGACGGCGGGGTGATCGAAGAATCGGGCGATCCCCGAGAGGTGCTGGTTTCGCCGTCGTCGGATCGACTGAAGAGTTTCCTCTCGAAAGTCTTGTGATGACGTGGGAACTAGACGCGTCGAACGTGGGAACGGGGCTACCCCTTGA
>JAJXXA010000026.1 GCA_021781335.1 Actinomycetes bacterium
CGCCAGCTCATCAGACACAGAATCGTTGCAGTAAGGCGGCCAGCACGAGCGGGGCGTCGCCTTGAATCGAGTGGCCCGAGCCCGCTACGGGGACGACATTCGCGTGAGGACATCGACGTAGGAACTCGGCCTCGTCCTCGTCGTCAACGACTGAACCTGGTCCGAGCGCCCTCAGTAGCGTCACCGGCATCTTCAGCTCTTCGAGCATTGTCCAGAGTTCGGTGACGGGCGGCGCCGCAAAGGACGAGCGAGGGTGCTGTTGGTGGCGCCACACCCAGGTGCCGTCAGGACGCTGGATGGCGTTATGCAAGATCCCCCGGCGAAGCGACGAGACCGAGCGCGTCGGGTTGTGGGCGATCGTGCGCTCCAAGAGGGCATCGAAATCGTCAAAGGACGGGGGTCCGTTGACGAAGTCGGTGATGTACTTGGACTTCTCGGCGTTGACACCCGGTGTGATGTCGATCATCACCAGTGACGTGACGAGGTCGGGTCGATCGTGGGCGAGTGTGAGCGCGACAAGACCGCCGAGGGACATACCGACGAGCGGTCTCGGTCCCGTAAGGAGTTGGTCGAGGGCGCGGCCAATGTCGTGCGCGTGCGCCACGACCGCGGCACTTCCGCCGGGCGAGGGATCGGAGTGGCCATGACCGGGAAGGTCGAGCGCCACCAGGGGGCGCGCGAGTGCGAGCGCCACGGTGTCGAACGTGTGTGCGTTCTGAGCGCCGCCGTGCAGCAGTGCCAGCTCGGGCGTGGCATCACCCCACTGCAGGCCGCTCACTTGACGAAGTCCGTCGACGGCGACAAAGAAGCGACGCACGGATGGCACCTCGACGTCGAGGTCCCATTCGGCGATGTTCTCGTGAAAGAGTCCAAACTCGTCGTAGGGGAAGTGGGTCACGTTGTGCATCGTAGAAGATGACTGCTAAAGATGTGGGGGTGACCCGTCCCACCTGTGTCGTCATTCTCGCCGCCGGCGAAGGTACGAGAATGCGCTCGACCCGACCCAAGGCATTGCACCACCTCTGCGGGCGCCCGATGATCATGTACGTGCTGGATGCGGCGTCCCATGACGAGGTACAAGCAACTGTGGTCGTGGTGGGTCATGGCGCCACGTGGGTGGAGAATTCGCTCAAGGAGCGGCTGCGAAACGACGCGAGATTGAGCTTCGTTGAACAGTCTGAACAACTGGGCACGGGCCACGCCGTGGCGGTGGCGCTGCCCACCATTCTCGAGAAGATGGGTGATGTCGAGGGTGATGTCTTGATACTGCCGGGTGACACGCCACTGCTTCGTCACGAGACCGTCCAGAAATTGTTGACGCGCCACCGCGAGAGCCAAGCGGCACTTACGGTGCTTGGCGCACGGGTCGAGGACCCTTTCGGATATGGACGACTGGTGTACGCGAAGGACGGTTCGCTCGCTCGAATTGTTGAGGAGCGTGACGCAACGAACGATGAACGGGCCATCACTGAGATCAACACTTCGATCATGGTGGTGCGCGAGAGCCTTCTTGGTCCCGCGCTTCGCATGATCAATCGACAGAATTCGCAAAATGAGTACTACTTGACCGATCTGGTCTCGGCCCTGCACGACGCGGGTCATGTGACCAACGTCGTGGTCCTCGATGACGCGACGGAAGCTCAGGGCGTGAACGATCGAGCACAACTCGCGAGCGCCGAGAGGGAGTTGCGACGTCGTATCAATGGCGAGTGGATGACACGCGGAGTGACGATGTGGGATCCGAACCACACCTACATCGACGCTGACGTCGTGATCGAACCCGACGTGTCGCTGCTGCCCGGGACGATCTTGAAGGGTCACTGCGTGCTCGAGCGCGGTGCGCAGGTTGGCCCCAACGCCAACCTGACTGACTGTCGCGTCGGGAGAAATGCGGTGGTCAGCACCGTCGAGGCGACCGACGCGGACATTGGCGACGATGCGCTGGTGAAGGCGTTTGTGGTGATCGGCAAGGGCTCACACGTCGAGCCCGGCGAGGTAATCGCCTCATTTGAGTACCACACTCGATAGTCGCGTACTCACAACCTTGTACGCTGGAGCGCGTGGAGTCACTCGCTAAGCGCCGTCTGGTCCTCGTCACGGGCCGCTGTCACCCCGAACTCGCCCAAGACATCGCAGAACAGTTGGGCATTGGTCTCACCGAAGCCAACGTTCGAGAATTCGCGAATGGCGAGATTCACTGCCGATTCGACGAATCGATTCGAGGTGCGCACGTCTTTATCGTGCAAACGCACTCCTCACCCGTCAATGACGCGGTCATGGAGCAGTTGATCATGATCGACGCCGCCAAGCGCGCATCGGCGAAGAGCATCACAGCGGTGATCCCGAACTACGGTTACGCCCGCCAGGACCGCAAATCCGCCGGCCGCGAACCTATCACCGCCAAGCTCATCGCGGACATGCTCCAAACAGCAGGAGCGAATCGAGTGTTGTCGGTGGACTTTCACTCCGGACAGATCCAGGGTTTCTTTGATATTCCCGTTGATCACCTCGTTGCGGCACCAGTGCTCGAGGAGTATCTAAAAGCCAACGCCAACCCGCGTGAACTCGTGGTTGTCGCCCCCGATGCGGGTCGGGTGAAGGTTGCCGAGCGATACGCCCAGCATTTGGGATGTGATCTGGCGCTTGTCCACAAGACAAGACCCCACGGCACGACCAACGTCGCCGAAGCGCGTCACATCGTTGGTGACGTCGCGGGACGCCACTGCGTGTTGATCGATGACATGATCGACACCGCGGGAACGATCGTGGCCGCTTGTGACTTGTTGAAGGCCAACGGCGCCGAAGAGATCTGGGTGATGGCAACCCACGCCGTCTTCTCGCCGCCGGCGGTCGATCGGCTCTTCAACGCGCCAGTGAGTCGCGTCGTGGTCACTGACACCTTGCCCCTCGGACCCGAGCGACGCTTTGAGAAGCTGGAGATACTCTCAGTGGCTTCACTGGTGGCGAACGCGATTTCGGCAATTTTTGAGGATTCTTCGGTCTCAGAGATCTTTGGCGGCGAGAACCTCTTGTAGCTCGAAGGGCGCCTGAGCTCAGTCCGGCTAGACTTTCTACCCTGTGCGTGGCCCAGTTTGGGGCGCCAGCGGTTTGTAAGAGGAGTCTTCATGTCACAGGTAACGTTGAGCGCGTCGATGAGCCGCGAACTGGGTTCTCGCAACTCTCGTCGCCTTCGCACGTCAGGTTCAATTCCGGGCGTTGTCTACGGTCCAGGGGTGGCGACGCTCTCGATCTCGGTTGATGCCAAGGCCTTTCGTCTCGCGGTATCGGGTGAGCAGGGTCTGAACTCTTTGATCGAGCTCGACGCCGAGGGAAAGAAGTACCTCGTCATGGCTCGTGAGATCCAAAAGCACCCCGTGCGTGGGACCGTGTCACACATTGACTTCCAAGTCGTCGACCCCAACAGCACGGTCATCGCAGAGGTGCCCTTGCACGTCATTGGAGACGCCGTTGAAGTCCGTCACGCGGACTGGGAAGTCGACCAGCAGCTCTTCAGCCTCGAGATCAGGACGCGCCCGGACAAGATCCCCACTCACATCGACGTGGACATTTCGGGCCTCAAGGTCGGCGGCGCGATCCGCGTTGCCGACGTGGTGCTGCCTGAGGGCGTTGAGCCCGCAGGCGATCACGCGATCTCGGTCGTGACCACTCGAGCGGGTCGCATCGCCAAGACGGCGGGTGGCCCCGAGAACGCAGCGGTTTAGTTCGTTGTGGCGCTTCGGCGCTCGCGTGACGAGAGTCGCAGAGGTAGTGCGAGCTCACTGGTAATCGTTGGACTCGCCAATCCCGGTGAGGAGTACGCCGGTTCACGTCACAACGTCGGTGGTGATGCCGTGCGGCTCGTGGTGCAGCGTCGAGGTGGATCACTCAAGCTAGAGAGCCGCCAACGTGCGATGAGCGCAACTATCAGCACCCCACGTGGACCTGTGACATTCGCGGTGCCCGTGACATTCATGAACGAGTCGGGAAGTGCATTGCCGCCACTGTTGCGACGTACATCGTTAGATGACCTCACTCACCTCGTGATCGCCCACGACGAGCTCGATCTTGATCCTGGACGCCTGCAACTGAAATTCGGTGGCGGCCTGGCCGGCCACAATGGACTTCGCTCCATTGCTCAGACCCTGGGTACCCACGATTTCGCCCGACTGCGCATCGGCATCGGAAAACCTCCCCGTAAAGAGCAGGTCACCGACTACGTGCTCAAACGACCGAGCGGCGTACGACGTGACGAACTCGCGGCGAACGTCGCCGCTGCCGCCGACGCGCTCGAGATGCTGCTCGATTTTGATTTCGAAGAAGCGCAGCGACGGGTGAACGGCGCGTGAGCGCCGTCGGTCTACGGCGCGTTCTCGAGCTCGTCGCGCCCTCACTACGCGCCCATAGTGCGAGCGGTTCGTTCAATCCGAGCAGTTTCGCCACGCCGCTCACCGTGGCCGCGCACGTCCTCGAAGGCCCGTGCACGATAGTCGTGGTCGCCACCACCACCGAGGCCGAACAATTGCGTGACGCCTTGTCGGCGCTGCTCTCGAAAGACGAAGTCGCGCTGTGGCCGGGATGGGACACGCATCCGCTCGAGCGCGTCAGCCCCGATAGTTCGGTGATGGCGACCAGGGCGTTGCTGCGATGGCGGTTGGGTCAAAGCGATCGTCCCCGCGTGGTGGTGGCATCGGCGAGGTCGATCGCTCAGGTCCTCCCGCCCGAGCCGGTGGGTGCACCGCTCGTGGTCGAGCAGGGACAACAGCTCGATCGCGAGCACTTCATCGCGACTCTTGCTGCACGCGGGTATCGGCGAGAGAGCTTGGTCGAACACCGCGCGGAGTTCGCAGTGCGCGGCGGCATCGTTGACGTATGGCCCGCCCAAGGTGACGACCCGATTCGCCTCGACTTCTTTGGCGATGAGCTCGAGCGATTGACGGTGTTTGACATTGCGAATCAGCGCTCGCTGCACGATCTACGCGTAGCGACCATCGCCACGTCTCGCGAGTGGGTGCCCGACGCCGCGACGCGTTCGCGCGCCGAGCAACTCGTACGCGAACAACCGTGGGGGAGAGAGGCGTTTGATCGCATTGCGACGGGTCAGCTCTTTGACGGGATGGAAGGGTGGATGCCACTCTTCGTCGAACGCGCACACACGCTGCTCGACGATCTCGACGACGTCCGTTGCCTCGTGGTCGAGCCGGATCGGGTGAAGGCGCGACTGCACGATCTGCTCGACGAGGAACGTGAACTCACCGACGCGGTCGCGGCGACGTGGCAGGCCGGCATCAGCGTTGCGCTGCTGCACGAGACGTGGGACCGCACGCTCGAAGGGCGGGCCAACATCACCCTTGAACCAACTGTCGGGGCCCTGGCATCGGGTTCACTCAACCTCACGTCGCCGCCCGTGGTCCAAGGCGACCCGGCGCGCATTGCCGCGCACGTTCGAAGTTGGTCAGGCGCCCGGCGCGCAGTTGTGCTGACCTCTAACGCCGCGTCGGTCAGTCGCATGGCCGAGCAACTGCGCGCTGAGGGCCTCGAGGTCACCACCGACCCTGACAAAGTGCTTGATGTTCGCTTGACGGTGCTCGAGAGTTCACTGGCGTCGGGATTCAGCATCGACGACCCCGAGATCGTGGTGTGGAGCGAGAGCGACCTCACGGGGCGTAGGACGGTCCATCGACAAGCGCGCACCCGTACGCGCAACGTCGACGGCTTCTTCGACGACCTGGCGATCGGGAGTTACGTCGTACATCGCCAGCACGGCGTCGCGCGTTTCTCTGGAACGACCACGCGCGCGATCAACGGCACCACGCGTGACTATCTGATCCTCGAATTCAAGGATGGTCGTAGTTACTGGCCCACCGAGCAGATCGACGCGCTCACGCCGTACTCGGGCGGTGACGCGCCGGCGTTGTCGAGGATGGGCGGTGCGGAATGGCAAAAGACACGCGCGAAGGCCCGGGCCGCCGCGTTCCTCGTCGCCCAGGAGCTGGTTGATCTGTATCGACAACGCTCGGTCGCCAAAGGGTTCGCCTTCAGCCCCGACACCACCTGGCAGCGTGAGATGGAAGAGCTGTTCCCTTACACGCTCACCGCCGACCAGGCCCAGGCGATTGACGACGTCAAGGCCGACATGGAAAAGCCGGTGCCCATGGACCGGCTGGTCTGTGCGGATGTGGGTTTCGGTAAGACCGAGATCGCGGTGCGCGCGGTATTCAAAGCCGTCCAGGACAACAAGCAGGCCGCGGTGTTGGTGCCAACGACGTTGCTCGCGAGTCAGCACTTTGCGACCATGACGGACCGGTTCGCGGGTTTTCCCGTCACGGTCGCGCTTCTCAGCCGATTCGTCGACGACGCCGAGACCCAACGCACACTGCAAGGTTTGAAAGACGGCTCGATCGACGTCGTGGTTGGTACGCACCGACTCCTCTCGGAGAACGTCGACTTCAAAGACTTGGGGCTCTTGGTCGTCGACGAAGAACAGCGCTTCGGTGTGAATCACAAAGAAGCGATCAAATCCCGCTCGGTGGGCGTTGACGTGCTGACCTTGAGCGCGAGTCCGATCCCTCGAACACTCGAGATGGCCTTCGCGGGAACTCGCGACCTCTCGATGGTGACGACGCCACCCGCGGACCGACGTCCCATCCTCACCCACGTCGGTGAGTACAGCGAACCAGCCGTCGTGGAGGCGATCCGTCGTGAGCTCTTGCGTGAAGGTCAGGTGTTCTTCGTCCACAATCGGGTGGCGGATATCGACGAAGTTGCCCGTCGGCTCGGTCAGTTGGTGCCGGACGCCCGTGTTGCAGTTGCGCACGGTCAGATGGACGAAGGGACGCTCGAGCGCACCATGGTGGACTTCTGGGAGCGTCGATTCGACGTGCTCGTCTGCACCACGATCGTCGAGTCAGGTATTGACTTGCCCTCGGTCAACACGCTCATCGTCGACCGCGCCGATCGGCTCGGACTCGGCCAGATGCACCAGCTCCGCGGTCGAGTAGGGCGCAGTGGTCAACGCGCCTACGCGTACTTGTTCTATCCGGCGGGCCAGGTGCTGTCTGAAACCGCCTTCGAGCGACTGAGGACCATTGGAGACAACACCGCACTCGGCAGCGGCTTCAAAATCGCCATGCGCGACCTCGAGATTCGAGGTGCCGGGAACCTTCTCGGTCACGACCAATCGGGACCGGTCGCCGCGGTGGGATACGACCTCTACGTCCAACTCGTCGCCGAGGCCGTCGCCGACGCCAAGGGTTTCGTCGTTCCCGAGGTGGTCACGATCAACCTCGACGTTCCCGGCGAGGCCCATCTGCCCAAGGAGTACGTGGAAGCGGACGACGCTCGACTCGAGGCGTACCGACGACTGGCGGGCGTGGCGTCCTTCGAGGAACTCGCGGATCTTAGAAGTGAGTGGATTGACCGCTACGGCCCACTACCTCGGGCGGCCGAAGGTCTACTCGAGCTGGGTGAACTTCGATTGTTGTGTCTCGAGCTCGGCGTGACATCCTTGTCGGTGTTGCCCGCCAAGGTCGGCGTGCGTTCCAAGCCAGTCGTCAAGTTGAGCCCGCTAAACCTTTCGCTCAGCCAGCAAATGCGTGCGCGCCGGGCTTACGGGTCACGTGCATATTCAGATGACACGAAAGAGTTCCGCACCGAGCTGAATGCGGACCAGGTGACACCGGGGGCGTTGAGCGACCTCCTTCGTGGGTTGGTGCGCGAGGCGTCGGCGGGGTAGGTAGCGCTCGGTAGCATTGGAGAATGCGTCGAATCATCGTTCTTCTCGTTCTCGCCCTCGTTGGCGCCACCGCGTACGGCGCTACAAGCACCTCGTCGGCCGTCGACGTGAATGGTCAACGGGTGACGAACAACACATTCACCAATGAACTCAACGCGATCGCTTCGAATCCGACGCTGCGCTGCTACGTCGAGGCGCTCGGAGGCCAGGCCTATAGCGCGGGGGCGGGCTCGCACACGATCACGAGCTCATCGTCGGCCCTGTGGGCCAACATGCGCGTCCAGGGACTCGCCATTGGTGACTACGTCAAGAAGTACTTCAAGTACTCGCCCAACGCCGCCGCGCTGGCCCAGGCGACGTCGTCACTCGAGGGCGAGATGACTTCGAGCGCCACGTCGGCCGGCCTCACGTGTCCTGGCACCTCGGTCCAAGCGCTCGCGGCCATGCCCGCCGAGATGCGAAAGACCGAAATTCTCGATCAGGCCATGTCTACGTATTTCGTGAGCCGACTCGATCGCACCATTCCGCTGACCTTGGCGTCGCTCAAGACGTACTACGCGCAGCACTCGTCTCGCTACGACACGCTGTGCGTCAGCATTGCGCTGGTGGCTCCTTCGAATCTGAGCGCCTTCAGTGCCGCCCAAGCCAAGGGGGCGACGGTGTCGCAACTGGCGAAGCTGTACTCGTCTGACCCCTCGGGCAAGACCGGAGGTGCCTACGGTTGCTATCCGCCGTCGAATTCATCGTTCGCGAGCGTGCGGGCCGACGCTGGCACGACGCCCCTCAACACCTTCCCCAAGCAGTACCAGGTCATCAACTACAACGGTGGCCAGTACGCGCTGTACGTTGCGGTGACCAAGCGCACGCCGACGCCATTCAGCTCCGCGGCGAGCGCGGTACTCTCAGACATCCAGGCACTCAATGCCACGAATGCGCGAAGCGAACAACAGAGGATTCTCTTCTACGCCGCGGTCAGTATCAATCCCGCGTTCGGACAATGGGGGCTCGCGAGCAATGGCCCTTCCGTCTTCGCAACATCGAAGCCGGCAGCGAGTGACGTCAGCGCAGCGGCGTTACTCACGACACCGCGCCCCACTAGCTATAAGTGAGCCAGCCCACCATTCGCGTAGTCGGGCTCGGCCCCGGTGATCGCGAGCTCGCCACAGTCCGCACGCTCGAACTCATTCGTGATGCCGCGCTGGTGCGCCTTCGTACACGGGTCCACCCGGGTGCGCGAGACATGGCCGACGTGGTCAGTTACGACCAGTGGTACGACGAGGCGGACTCTTTTGACGAGTTGTACCACCGCATCGTTGAGGACCTCGTGTCGTTGGCGATCGCGAACGACGAGGTGCTCTACGTCGTGCCGGGATCTCCTAACGTCGCTGAACGAACGGTTGAACTCCTCCTAGAGCGAGATGACGTGCGGGTGATCTGCGAGCCCGCGATGTCGGTCATTGACGTGGTGTGCGCGCGACTCGGTCGCGACCCGATGGCGGCCGGACTTCGAATTGTCGATGCGCTCGCATCGATAGAGCCGTTTCGAGGTCCGGGACCTCTCTTAGTGCTCCAGACGTACTCACCACAAGTGCTGGCCAGTGTGGCTGATCGACTGGCCCGCGACACCGCCGTGACGGTGTTGCACCACGTGGGACTTGACGATGAGGTCATAACGTCGCTCAACGCGTACGAGCTTTCGTCGTTTTCACGCGCGGATCACCTGACTTCTCTCTGGATCGAGGGAATTCGAGGCGTGGGTGAGGCGAGCGAGGATCTCGTGAGTTTCATGCGACAATTGCGCGCCGAGTGCCCTTGGGACCAAGAGCAGACGCACGCCTCACTGACACGTCATTTGTTAGAAGAGGCGTACGAGGCACTGGACGCACTCGAGACCATGGTGAGCTTGGAAGAACGTGGAGAGTTGAGCGACGAGTCCATTGCCCACGTCGAAGAAGAGCTCGGAGACTTGTTGTTCCAGATCGTGTTTCATGCGGAGCTCGGCGACGAAGAAGAACGATTCAATTTCGCCACCATCGCCGACGCGGTGCGCGACAAGCTGACGTTTCGTCATCCGCACGTCTTTGGCGACACCACAGTGCGTGACGCTGACGAGGTGGCGTCACGCTGGGAAGTATTGAAGCAACAAGAGAAGGGTCGACAGAGCGTCACCGACGGCATTGCCTGGCAGCTCCCGTCACTGTCGCTCTACGCAAAGCTCCTCGCGAGGGCCCGTCAGGTCGACTGGCCCGTTTCGTCGATCGACGACGCGCGTGCTCGTGCGCACGCGGCGCTCGATCGATTGGTGACGAGCGATGAGCGTGAGCGAGTCGAAGGCTCCTCGGGCGAGGACACCGTCGCGTGGGGTGATGTGCTCACGTCGTTGATTGAAGTAGCGCAGACATCGGGCGTCGATCTCGAAGGTGTGGTGCGCGAACGGGCGCGACAACTGCGTGACGAGATCCGTGCACGCGAGCCACTCGCCGAAGAGGGTCCGTTGTCAGCGGAGTAGCCTTGATCGCGAGACCAAGAGGAGAAACACCGTGAGCGCGATTGAAGTTGTTCTAGGCCGTCAGATTCTGGATTCCCGTGGCAACCCCACGGTCGAGGCGGAAGTCCACCTCGAATCAGGGGCGTACGGGCGAGCGGTGTCTCCATCGGGAGCGTCCACGGGACTTCACGAGGCGGTCGAGTTACGAGACGGCGGTACCGACTGGGGTGGCAAGGGCGTTCGCACGGCGGTCCAGTACGTGAACACCGAAATCTGTGACGCCCTCGAGGGTTATGACGCGCACGACCAGCGTTCGCTCGATTTCGCGATGATCGACCTCGATGGTACCGATAACAAGGGCCGTCTCGGCGCGAACGCAATCCTCGCAGTGTCCTTGGCCGCCGCGAAGGCCGCGGCCATGGAGAGCGAGATGCCACTCTTTCAGTACATAGGTGGTGTCAACGCACACGTCTTGCCAGTTCCGATGATGAATGTGGTGAACGGTGGTGTGCACGCGAAGAACTCGATCGATTTTCAAGAGTTCATGGTCATGCCCATTGGCGCCGCGTCGTTCTCCGAGGCGCTGCAGTGGGGCACCGAGACCTATCACGCGTTGAAGGCGGTGCTGGCGAAGCGCAATCTATCGACCGCAGTTGGTGATGAGGGTGGTTTCGCACCCGACCTGCCCGATAACGAAACTGCGGTCAAGGTGCTCGTCGAGGCAATCGAGTCGACGGGCCGCACGCCCGGTCGCGATGTGGCGATCGCCCTCGATCCCGCCGCGAGCGAGATCTATCGTGACGGCGCGTATCATCTCGACGGCGAAGGCCGCGTGCTGACGAGTCTCGAGATGGTTGACTACTGGGTTGACTTGTGCGGGCGCTATCCCATCGTGTCGCTCGAGGACGGAATGGCTGAAGAGGACTGGGATGGGTGGGCCGCGCTCACGAGCCAACTCGGCAAGAAGCTCCAACTCGTGGGTGACGACATCTTCGTGACGAACTCGACGCTGTTGAGCAAGGGCATCGATCGCGGTGTCGCCAATTCCATTCTCGTGAAATTGAACCAGATCGGCACACTCACCGAAACACTCGACACGATGCGGCTCGCGACCATTCATCAGTACAGCACGGTGATTTCTCACCGTTCAGGCGAGACTGAGGACGTGACGATCGCCGATTTGGCGGTTGCGACGAACGCGGGTCAAATAAAAACTGGTGCGCCGGCACGCTCTGACCGGGTGGCGAAGTACAATCAACTCCTGAGACTTGAGGAACAACTCGGGGATCAGGCTCGTTTTCTAGGTGCATCGTCTTTGTCGGGAGCGGCTGGTGTCAGTTACTCATAGCGTCGCAACGCGGAACCGCAACCATTGGATGCTTCCAATGGCTATCGTCACCGCGCTCGCAATGCTGGTCGTGTGGTTCCCGTTCAACGCGCTGTGGCGCCAGCAGAGCGCACTCGACTCAACCGCCGCTCAGATCGCCGCGATCAAGGCTCAGGACCACTCGCTCACCGCTCAGGCGAAGGCCGTGTCGACCAAGGCGCAAGCGATTCTGATGGCGCGTGAGCAGTACCAACTCGTTTCGCCCGGCCAGAGCCTCATCCAGGTGCTACCGGGAAGTGGTGGCTACGTGAGCGCGAACGCTGGTGACCCGGGCTTTCAGCCTCTAGCGGCGCCAGTGTCGAACGCACCCATCGGTGAACAACCCGCTCCGGTCGTAACGCATCACGCGACCAATGGTTTCTTCGCGAGATTGGTTCGCACGCTTGAGTTCTGGCATTGAGCACGTTTCGCGACGCTTCACCCGCTGACCTCGCCACCGTTGAAGCGTTGCTCGGTCGAACGCTGGCCGGCCGTTGTGCGGTGATTGTGCGACGAGTCGATGGTCGGCCGGTGGTCATCGAGAATGAGCCCCACCTGCGCGACGGGACGCCCATGCCGACGCTCTACTGGCTTGTCGACCGTGAGTTGCACGACGCCGTGAGTCGCCTCGAGAGTGAGGGGGGCGTGCACCGTTTCGAGTCGATGGTTGATGAAGTTGAACTCCAGCGCACGCACGATCGATACGCGTTGAGACGTCGTGCGGCCACCGTGCGTAATGATCTCACCCACGCCTCGGGAGGCGTGGGTGGTACGCGAGTGGGTGTCAAGTGTCTTCACGCGCACTTGGCAAACTACCTGGTCAACGGTGATGATCCCGTCGGTGAACTCGTCGCGCAGGCGGTCGGGGTCCCACTCTTGAAGAGCGAGGACGTGCGTGACTGACGTGGTGGCCGCATTGGACTGCGGCAGCAATTCAACACGGCTTCTGATCTCGGACGGGCCCGGTCGCACGCTACGTCGAGAGATGCGCATCACTCGACTGAGCGAGGGGGTTGACGCGTCGCACACGCTCATTCCCGCCGCACTTGAACGCACGTACGCGACACTGAGGGAGTTTCGAACTCTGATGGACGCCAACCACGTCACACGTGGATTGCTCGCCGCTACTTCGGCGGTGCGCGACGCGAAGAATGGCGAACAGTTCATCGACGACGCGGGTCGGATCGTTGGCGTTGACGCGAGAATATTGAGCGGTGACGAGGAGGCCACATTCTCGTACGCGGGTGCGACCGCCGACCTGGTGCTTGACGAGCGCCCCATTCTCGTGCTGGACATCGGTGGCGGGTCCACGGAGCTCGCCGTGCTGATTGACGGCGTCATGCGTAGCTTCTCGATGCAATTGGGCTGCGTTCGCGTCACCGAGCGGGCCCTGGGCAGTGGCATCGTCGACCGCGATGCTGATAGGCGGGCACGCGAGATGGTACGCAGCGAACTGGACCGGGCCTGGGACGCCGTGCCCGAGTTCGCCACGCTCTCGGGCCGGGTCCGCCTGATCGGTCTCGCGGGGACGGTGGCGACGTTGGCTCAAATGGACGCTGGCATCGTGGTCTACGACCGAGACGTCGTGCACCACCGCGTGCTCTCGCGCGCGAGTGTCCAGCATTGGCGAGACGTTCTGGCCGCCCAGACGCCGGATGAACGACTGGCGCAGCCCGGCATGGTTGCGGGCCGTGAGGACGTGCTGACCGCGGGTCTCTATGTCTTGGACGCGGTTATGGAGCGATTGGGCGTTGAGGAGCTGCTGAGTTCGGAAAATGACATCCTTGACGGCATCGCACTGTCGCTCTTTGACGTCTAATGTGCGCGCGATGACGCTACCTGACACTATGGAGGGGTGAGGTCCTCCCGATGGTGACAACGCGAAGTTCGATCTACTCGCCAATCGCGCTGCACGGGCGGCGCGTGCTTCTTCGAACCATGACCGAGGCGGATTACGCGGGCTGGCTCGCGGTTCGAGAGCGCTGCCATCACTGGCTCTTGAAATGGGAGCCACGTTCGGCGTACGCGTCGCACATGGCCGAGGACCAACGAAGCTTTGTCAGCCGCTGTGCCATTCGTGAACGTGAGCGCCAGATGGGCACGGGGTTCGGGTTCGGTATCTTCTTTGCCGGTCGTTTCGTGGGCGAGATAACGCTCTCGTCTATCCAGCGCGGACCCCTCCAATCTGCGTACATCGGGTACTGGATCGATGAGGCGGTGGCGGGTCAGGGTCTGATGCCCGAAGCGGTGGTGACCATGCTGCACTACGCGTTCGAGTCGCTGCGACTGCACCGCATCGAGATCAACATCATTCCTCGAAACAAGCCGTCTCGGCGAGTCGTCGAGAAACTCGGACTTCGATTCGAGGGGGTGGCCGAGCGCTACCTCGAGATAGATGGCGCGTGGGAAGACCACGCCCGATACGCCATTACCGCAGAGGAATGGAATGACCGAGCCCCCGAGCTCGTCGCCAACTGGCTCCTCCCCAAGAGCGATTAGATCGCTTCGTAGCGCCTCGCGCGAAGTTCCAAGAGCGATGCCGTGCGAAGTGTGCCGCCGAGTTGTTCAGCGATCGTGAGCCCCGCCAAGGCACCATCACGCGGCAGCACGAGCAGGGCGTTGGCGCTACTGCTCGCGAGGACCAGACCCTGGGCGCGGGCCTGACGAGCCGCGAGCGCGAGTGCGTCACGATCGACGTTGCTCGAGAATTCGACGACCGGGTTCTCATAGTTCGTCTTTCGAAGTCCGCGAAGATCGCGCAGCATCGTGACTGAAACGCGGCTCACCTTCACCGATGATCCGCTGACGTCGTCCCATTCAACTGGTACCGGATGCACCGTGAGGCCAAGTTCTTCAGCGAGATAGAAGATCTCGGCGTCGTAGGCGAAGCCATCGATCATTCCGAGCAGCGCGAGCAGACGTGCGGGACCCCGCTGGAATCCCTTGCAACCGCACTGCGTGTCACGAACGTGGGTCTTCGCATAGTGACGGACCAATTGGTGAAAGACGCCACCCGCGATGGTACGAAGAGCTGATTCATAACTGATTCGTCCGTTGCTCGTGCGCGATCCTGGGGCAAGGGGACTCGTGTCCAGCGCACTCACGATCTCGGGAAAATGCACGGGGTCAATGGCCATGTCTGCATCGGCGACGATGACGTTCGTACCCCGTGCCAGGGCGATACCGAGGCGAACGGCGGCGCCTTTGCCAAGGTTCTGGGGCTGTTGGACAAAGAGCGTCTCGGGCAGATGGCCATAGACCTCGTGCGCTACGCGAAGGGTGTCGTCATTTGATCCATCGTCGATGACGATGACCTCGGTTCTCGACATGTCGAGCAGATTCTGGGCGCGCACGAAGCGCTCGTAGCCGTTCGCGAGGCGGGCGGACTCGTTGTAAGCGGGAATGACGATAGAGAGGTCGATGCTCAAGGATGCTACTTACGGTCGAGCCGCACCAATGAGGCCGAAGGTGAAGATCGGTGCGAGGCTCACGTTCGTACCAGAGTGAGCGGCGGCAATGATGGTGCTCGTTCCCCAAGGACCACTTCCCGCGTACATCACAACGTGGTCCACCTGGTGATCGCCGTCGAGGTTGTAGTAGTAGAGCAGGTCGCCCGGCTGAAGTTGCTTGAGCGAGATGTGTCGAAGGTCGGCCCACTGCATCTCAGTGGTGCGCGGGATGGTGAAGCCGGCCTTTGCCCACGCCCATTGGGTGAGGCCTGAGCAGTCAAAACCGACCCCGGGGGTCTCGCCACCCCACACGTACGGCACGCCGATCTCGGATTTTGCCCATTTGAGGGCCTCAAGGCCCTGGGCGGAGCCGGCAGCGGTACCCGTGATCACCGGTGGCGTCGCTGCCTGTATGGCGGCGATGACCAGGTTGGCTGCGGGCTGACCACCCACCGCGGATGCGGCATTCACCGCCGAGGCCTCAGCGGCCAGATCGTGCGCGCGCGCCGCCGCGGCCCCGGCCTTGATCTCATAGGCGATGATCTCGCTCTTCAACTTGGAGGTCACGACCGCGAGCGTCGTACGCGTGATCTCCTCGTTGCGCACATTCTGTGCGAGGAGGTTCTGCATGTTGACGGTTTCGCGCTGGACCTTTGCGCGCTGGTTTGCCACATCAGCGAGAGTGCTGTCGAGGGATTTCTTCTCGCTGCGCAGTGAGTTCTCGAGACTGTTGAGGTCGCCGATGACCTGTTTTTGATAGACCGAGCGCGCGTCGTAGGTGGTCACCTTCTGGTTGAAGAGTGACAGGATCTGGGCCTCTGAGGCACCGTCCACGTACGCGCGCACGACCGCAGTCGCGAGTTGACCAGACGTCACCTTGATCGCGGAGCGTTTCACCACTTCCTTGGCCTGGAGTTTGATGAGGTCCGCGTTCAAGTTGGCCAGGTTCACCTTGGCCGCATCGTAAGCGTTGGCCGTGATCTCGCTGGTCTTTTCCTGTTGGGAGAGCGTGGCCGAAAGCTGAGCGATCTCGGCTTGGGTCTGTGCGATGGATTGGGCCTGAGCGCTCACGGGCATGACGAGCCCAGCGAGGAGAGCGGCCACTGCAATGAGGGGAGTTGATCGAGTCGTGCCCCGACGACGCACGCGAATCATGATTTAAGCCTAGTGAACTGCGATGACAAAACGGTTAGTTCCACGAACTCTTAGATTGCGTTACGGTTACAACGCGACAACTGCACGTGGGGGCGTAGCCCAATTGGCAGAGGCAGGGCGCTTAAACCGCCTCCAGTGAGGGTTCGAGTCCCTTCGCCCCTACGCAGTGTCAGCGGGGTCCAATTCTTTAGTAGCGTTGCCCCCGTGGCTAAAAGCGCAGCAGGCAAATGGGTAAGTAGGGTCGGATCGTCGGGGGGCGGTAAGGCCTATAAGAAGACGCGTCCTAGTAACTACTACGGCATTCTCATCGTGATCGTCGTATTGGGACTGGTCGCGACTGTTTTTGCGCGCTATGAGTACCAGCACCCCGCAACAGCCGCGAAGGGCACGGCACCGACCGTTGGAACAACCTGGTTCGCAGGGCTTTCGGTTGAAGTGTGCGGCAAACAACTGCCGAGCCTCGTCGCGGACCCGACGTTCAAGGGCGGGCTCACCGTTCAGGCCCACAACGTGATCAAGATCAGCCCTGTCTCAGCCGCAGACTCGGGCAACAACGCGACCTTGGCGCAGTTCGCAAATGAGTATCCGGGGATGATCGCGAGTTCGAGTGAATTGGCGATACCAACCAAGGGCGCCCAAACTAGTGGCGTGGTCACCTATCGAAACGGCGACCTTTGCCCATCGACCTCTAAGTACAAGGGCCAGACCGGCAAGGTCAGTTACGCCTATTGGACGTCGTTCGGACAGACCAAGCCAACTATCACGACGAATCCAGCGTCGATCAAGTTCTCTCAGGAACTTCGTGTGACGATGGCCTTCGACCCGGCCGGAGTCACGCCAATGGTCCCGAGCCAGACCACCGCGAATGCCATGGTTCAGGCCGTCGCGGTCGCGGCGTCCGGTAGTGGATCAACGACGACCACGACGCCGAGTACCACCACGAGCGCGCCAACGAGTTCGTCGTCCACCACGTCGAGCACCACGGCGCCGACGACCACGACCACCGCTAAGGGCTGATATTGAAGTCGATCATTCTGGTCGGCGGGGAAGGGACGCGGCTGAGACCGCTCACGTACTCGACCCCAAAGCAGATGCTGCCGCTCGTGGGCACGCCCATGATCGAGTGCGTGATCGAGGCGCTGGCCCGCCATGGGGTCACCGACGCCGTGCTGTCGCTCGGCTATCTGCCCGACCATTTCATCGAGGCCTACCCGAGCGGGGTCATTAGCGGGGTCAATGTCTCGTACGCCGTCGAGCCCGAACCCCTGGACACGTCGGGAGCAATTCGATTCGCCGCTGAATACGCGAATATCACTGAAACCTTCGTTGTGGTCAATGGTGACGTCTTGACCGACCTCAACTTCACCAAATTGATCCAATTTCACCGTCGCCACGGCGCCGAGGCCACTATTGCCTTGCATCCGGTGGAGGACCCCTCGCGCTTTGGCGTCGTGCCGACGACGGCGGAGGGGCGCGTCATCGCGTTCGTGGAGAAGCCACCGGTGGGCGAAGCGCCCACCAACTTGATCAACGCCGGTACGTACATCCTCGAGCCGAGCGTGCTCGAGCACATTGCACCGATGGGCCGGGTGAGCGTGGAGCGCGACACGTTCCCCAAACTCGCGGCGGCGGGCACGTTGTTCGCAATGGCTGACGACGGCTACTGGATCGACACCGGTACCCCCCAGGCATTTCTTCGTGCGAACGTCGATCTGCTGTGGGGACGCTACGAGAGCCGGACTGTTGAGAATGTCGTGAACGGAGTCTGGCGCCACACCTCGAGCGAGGTTGCGTCGAGCGCTTCATTGTCCAACGTGGTCATCGACCGCGACTGTGTTGTGGGTGCTGACGTCGTGCTCGAGAATGTCGTGCTGTTGCCAGGTTCAGTGATCGAACCGGGGGCCGAAGTCCGTTCCTCGATCATCGGCGAACGAGCGGTTATTGGCGAACTGTCGAAGCTTGGTGCGACGTGCGTGGTCGGCACCGAGGTCCGAGTGGCGCCCGGGTCTCACTTGTCGGGCGATATCCGACTGGGCGAGGCACACTCAGCGAAAGAGGTCCTCGTTCACGGATCTCACGACATCGTCACCAATTGAGCCCTCACCGAAATAGGTCTCGTCGAGACCTCGCACCAACGCAAACGGTGTGCCTTCGGCTTTGCCCAGAATGAGGTTTGCGGCACCCGCTATCTCATCGACGATGGCGACTTCAGTGACTTCGAGTACGCGGCCGTTCGCGTCGCTCGAACCTCGAAGGTCCAGAATCGGTTTTATGCCCGCCGAGCCCAGAGCGACATCGGTCACACCGCGTCGCCACGCGCGGCCAAAGGTGTCGGTGATGATGACCGCGACGTCAACGTTGCGGCGGCGCCGTAATTCGCCGCGCACGCGACGGGCAGATCGATCAGGGTCCTTGGGCAAGAGCACGGCGGTGCCGGCGTCGGTGTTGGAGAGATCGATGCCCGCATTGGCATTGATGAAGCCGTGTTCGGTTTCAGTGATTCGAAGCGGCCCGCGTCGGCGCAGAACACGTGTGGACTCGCGCTCGATGAGCGCTTGCTTGTGTTCTTCGGTGCCGTCGAAGTCGACAACCCGCCCTTCGGATTTCGAGACGACCTTGCTCGTGACGACGACCAGGTCATGGTGGAGCAATTCGAGTGACGCCGCATCGATGCCCGCCAATATCAAGGTCACCAGGTCGTCGCCCGCGCGCACCACGCCGGTGCCGTGAAGGGGAATGACGCGAAGTTCGTTCACGCCAAGACCACGGTGGCGAGTCGACGAGCATCATCAGGATTGGCCATGATGGTGGTGGTCACGTGCACCTTCATACCACGAGACTCGATCTGGGTGGCCAGTTCTCGATCCGCTTGATCGATGACGAGGGTTCCCGCGAGATCTTGGTAGAAATCGGCGATACCCACGCTGGTGGCGTTGTGACCGAGCTCGCGCATCAGTCGGTCCGCGGGCCCCTTGAGGGCGGCACCGTTGACGAGTGGTGAGACCGCCACCACGTCCCGACGTCGACTCGCGAGCAACTCTCGCACGTTGCCCACCTGGAGTATCGGATCGATCGAGATGAGGGGATTCGAGGGCGCGATGACGATGCGGCTGCTCTGCTCAAGTGCGCTCAGTGCCTCGTCAGTGACGGTGGCGGTGAGCGCCCCTTGGACCGTGATGGCGTTCACCACCACATCGTGGTGGTGACGAACGAAGTAGTCCTGAAAGCTGAGCGGACCGATCTCGGTGTCAAAGGTCGTCGCGATCGGATCGTTGGTGACAGGAAGCAGGCGCGTGCGTACTCCCCAGCGCTCGCACAGTTCGTGCGTGACCTCGGTTTTGGTGGCGCCTTCGAAGAGCCGTTGGGTCCGGTAGAGATGTGTGGCGAGGTCCCGGTCGCCCAAGGCGAACCACGCGGCGCCCCCCAATCGCGCTAGTTCTTCCATCACGCGCCACGTTTCGCCCGCGAGTCCCCATCCCAGTTCGTCGTTGTTGAGTCCCGCCAAGGTGTAACTGATGGTGTCCAGGTCGGGGCAGATCGTGAGGCCGTGGAGCACGAGGTCGTCGCCCACGTTCACCACGGCGGTGATATCGCGGGGATCCGTAACGAGATTGAGCGCACGAATGAGTCGCGCGGCGCCGACACCGCCACTGAGAACTGTTATCACCTTAAGAACTTTAGGGGCGCTTGGGTAACATCGATTATCGTGAGCGCACCTTCGTCAGTACCCGGTTGGCCCGGTGACCCTTCGTACGTTGTTTTTCGTCTCGATGCGGGCATGGTTGAGGTCGTTGACACGGGTGGTCCGCTCGACGAGATCCGGCGATGGGCGTCGGTATCGAAGATGGCGGTGGCGTTGGCCTTCGCGGTTGAAGTGGATTGGGGGCTGCATCAGGTCAGTGAGCGACTCGGACCGCGCGGTGCGACCTTGGCGAATCTGCTGTCGCACAGTAGTGGCCTCGGGTTGGAAGCCGATGATCCCACGGTCGAGGTGGCGACCAAGCGCATCTACTCCAACTACGGCATCGACCTGGCGGTCGCGGCGGTCGTCGAGGGTAATGATGCGGGTTCGTGGCTCGACGGTCGCGTGTTCACCCCACTTGGCATGAACTCGACACGACTCGATGGTCGCCCGTCGTCTGGTGTGATTGGTTCGACCGCTGACATGCAGATTCTCGCGGAGGCGTGGCTTCGCCCTGACGCGATCTCGCGCGACACACGCAACCGCTTCATCACGCCCTACGCGGCGCACCTCGCGGGGATCGTGCCAGGGTTTGGCAGGTTCTCGCCCTGTCCCTGGGGCCTCGGACCAGAGATTCGAGGCGACAAGGCCCATTGGATGGGTGACTGGCCACCGGAGAGTTTCGGTCACTTTGGCCAGAGTGGTTCCCTGATGCTGCTCAACGTCGAGGAGGGCATTGGGGTCGTCGCCACCAGCACCGAGGACTTCGGACCGTGGGCGGTCGGCTTGTGGCCCGAGTGGACCAGCGCCATGCGTCGATTGGCTCTCGCTTCGTGAGTACGACCACTCAGGTTCGAGTCGGCCTTGACCTCGATGGGTCCTTGGAGTCACTCGACAACACCATGACAGACCTCGCCGATGCGCTCAGCAACACTGGCGAATGTCACTTGGTGCGCTTTCGCACCCAGAGCGCGGTGAAGTCACCCGGCGAGCAGCGCATTGCTTTTCGCGCACTGTGGTCTCCACTGTGGCGTCGAAGTCTCGGTCCGGCGATCGATCTGCGGTTGCCACCGCTCGATGTCGTGCACGTCGCGGGTCTGGCGACGCCGCCCACCGCGAATGTGCCTCTGATCATCTCGGTGGACGACCTGCGACCGCTACGTGGTGAATCGCGTGAGCATCAGCGCATCAACCAATTGCGTCGGGCCGCTGCGTGCGGCGCCGTGTTGGTGGCGTCGAGTCGCTCGGCCAGTCACGAAGTGCAGGGTGAATTGGGTCTGCAGCGCAGTCAGGTCGTCGTCGTTCCACCCGCTGTACCGCTGGTCGCGGCGACGATCGATGGGGGCGAACTCGTGGTGAACATCACCGGCCTCGACGACCGTTTTCTCGAACTCGCACCTCGACTCTTGGAATTCGTGAATCGACACGGCGCGAAGGTCGTGGCGGTCGCGAGTGCCGCGGTGGGTCAACGCATTCGATCGAGCGGTTTGCCCGTCAAGGTGCTGG